>DATNOD010000220.1:0-8081 GCA_035601515.1 Candidatus Eiseniibacteriota bacterium | reverse complement strand
GGGCTATGCGCCCGACCAGGTCATCCGCATCGGTTACATCGCCATCGGTGTCGCCGTCGTCTGTCTCCTGGTCATCGCGGCGATCCTCATCTTCGTGCCGACCGTCTACGGATGGCCGGACGCGATAGCGGCTTCCGTCGCATGGGTGCTGCCCGTCGCGTTGCTCGCTAGCTTCATCGCGCCGGGCTTTCGGCTGGCGCTTAAGGACCGCAAGGCGGAGGGCCGCCTCGTCCAGGGCCAGCTCGTTGGGGCCAGCTCTGTGAGCACGTCCATGGGCCTCGGCATGCTGATGGTGCAGACGCGCGGCGGCGTCGAGCAGTTCCTGGTGCCGCCTGCACGACTGAAGCAAGTGCCGGGAAACCAGGTCAACGTCGTCCTCACCGTTACCCCGAACCTCCGGCACGTGCGTTCAGTCGGTGTGATGGGACAACGCGTCGTTCCGCGGGTGGAGCCGGCGGTCCCGGCGGTCATGAAGCGGCTTCAGCAGTTGCCATTGATCACGCCGATTGCGCTCGCGCTCGCGGCCGTCATCGGCGACGATGCAGTGGCGCTATCGCCGATTCCCAACCAGGTTGTTCACGCCGCGCTGGCGATCCTCGTCGGAACCGCGCTCGGCGCGGCAGTCTACGGCGCGTCGTTTCTCTTGCAGCGCAGGTATATGACCGAAGTCCAGGGGATGGTCCCGAAGGGTTAGTGCCGGTCTAGGCTCCCGATTCGGTGGTCGTGGTCGGCGCCGGGGCGGCGGGCGGAGGAGGCGTAGTCGCCTTCTCCTTCCTGGGCGCCATCATCGGCAGGCTGGTGGTCGGGGGTACGAGGTTCTTCCGCTCCGGGTAAAGCGCCACCAGGAGCAAAGCACACGCGAGGCCGAACACGACCGGCCCGATGTTGAAGGGGGCGCCGAGCAGGAAGTGGGAGCCGATCTCGAAGCCGAAGACGACGATGCCGTAGAGGATCCCCGCCCGGACCCAGCCGATGTTGCCCGCCGGGTTGACAGCGGCGGCCATCAAGCCGATCCCTAATACGGCCCCGGCGGCCGATGCGTGGGTGCCGACCTGCTGGTCAAGGGGAACGAGGGCGGTGCCGACAAGAGAAACCGCGGCCCCGCCGACCAGCGCCATACCCATGAGGAGCATCACGACGGTCAGAAACAGCCTTTTCATGGCCCGACTCTATATGACAGGACCCCGGGTCGCGCCACTCTTGGCGAGACTTCAGGGAAGCCGCCGACGTTTAGACTCGGGATGATGACCAGTGACGTTCACATCACCCCGGAAGGCCTCGAGGCGGTCAAGGCCGAGCTCCGCGAGCTGACCTCCGTCAAGCGACCCGCCATCGTGGCCAAGATCAAGGCCGCGCGAGAGTTCGGCGACCTGTCGGAGAACTTCGAATACCACGCGGCCAAAAACGAGCAAGGAATGATGGAGGCGAGGATCAACGAGCTCGAGGCGGTCGTGAAGAACCACGTCCTCATCGAGTCGAGAAAGAGCAACGGCGTGGTCGCGATGGGAAGCACCGTGCGCTTCCAGGAGGATGGCGAGGGCGAGGAGATGTACCGCATCGTCGGGCCGGCGGAGGCCGACCCCAAGAGCGGGCGAGTGAGTTACGAATCGGCGCTCGGCAAGGCCCTCATCGGACACCGAGTCGGCGAGGAGGTCGAGATCAGGACGCCCAACGGCGCGTACCGGGTGAGGATCGTTGGCGTCGACTGAAACCCCGGCGGCCACCCGCTTGGACGACCTGCGCTCATGGATGGCGAGCTCCGACGTCGAGGCCGCATACGTTACCCGTCCGGTGTCGATCGAGTACTTGACCGGCGTGCACGCGGAGCCTTACGAGCGGCTCATGGCGCTGGCGGTCAAGGGTGACCGCGCGACGCTGATCGTCCCGGCGATCGAGGTCGAGAACGCGGAACGGGCAAAGACAAGCGCAGACATCGTTTCGTGGCGAGATGGCGAGGATCCATACCGTCTCGTGCATCGCTCGCTGCACGGCACCTCGCGGCTGGGGGTCGAGAAAGAGCACCTTACCGTCGCCGCCGCCGAGGCGCTTCGCGAACGATTGGGCAGCCACGACCTGGTCGACGTTGCACCCGAGATTCGTCGGCTGCGCCGGACCAAGTCGCCCGCCGAGCTGGAGAAGCTGCAGCGGGCCGCGGTCATCACGGACAACGCCACCGCAGAGATACTCGAATGGATCCACGAGGGCAAGACAGAGCTCGAGATCGCGGTCGCCCTGGGGGCGTCGATCGGCGCCGCCGGCGGCACCCTCGCTTTCGAAACGCTGGTGCTGTCCGGCCCCAACTCGGCTCTGCCGCACGGCCGGCCCTCGGGGCGCCATATCGGTGCCGGCGACCTGGTGCTGCTCGACTTCGGTGCGGCTTATCACGGCTACCGGGCCGACACGACCCGGGTGGCAGTTGTCGGCGGGCCGGATGTGCGCCAGCGCCAGATCCACGCCCTCGTCCTTGCCGCTCACGACGCCGCGATTCGTGCGGTGCGGGCCGGAGCCACCACCGGCGATGTCGATTGGGCAGCTCGCCAGGTCATTGAGGCGGAGGGTTTGGGCGATCAGTTTTTCCACCGCACCGGCCACGGGCTCGGGCTCGAGACGCACGAGGATCCGTCGCTGGACCCTGGCTCGACCACGAAGCTCGAGGTCGGGATGGTGTTCACGGTCGAGCCAGGCGTTTACATCGCGGGTTGGGGCGGCGTCAGGATCGAGGATGACGTCGTCGTCGAAGCGGACGGGTGCCGGCTGCTCACCACCGCAGACAGATCTCTCCGCCAGGTCGCTCGTTGATGAGTGATTCCCCTCACCCGCCGGGGCCGCACAGCGGCCGCGCCGACCTCCCCGCGGGGCGGGGAGGAATGCTCGCGCCGGGAATGCGGCGGACCGCTCAGCGAACGATGGTCTACAACGCCATCGTGCGGCTCGGTGGTCACTGCACCGCCGACGAGATCACGGCCGAGCTCCATACGACGCAGCCACGCTTTCCGCGCAGCACCGTCTACCGCTCGCTGGAGGCGCTGACCGCATCTGGCTCCGTCTACGCAGCGCACCTCGGCGACGGACCGACGCACTACGAGCTCGCGACCGGCGACCATCACCACGCGGTGTGCCAGCTTTGCGGCGGCGTCCTGCACATCGAGGAAGAGCTCGTTGACGCTTTGGAAACGCATCTCGAAGGCACCCACAAATTCAAGCCGCTGCACACAGAAGTACTGGTGGTCGGGGTCTGCGAGACGTGCTCGCGGACGCCTGGCCGGAAGTCGGTCCACCGCCACACGCTCGAGCACGTGCACCATGCGGGAGGCGGCTCAGGCTCCTGATAGAGTGGTCGCGCCCGCGGCCGTTTCCATCCATCAGGAGGCCACATGGAGCCAAAGATCGTCGGAACCGTCATGCCCGTCCTCGAGCTGAGCATGCAGCCCAACGAGAAGGTTTTCGCCGAGTCTGGCCAGCTGGCCTGGATGTCGATGGCGATGCAGATGCAAACGTCGACTTCGGCCGGTGGGCAGCAGGGCGGCTTCATGGGCGCGCTCGGACGAGCGGTCGCCGGCGGCACGCTCTTCATGACCGAGTACACCGCCCTGGGCGGGCCTGGGCTGCTGGCATTTGCGGCCAAGCTGCCCGGACAGATCCTGCCCACGGAGATCGCCCCGGGCCAGGGCTACATGGTTCACCGCCACGGTTTCATGTGCGCCACCATCGGCGTCCAGTTTTCGATCGGCTTCCAGCAGCGGTTAGGCGCGGGCGTTTTCGGCGGCACCGGATTCCGGATGCAGCGTCTCCAGGGACAGGGCCAAGCCTGGGTCGAGCTGAACGGCGAAGTGGTGACCTACGACCTGCAGCCGGGCAACACCCTACGTGTGCATCCGGGCCACGTCGGCATGTACCAGGAATCGGTTCAGTTCAACATCACCACCGTGCCCGGAATCCAGAACGCGTTCTTCGGCGGCAGCGGCCTCTTCCTTGCCTCGCTCACGGGGCCGGGACGTGTCTGGCTGCAGTCGATGAGCATGCAGCACCTGGCTCACGCGATCCAGGAGTATCTGCCCAAGGCGGGGTGAGATTCGGGTAACCGTCCATCCGTCAGTTCGAGGAGGCAATGGAATGGCCAAGTACATGATCCACGGCAGCTACTCGGTGGATGGCATCAAAGGGGTCCTCAAAGAGGGCGGGTCGAGCCGGCGAGCTGCGGTGGACGCCGCGACGAAAGCGCTCGGTGGCAAGCTCGAGGCGTTCTACTTCAGCTTTGGCAAGAACGATGTCGTCGGCATCGTCGACGCGCCGGACAACGTGACCGCGGCCGCATTCTCGATGGCCATCGCGGCTACAGGCACCGTGAGAACGGAGACGATCGTGTTGTTGACTCCTGAGGAGATCGACCAGGCCGCCAAGAAGACTGTCGCGTTTCGAGCGGCCGGCCAGTAGGTCGCGAGTGGCCACTCGGTGGCTGACATTCGACTGCTTCGGGACGCTCGTCGATTGGCGTCACGGCATCGGCACGACCGGGGAGCTGCTGTTCCCGGGCCGCGGCGCCGATGTGCTCGGCGCCTACATCGAGATCGAGGCTGAGGTCGAGAAGGAGAAGCCGTTTCGCCGCTACCGCGTGGTGCTGGCGGAGACGCTGCGCCGCGCGGCGGCATCACTCAAGCTCGACCTCAAGCACGACGACGCCACCGCGCTCACCTCGACCATTCCCCACTGGCCTGTTTTTCCAGACGTCGGTCCGGCCCTGCGTGCACTCCACGCCGACGGATGGAAGCTGGCCCTGCTGACCAACTGCGATCGCGACCTCATCGCGCTCACCGAGCGCCGGCTGCCGGAACCATTTGACGCCGTCGTCACGGCCGAGGACGTCTCCGCCTACAAGCCCGACCACGCGCATTTCCAACGATTCGAGTCGGTGTTCGGAGGCTCGGCAAACGCGTGGATTCACGTCGCGCAGAGCTACTACCACGACATCAGGCCGGCGGCCGAGCTCGGCATCCGGCGGATCTGGGTCAACCGCCAGGGCGAGAAGGACGATCCCGCTCTTGCGGACGCCGTGGTTTCCGGTCTGGCTGAGCTCCCTGAAACTGTGACGAGGCTGGCCGCCGCCTCCCGTTAATCGCTTCTGCTTATCGAATCAATCAGGGAGATAATCGCCCTGTGGCGGTGAGAGCGCGCGCCGCAGACGAAAACATCGACTTCATGTCGTTCATGAGCGAGGCGAACCGGCGCCGGGTGCTGGCGAAGTCGACGCGGATCGTGTACCCGGCCGGCACGCTTCTTTTCGGTGAGAGTGACCTGCCACGCGTGATCCTGATCGAGCGCGGGTTGGTCCGCATATTCCGGACCGTTCCCGACGGGCGGCAGGCCACCGTCGCGTTCTTGCGCACGCACGAGGTCGTGGGAACCTCAATGGTTGTCAGCGAACCGCCGTGGGTAGGCGCGCAGACTGTCATCAAAGCCACCGTCACCGATCTCGACGTGGAGACGGTGCGAAGCGTCGCAACACGAGAGATTCAAGTGATGACTGCTGTCGCGACACAGCTGGCAACTCTGGTACGAAACGCACACAGGCTCGTTGCGCTCCGCAGCCTAGGCAATATCCGGCAGCGGCTGGCGTACGACCTGTTGGAACGCGCCTGTCAATCGCAGCTCGCTATGGGGCGGCTGGACGCGATGGTGACTCAGGCCGACCTCGCGGCCTCCATCGGCTCCTCGCGCGAGGTCGTGAGTCGAGCGATGAAGGGATTGCGAGCTGCCGGAATAATCAAGACGGCTCCAGGAGTGGTCCGCGTGGTGGACCCCGTCCGCCTCGCCGACACGGTGCGTGCCTTCTTGAGCCCTAGCTGAAATCCGCGAGGTCCACGCTCGCTCGGAAGACCCTGCGCGCCGGGCCCGACTGCACCAGGTTGCCCGACTTGTCTCTTCGGACCTCGAGGTTGCCGCCTGGCATCTGGACCGTGACCTTGTCGCCGACCAATCCGGCCCGCATGCAAGCGGCCGCCACCGCGCTCGCGCTCGTGCCTGAAGCCAGCGTGTAGCCGGCGCCGCGCTCCCAGATTTCGATTCGAACGTGACCACTGTCGATGACCTCGAAAAGTTGCACGTTCGTGCGCTCGGGAAATGCTGCGTTGGTTTCGAGCAGCGGCCCAAGCTCCAGGCAGCGGGCCATGGTCGCGGGCTCACCGAACACCACGCAGTGAGGATTGCCGACCGAGACCAGCATCGCCTCGACGCGTCCGGCAGGCGTATCGATGTGGACTCGATCCGGCTCGCCTTCGAAACGGGCCGGAAGGTCTGCGGCACGGAACGACGCCCGGCCGATGTCGAGCTGCGTCGTGACCTCGGCGCCGTTGCGCTCGAGCACATGGACCGGGTTGGCGCGGCCGACGGTGCGGAGCTCGAAGTCGTCGCCGGCGCCGTGCTCCAGGACCGCATGCGCGGCGGCGATGCGCAGCCCGTTGCCGCTCTTCTGCGCCTCGGAGGTATCTGGGTTGAAGATGCGGACGGCCATCTCGGCCGGGTCATAGGACAGCAAACCGTCCGAGCCGAGCCCGCGGTGGCGGTCGCACAGCATGGGGAGCAGCGGGACCACTTCGCCCAGAGGTCCGGGGAGGTCGAGCACCAGGTAGTCGTTGCCCAGGGCCTGGTACTTGATGAGATCGATTCGCATTAGCGCGCCTATCATCCTGAATCTGGCTGCGCCGGCGCGGAATCTGGCTGCCTTGCCGTGGGTTGTCATAAAATGATGTGACCATGCAGGATCTCGTCTGGCCTGCCCAACGTCTGGTTCACAACCCGGCCTGCTTCTGTAGTTAGGCCCCGGGCCTGAGCTCGCGCCCAGCTCCTTGACAGGGAGGGCGCGCCCTTTCAGCCCGACTTTCGTCAAGCCAAATCTGTTTCGTCATTTGCATTTTTTTGGAGGTTTTGGAATTGAGCTCATCGACTTCAACAAAGCCACTGGTCTCGACCGAGTGGGTCGCCGGCCATGGAAAGGACAGCGGAGTCCGCGTGGTCGAAGTCGACGTAGACCCCAGCAACTACGAGAAGGGTCACGTCGAAGGCGCCGTCGGCTGGAACTGGAGGAAGGACCTCCAGGCTCAGGTCCAGCGTGACATCGCCGGCAGGGAAGAGCTGGCGGCGCTGCTCGGCAAAAGCGGCATCACGGCCGACACCAACATCGTGCTCTACGGCGACAACAACAACTGGTTTGCCGCGTACGCGTACTGGGCGTTGAAGTACTACGGACACGACAAGGTCCAGCTTGTCGATGGCGGCCGCGTCAAGTGGGAGAAGGAAGGACGCCCGTACACGACCGACGTTCCGAGCTATCCCGCCACCTCGTACCACTTCCAGGGCTCGACTCGCGAGGACATCCGCGCTTACAAGGACCACGTGCAGTCGAAGCTCGGTAAGGCCGGCCTGGTCGACGTCCGCTCGCCGAAGGAGTACTCGGGCGAGCTGCTGGCGCCGGAGAACCTGCCGCAAGAGGGTGCGCAGCGAGGTGGTCATATCCCGACCGCGGTCAGCATCCCGTGGGGCACCGCCGTCAACACGGACGACGGCACCTTCAAGAGCACCGAAGAGCTGAAGGAGATCTACGGCGGCAAGGGCATCTCGCCCGACCGCGAGGTCATCGCGTACTGCCGAATCGGCGAGCGCTCTGCTCACACGTGGTTCGTGCTCAAGGAGCTGCTCGGCTACGACGACGTGCGTAACTACGACGGATCGTGGACGGAGTGGGGAAGCTCGATTCGGGTTCCCATCGAAAAGTAATGGCGCTCACAACCGTCGACCACTCGGCGCTCAAGGTCAACCAGAGCGGGATCGTGGCGTCCGTGCTGGTCGCTTTCATCGGCAGCTATTTCTACAGGCCGCTGCTGGTCTTGATCCCGTTGCTTGCGGTGGTGTTGCTGGTGGGCACGTTCGCCCCGCAGCTGGCGCTGTTCAAGCAGTTCTACTTCAAGGTCCTGAAGCCGCGCGGCATCGTCAAGCCGCGTCCGGTTCAGGATCGTCCGGAGCCGCACAACTTCGCGCAGGGACTGGGCGGCGTTTTCCTCGTGATCTCGTCCGTGTTCCTGCTGCCG
>DATNOD010000219.1:0-7569 GCA_035601515.1 Candidatus Eiseniibacteriota bacterium | reverse complement strand
AGTCCCACGCCCCAGCCCAAGATCGGGACCCGAAAGCCGCGGACCGTCTTGAGGTAGATGCTTCTAAACCACACCGGCTGCCTCCTCCTCGGCCCGGCCGTCGCGCTCGTAGTACCGAAGGAATATGTCCTCGAGGCTCGGCTCATAGCTCGTCAGCGAGACGACGGGGTACCGGGCCGCCGCCTTGACCACGGCGTCGGCGGGGCCCTGCACGGTCAGCCGGACGGCTTGGCCCTGGTTCAGCTGCTCGACCTTTTCCACTCCCTCGAGCGAACTGAACGAATCGGCAGGCACTGTCGAGGCGAACGAGATGGTGAGCTCGTAGCGCTTGATTGCCTTGACCTCGGCCACGCCGCCGATGCGCACCAGGCGGCCTTCGCGAATGATGCCCACTCGCGTGCAGGTCTTCTCGACTTCGCTCAAGACGTGAGATGACAGGAACACGGTGCGGCCGTCCTCGCGCGTCTCTTTCACCATGCCGTCGAACTCCTGCTGGTTCAGCGGGTCGAGACCGCTCGTGGGCTCGTCCAGAATGAGCAGCCGCGGGCGATGCATGAAGGCCTGAATCAGCACGACCTTGCGCTTGTTGCCTGTCGAGTAGTGGCGGAACTTGCGACTGGTGTCGAGGTCCATCCGCTCGATGAGCTTCTTCAGGTATGCGCGGTCGACGCCGCCGCGCAGGTTCGCGAAATACTCCAGGATCTGCCCTCCGGTCAGGTTGGGGTCGAGTGAAGGCTCACCGGGCACGTAGCCGATGAGGCGCTTGATGTCCAGCGACTTCTCCCAAACGTCCAAGCCGGCGATGTGCGCTGTGCCCGAATCAGCGCGCAGCAGCGCCATGAGCACCCGGATGGTCGTCGTCTTGCCCGCGCCATTCGGTCCGAGGAAGCCGAACACGTCGCCCTCGTCGATCTGGAACGTGACGTCGGCGATGCCGCGCTTGCCGCCGTAGCTCTTTGTCAGCTCTTCCACATCGATGATCGCCGCCATGTCCCGTTCCTCCTAGCCGAACCAGAAACGAAGGGTCGCGTCGTCGGTGAGCTTCACCGAGCCTTTCGGAATTCCCAAAATCCGCTCGAACGCCTCGGTGTTGGCCACGACAGCACGCTGCACGACCTCGAAACTGATGCTGCCGGCCTGCCGCGCAATGAAGAGATCGGTGGCCTGCAGCTGGAAGCCTTGCATCAGGGATACGAGGACCCTCGCCGTCTCGTCTGGCGAGTCGACGAGGAGGGTGCCCTCGTCGACACCTTGCCGCAGGACTGCGCAGAAGAGGGGCACCATGATGCGTTCAGACAAGCGGCGAACCTTCTCTCGGACGATCGCATTGCCGTCCGAGTCCCAGACCTTGATGATCGCCAGCATCAGGTCCTTCTGCTCGGCCTTCAAAGTGGCGATGCCGGCAAAGACCTTCTCGAGCTTCGTGAGCGCCAGTAGCTCGGGATCGTTCAAGACTGGCGCCAGAGAGGCCATCGCCCCGTCGGCGAAGCGCTCCACGACAGCCTCGAGCAACGCCTGCTTGGAGTCGAAGTAGTGGTAGAAGGCGCCCTTCGAAGCCTCCAGCTCGTCCAGCAGGTCCTGGACGCTCATGGCCTCATAGCCCTTGGTCTGGATGAGGCGCTGGGCTACGTCGAGGAAGGCGTCCCGGCGGACCGTGTAAAGGGTCGCGTTGACCGTCCGAGCCACGGCGCAATTATGATAGACCGACGGTCGGTTTGTTTATCGGGAGGCGTTCAGCCCCCGGCGATCGCCCCGATGATGAGGTACGGCTCGCGCCCCGTCGCCACCTCCTGCGGCAAGGGGGCATCCGGCGACTCGTCGGACAGATCCTCCTCGCATGCGAAGAACCTCAGCATCGCCCTGCGGCGCTTGGTCGTCTGGTCCCGGATGGTGCCCCGCAGCATCGGGTACTCAGCCTCGAGGGCATCGAGCAGCGAGCGCTGACTCACCGGCCCGTCGACCTGCAGCTGCACTTCTCTCCCAACACCTGCGAGCGTGCGCAGGTTTGCCGGCAGCTCGATCCGGATCACGCCAGCGTCTGCACCTGCACCGACAGCACCGATGGAAAGTCGTGGACGATCGCGTTCCAGCTGTCGCCGGCGTCGGCCGACACGTATACCTGGCCACCGGTGGTGCCGAAATAGATTCCGCAGGAATCGAGTGAGTCGACCGCCATCGCGTCGCGAAGCACGTTGACGTAGCAATCCTTCTGAGGCAGGCCTTTGGTCAGCGCCTCCCATTCGTTGCCGCCTGTCTTGCTCCGATACACGCGCAGCTTGCCCTCAGGTACGAAGTGATCCGAATCGCTCGTGATCGGAACCACGTAAACGGTGTCTGGCTCGTGTGCGTGGACGTCGATCGCGAACCCGAAATCGGTCGGCAGGTTGCCGCTGATCTCATGCCATGATTCCCCGGCATCGTCGCTGCGCATCACATCCCAGTGCTTCTGCATGAAGAGCACGTTGGGGCGGCTCGGGTGCATCGCGACGTGGTGCACGCAGTGGCCCACTTCAGCGTCGGGGTCAGGTATGTACTGCGAGCGCAGGCCCTTGTTGATCGGTCGCCATGTCTTGCCGGCGTCGTCGCTTCGGAACGTGCCCGCCGACGAGATCGCGGCGAACATCCGATCCTCGTGAACCGGGTCCAGGATGATCGTGTGCAGGCACAGCCCGCCTGCGCCAGGCGCCCACGTCGGAGCCGATTTCTGAGTGCGGATCCCGGGCAGCTCCTCCCAAGTTTTCGCGCCGTCGGTGGACTTGAACAGCGCCGCGTCCTCGACGCCGGCATAGACGGTGTCAGGGTCTGTGAGCGATGGTTCCAGGTGCCAGACGCGCAGGAACTCGTATGGGTGGTCGGTGTTGTCGTACCACTTGTGAGTTCCGATCGACCCGTCGTATTTGAACTCGTTGCCCGCAGGCTGCCAGGTCTTGCCGCCGTCGTCGGAGCGCTGCATCACCTGCCCGAACCATCCGCGCGACTGGGCGGCATACAGCCGGTCGGGATCGGCGGGCGAGCCGTTCATGTGGTAAACATCCCAACCCGCGAAGTGCGGCCCCTCGACCTTCCATTCCTTACGCCGCTCGTCGGAAGTCATCACGAACGCGCCCTTGTGGGTTCCTACCAAGACACGAACCTTGCTCATGCTCCCTCCAGTACTTCACGAAGTTTGACCGCGAACTTGGCCGAATGGCTGTCGAAGCCGGCGTGAGCTCCGGGAAACACCACCGCTCTTGTCTTCAGCCGCTTCGCCAACCCAAGCCCGCCGTCGTGCGCCAGCTCTCCGCGCGACTCGTCACCAACAGCGGCAACGATGCGGCATGAGGCGATCTTAAGCGCGTCGAAGTCGGGCTCGTAGTCGGCGATGGCCTCCATGTAGTCGGTAAAGAAGAGGTCCATATTCCGTTGCATCTGAGCCATCGCCTCGCGCATCTCAGGCGTCGGCTCGCCCTCTGGAGCGGGCGGCGGACCCTGGTCGCGAAGGCGGATTAAAGCCGCGAACTTCTGCATGGCGGCCCCCGCATCGCCCTTGCGGTAGGTTTCCACGACCTCTTTCATACCTGCCCACACGTGATCGGGATCGGGCTGCAGCGAAGGCGAGGGCGGCTCGTGTACGACCAGCGTGTCGAGCTCTTCGGCATGGCGAGCCGCGAGCTCGAGGCTGATGGTCGCGCCGCCGCTGCTCGCAAACACGAATCCCTTGTCATTGCCAGCGACCGCCGCCAGCAGCCGGTGAACGTCATCCGCGAAAACCTGGACGATCAGCTCCTTCTCGAGAGGGCTCTCCAGCTTGCTGTGCGACAAGCCGCGCGGGTCATAAGTCACAACGGTGTAGTTCGAAGCGAGGATGCCGGCTATGTCTCTGAAAGCCCAGGCGTCGGCAGGCCCGCCCGGCATCATCACCAGGGCTGGACCTGCCCCGCGGACCTCGTAGTAGAGGTCGGCGCCTGGCACCTTCAAGGTTGCGGTCTTGATCGGCATCTTCTAACCCTTGGACTGACCAGCCGCCTAAAACTAATCGGTCTGGGCTCTCCGGCGTCGCACCAGGTCGGTCGCTGCGCGGCCCCACTCCGGGAACCGGAACTCGAAACCGGCTTCGAGCAGCCGCCTCGGCTCGACACGGCGGCTCTTGAGAATGAGCTCGGTTTCGGTCCGCAGGAAGAAGGCGCCGAGCTCGAGCATCCAGTCGGCTGCGGGCAGCCCGATCGGCGCTCCATAAGCTCGCCGCAAGCCGGCCATGAAATCCCGATTGGGCAGCGGCTGGGGCGAGGAGACGTTGATGTATCCATCCAGATCTGGATTGGCGATCAGGAAGTCGATCGCCGCGGCGAAGTCCGCGTCGTGGATCCAGGACACGAACTGACGACCGGAACCGGCCGCGCCGCCGAAGCCGAAGCGGACCAGGTTCAGGAGCGTCTCGAACGCACCGCCCCGGTCCGGGCTCATGACGATCGCGCTGCGCAACGCGATCTTGCGTGTGCGCGGCGTTTCGGATGCGGCGAACGCGCGCTCCCAGCTCGTGGCGACGTCGTAGCTGAACCGCCACGATGATGGGAGGCCGGCTTCGCCGCCGCCGATCTCCCCGTCGACCTCGTCCATCGCTCGGTCCGTCGCGTGCCGGTAGATGGTCGCGGTGCTGGCGTTCATCCAGAGCTTCGGCGGATTCGACGCCTTCGCGATCGCCTCCCCCACCACCCTCGTGGTGACGACTCGCGACTCCATGATTTCGCGGCGGTTGGCCTGGTTGTAGCGGCAGTTGACGCTGCGCCCGGCCAGGTTGATGACGACATCCGCGCCGTTCAGATGATTGCCCCATTCACCAGCCCGCAATCCGTCCCACGCGACGGTCGTCCATGGAGCCGGCTTAGGGTGACGCGCGATGACCGCAACTTCATCGCCGCGTCCATGGAAATGACGAGACAGAATCCCGCCGACCTGACCGCTCCCGCCGGTGATGACGATCTTCACTTAGGCGGGAGCGACGACTTCATCCCAGGTCTGGACGTCCGCACCATCCGAATGATCGTTGACATACTTGAACGGCCGGACGAGCTCGCGCACCGCCAGCTGGTAGTGAAAGCTGCCCACCTCAGTAGCGGTGCCCGAGATCGAATAAGTTGCCCTTGCTCCGGCGGCGAGGTCGCCGCAGTCAAACGCCGTATGGTCGACGTCCACGGTGCAGGTGCCCATGTCCGTCACCGTGTGGCGCTCGTACCACCGGTCAGCGGACATGAAGGTGAGGCCGATGTGCGTGATCGCGGGTCCGGTGTTCGTCACGTTGACGACTAGCTGCGCGCGCCCGCCGACGGTCGCGGCCTGCGTCGCTGAAGCAGTCACGTCGGCCGTCAGCGGTACAGGGGTGTCAAAACAAGCCGAAAGAAGGAGCACGGCGACTCCCAATGCTGCCCTCATCCCGTAAACCCATCGCTCATTGAGGCCGAAAACCGGTGCGGTTATTGTGGACGGCGTGCCCGCGAGGTTCCCAGCCGTAACGTCCGCTCGCCAAGCGTCGTTCCAGTTCCCCGTGGGGATCAAGCTGGCGGCTGTCATAGCCGTGTTCGCAGTTGCCGGCTGCTCGAACTCGGGTGGCGGGACTTCGCATCACAGCCCATCCCCGTCGGCTCTGGCGAGCGAATCGCCGACCGCGAGCCCCACCGAGTCGCCCACGCCGGCCGCCTCGCCCAGCCCGAGCCCGCTGGCAAGTCCGGCCATCGTCCCGTCCTGGGCGGCCATGCACGCAAGCTGCTCCGGCGGACCCGCCGCGCAGGAGGCGCTGGTCACCATGCAGGGGTCGACTCAGCCGGCCCTCGCCGACGTCACCGACCCGCTCCATCCCCGCACGATTTGCACGATCACGGGCTCCTGGACGCCGCAGCTTGTGAGCCAGCAAATGATCTCGTGGTCGGCCACCCAGGGAAGTCCTGGCACGCCAGGATCGAGCGTGATCGCAACCCTCGACATGTTCACCGGCACCAGCGCGCTCGCCGCGAGCTGGACCGGCGGTGGCTTCTTGGACGGCCTGCATTCGTGGAGTCCCGACCAGAGCAGCACTCTCGTATATGTGACCTCGGACGCGACCGCGGTCATTGTCCACCTCTTGAGCGGCGGCGGTGAGCGGGTTGTGTCGACGTTCGGCGCGGTGCCGGGACGCGGCGTGAATCCCAACGAGGACGACGCCTTCATCGGTTTCTCGCCCGATGGCGCGTACTTCGCTTTCGAGCAGACCTTCACCGGGAGCGGCGACCACCTGGATGTCTGGAGCCGATCAGGGCTCGTCTTCATGCAGGCCAACGCAACCATGGCGACCTGGGGCAGCACCGCCAGCAAGCTCTACTTCCGCCAGCCGAACGCGGCGGTGGTCTACGTCTGGGATTCGACCGGCGCGCCAGGCAACCGCGCGCAGGCGTTTGGCCAGCAGTTCGCCTGGATCCGGCCGCGCGCCGACGCCGGTGACGACTACCTCGCTTTCACGGTTCGCGACTCGAATGGGTTACCGAGCGTGTGGCTGTATGGACACGGCGGGCGCGCCGGCGGACAGCTTCCCAATGAGCGCTCGACTCCGTCGTTTCTCAGCTCGGGAACGGTATTCCTGATCGAGGAAGCGGCGTGTGGCGCCAATTGCGGGCCTGGTCCGGCGACTCAGCCCGACGGCAAGACGTTCACGTACAGCATTGCGTCGCAAACCGAAACTGCGTCCACGATCGCGTCCGTGCTCGGCGTATGGCCGCGGCCAGGACAAGTCTGAGCTTCCGCTTTCGTATCCGGCGTCGATGGTGGGATGATGACCGCGACCAGCATGGACGAAACCATGTCCGAGACAGAGCCCGCGACTGAGGCCGCGCCAGCCTTAGCGGCGGAGGCTCCCGAGCCCGTTCCGGCCGCCGAGTTCGACGCTACGCCGTGGCCGGTGCCCCGCCGGCCGGATCCCCGTGCGCCGCGAGTCTCGAGGCCCCTGGGTCCGCGCATGTGGACGGCAGCGCTCGTCGGCGCGCTCGTCTTCACCGCGGGAGGACTTGCACTCCTTTATCTCGACGACACAACGTTCCAGAACAACGCCAACCAGCTGAACAGCGAGAACAAGGCCCTGCAGGCGCAGAACAAATCGGTGGCGACTCAGCTGGCCACGACCCAGACCAACCTCACAGCCACGCTCGGGGAGCTGGCGACGGTGAAGGCCGAGCTGGAGCACCCGACTCTCACGATCTGGAACGTCGCCCAGGTCTTGAAGAACCCCAGCTGGTATTTGGCGGGGGGCATCCCGGACACGTTTACCTATCACCTGGTGGCGACGTCGACCGGCCCCATGACCGTGAGCATCCTCACCTTCGAGCAGTGGGGGAAGGCCGTCGAATGCATCGACAACGGAGTGGGGAATACCAATTACTGCATGCACCACTCGGGCGCGGAGATCACCTGGACGAACGTCACGAGCGTGAACTACGACTTCCACAAGGCCGAGGGCTGCGCCGACTATGTGAGCGTCTTCACGACATCCGGGAGCAACGTGACCGTGACGCCGAACGTGAGCGTGAGCTACAACCCAGCCTCGACCTCGACTGGGGCCTGCGCCTA
>DATNOD010000218.1:0-1621 GCA_035601515.1 Candidatus Eiseniibacteriota bacterium | reverse complement strand
CAGGATCAGCTTCTGGGCCCCGCTTGCGTAGGGGCCGATCTGGCTGCCGCTTGCGGAGACGACGACCAATTGACCGGCCTCTGTCACCGCATGCACGCTGCCAAGCATGTAGTCGGGCGTTGCGCCCAGCTTCGTGATCTCGCGCATCTGGGTCTTCCTGTCCATCTTCATCGTTCGCTTCCGGATGAAGTCGTAGGTGTCGCCTTCCATCAGCTCGCCGAAAACCCCGATGTCTTCGAGGGTCTTGGACTTGCCGGAGTGGACCTCTGCACCCTCGGGAATGCGGTCGAGGACGGCTGCTTTCGCTTCGGCCGCGGTCCCGACGATCACGACCTCGAAGTTTCGTTCCCGCAGGCGCTCAGCCAGTGCCTCGAGAGCTGCCTCAGACGCGGGACGGGCGAAGTCGGTGGTGCTGCTGGCCATGTTTGGGTATTCTCTCCCGAAATTAGTTGAAGCCTCAATAATGTAACTGGACAGCATTCCATGTGTCAACTTATACTCAGGACGCCATGGCGAAGTCGACCAACCCGGAAGAGATCGTCCGGCTCCTGATGGACGTGAGCCGGACCCTGTCGAGCCACTACGACGCCAAGCTCGCTGAGCTCCACCTCACCCTTCCGCAGGCGATGCTCCTCAAGCAGCTCGGCGACGCGCTGCCGATGAACGAAGCCGCGGGCAAGCTCCACTGCGATCCGTCCAACGTGACCGGCATTGTCGATCGGCTCGAGGCACGCGGACTAATCGAGAGGCAGCACCTCACCACCGACCGCAGGGTCAAGCACCTGGCGCTGACCCCGGCGGGGCGCCGGCTGCGTCACAAAGTGGAAGCGGTCCTGTCGGCGGCTCCAGGCGTCTCCGACCTGGGCGCGTCGGATCAAGCGGCGCTACTGGGGCTGCTGGGGCAGATCAAGAGCTGAAACCGGCGAGGCCGATCTTGCGGCCGTAAGCGGCGGTTTTACTGGGCCGTAGAGCCGTACTCGCTGCGCAGAAGTTCTGGCACTCTCGCGACAAAGCCATCCCAGAACGTGAACAGCCTTTCGAACTCAACCGGCTCGCTCGCTCTGTGAGCCGCTTCGCGGGCGCGGTTGATGTAAGCAAGGGCCTTGTCGCCGACCATGTCGAAATTCACGTCCGCGCAGTCGAGCAGCAGCTGCATCACGCCCGGGTCCAGGAGCATTACGGCGCTGCGCCGGTCCTTGGCTCTGACGGTAAACCGTTGGTCGAAGTCGATGGACTCGAGCTCGAGATTTGGAGGGCCTCCGAGCATAAGGATGCCCAGGCCGCGACGGGTTACTGACACGTACGGCATGTTCAATCCGGCGACCGTGAACGCCAGCAGCGAGAAGAGCTCCACGCTCTTGCCGGTGGGGCGGATATAGTCCGCGACCGCGAGCCCATGCTCAGGGGATGAGAACGAATTCGTCAGCTGGCGATTGTTGAAGTTGCCGAGGATGGCGAAATCGTCGTGCGCCGCGCCCGGTACGAGACCACGCTGGCCGCACATCGCCGCGATCGCCTGCTGCCGCACCCGCAGCAGCGGCGCCTGTCGGCGGAAGGCGACGAAGATGACCATGGCGCAGCCCAGGGTCACCAGCACCGCCGCGGACATGGTGACGACCAA
>DATNOD010000217.1:0-5007 GCA_035601515.1 Candidatus Eiseniibacteriota bacterium | reverse complement strand
ATGCTCCACGATCCGGTCTCGGGGACGTCATGCGCCGGTTCGTGGCCACCCTGACTGCGTCCGCCATATGCGCGCTCTGCGGCAGGGGACACGCCTCGACAGGTTGGCTGGTCGACCCGTTCGGTAGGGTTAGTGGCCGCTGCGCCGGTTGCGCTGGGGATGCGCGGACAGCACGCCCTCGCAACCCGGGGCCGGGCCAGGCGTTCGACCGCTAGCACAGGCAGGCAGGCTAGATCAACAGCTGCTACATAACTCAGCCCGGGCTGTCGCAGATCAAGACAGCCCGTGGTTGCCGGCGTACCGGTCCCCTGGGTCAAGTCTCCTGGAGGCCCGGAGTCGGAAGAAGCCCGAGGTTGACGAGGAGCCCGTAGAAGTTGGCCTCGACAATCATCGTCCTGACGCGGCCATCCGCGAACCTGAACAAGTAGAGCGCGGTCAAGACGGCCGGCTTGCCGGTCGCCGGATATCCGAGCAGGGGTCCGGAGTGTATCGCCGTGAACGTGACGCGCGTGGCGACCGTGTCCCCTTCGGCGATGAGATCGTCAATCGTCACCTCAAGGTGCGAGTACGCGTGCTGCATCGTCCGAGCGTTACTCTCGTCGGCTCCAGCGAGCAGAGAGCCCGGCACGAACAGCTCGCGCACGAATTCGACATTGCCACGAACATAGACCTCTTCGAAATAGCGCCGGACCGCGGCCTTGTTCGTCTCCTCGTCGCTCATCGCCGCGCCGATCCTCCTCTGGTCACTTGTTCGTCCGCGGCCTGCCGAGACACATATCTACGCGCAAGCCGGCGGGTGGGTTGGTCTGCTGAGGCAACTACCTGCGCTCGGCAACCATGAGCACGCGGCGGCTCATCCAGTCCAAGGTGCTTGCATCTCAACGACGCCCGACCGGATCTGGCTCGGGTCCGGCCTGGTCGCGGCGGCGAGCTCGTCGACTGCCATCAGCAACCGCTCATCAGTGCGCGTTTGCCTTTGCCGCCATCCGGTCGTTTCGTCATATGCTCTTGGGTGCAGTCGGGGCGCCAGCTGTTCGCCGGGGCGTCTAGAGGTCGTCTCCGCAGCCGACGAAGTGGTCGGGGGCCCGGGATTTGAACTCGGGGCCTCACGGTCCCGAACCGTCTTGGTGGAGTGTCCTCGTGTGTCCTGTCGGCACCTCTCGGGTCCGCCTGAACTCAAACGGCAGGGCGTTTGTGTCCTTACATGACCGCCTGTAACCGCCCGTTTCCGGGAATGCGTGATCCGGCTGTGATCCGGCACCGGGTCCGGGAGCTCACAGTTCCCGAACTTGTCGTAGGCCTCGGCCCGCTGCGAGTATCGCTCGGCCGAGATCGCGGTCTGCTCGTCCTCTGTCATCGGCCAGCCTCATCTACCCCACTACCGACTCGACGCGATTGCCAGCGGCGACCCATTCCGGCAACCCTTCAATGAGATGCCGGGTTGCGTAACCATGCGCGCGCAACGTGCGAACAGCCTCCGGCGCAAGCGCGCAATACGGGCCACGGCAGTACGCGACGATCTCGCCTTGTCGCGGCAGCTCTCGTAACCTCTGGTCGAGCTCTTCGAGCGGAATCGACACAGCTCCTGGGAGATGTGTCGCCCGATACTCCTCGACCGGCCGAACATCGACGCACGGCGAAATGCTGACGATCTCCGAGCGCAGCAAGCGGTAGACGGTAGGTCCAGCCGAGAATGCTCATGAGCATGCTGTGCGGCAAGACTTGCAGGTGGCTGCCCATAAATCCCGTGATCAGTAGCAGCCCTCCAAATAGAAGGAACAGCGCGGCGGAGACGGGACCGACCTGATGAGCGAAGGAAAGCACTTTTGCGAGGAGGGGCGATCGTGCTGGGAAGTTGACTACGCCGATGCAAGCGCCGGTGAAGAGACGGGATCAGCGGCAAAGCCAGCAAAGTACTGCACCACGATAACTGCGTCATTGACGCTGCCGTATGGCTCGCCTCGCGCGAAGTTGAGGGCAAGCAGAGCAAGTTGAACGATTGCAACCGCGCCACCGACATAGGAAAACCAGCTCCTCGATTGCTTAGTCTGCCGGGAGCGTCGCTCGCAGTCGCTGGGTGACGGCGTCGAGGATGCCGACGGCGATGTCAGCGTCCTGCCCGAGTACGTCGCGGAATTGCTTGCGAGCGAGGACGAGACAGCGCAGTGGTGAGATCGACGTTACAGTCGCCGTCCTCGGACCGTGATCGATAAGCCCGATCTCGCCGAAGAAGTCGCCAGAGCCCATCGTGCGCATCCTCTCGCCATCGCGCTCTGCTTCGGCCTCGCCATCGACGATGACGAAGAATTCATCTCCGCGCTCGCCCTCGGTGCATAACCTTGCTCCCCCTGGGTATTCACGTCGCTCGACTCGCGACGCGATGAACTTCAGCTGTTGGGGGCTGCACCGGGCGAAAAGAGGGATCTTCGAAAGGACTTCTTCGGTCTCGTGGATCGGCACATCCTTCAAGCCGAGCAACGCAAGCGGCGGAGCGAAGTAGAAGGCTCCGTTGACCGGGCGGCTAAAGTCAGTCAGTCGGTCCCGCTGCCCGTCGGCTAGGCCGAAGATCCGAGCGAGCATGCGCTCGAACCGATTGCAGTCGGCCGAGAACGCCACGAAGTAAAGACCGTGTTCACCGATGGTGCCGTAGGGCACGCTTCGGCGGTAGATGGGAAGCTCGTCACCATGCTCGTCCTCGATCTCGACCCGCGCAATGTGGGCGGTGACGGGCTTTTGGTCATCGTCGAGCTCCAGGCTGTCGATCTTGGTCCGGCCGAATACGCGCTCTTGTTCGGTCTGCGCGAGTGCCTCGAACCCAGATAGGTCGTGGACCCAGCGCATCACCAGAACATGGCTTCCTCCAGCACCCGGCTCACCGTTAGGAATGAGCGCCGCAAGCGGCGCCTCGAGCAAGTTTGGATTCTTGGTTCCATCGATGAACCCCATGAGGTCTCGGCTATCGCGGTGGACGAAACAGGCCTGTTCCGTAGCGATCACGGCGACGTCAGCGATTGCCATTGCGGCGATGCGGCTGTGCTCGAAGACTACGTCGCTCGAGCTGCCGCTGATCCAGACGAAAACATCATGCTGGGTTGCCGGTGCGCGCTTCCCGTCGAGGCCGACGATCTCACGGAACGCGCCGAGGCCAGCCGGCATTTCATCTGGCGCGAGGCGTCGCCAGAGGTTGGCACCGAATGCAACTACGAGGTTCACACCGCCAGCCGAAACGGCCGGTTGCTCCAGCTGCCCGATCAAGCGACCGGCGTAGACGTCGTCGACACCCGGACGAAGGTCAAACTCGATGAATTCGTGGGCGACGGTGCCATGAGCGAATATCCCGAATTGCGGTAGTCGCATTTCCGTTCCTCGTCGATCCCCGGCCTGAGTCAGGCCACTCCGGTTGACACACCTTTCTGACCGGCTCGGGTGGCGCTGCCGAGCAGGACGATGCTGACCGCGACAAACCAGACAACCACAGGCGTGGCGCCGAGGATGATCGGCAACAGCCCGACGGGCCCGCTGTTGCCGGTGCCCCCGAAGATAGTCAGAGTTGCGACCACGTCGAGAACGGCGGCGGCGGCGCTCAGCCAACCCACCCAGCGCGGCAGTATCGCGGCGCGGAGGACCGCGTAGGCGGCGGTCCCAAACGCTATTGCCGCCGGTAGATAGAGGAACGTGAGCGCCATCCAAGCCCCGGCCCAGGCAGCGCGGACGATCATGGGATCGGTCCCGGGCCCGCTTATGAATACTGCGGTCGCTTCACCAGCGGAGCCTACGATGAGGATTGCGGCCGTTACCAAACCGGCGCCGAAGAAGAGGGCGGCTGCCCACTCCCAGTCTTCACCCGCACCTCGAATGACCGCACGAATGCCTGTGAACTGCATGAGCAGGACAACGGTGGCGACATTGGTCAGGAAGGCGTCGCCTATGAAGAGGCCGCCGTTGGAATTGATCCAGCTGGCGTACTTGTTGGCGTCTCCGAAGTCAGGCGGGTTGCCCGCAACCAGGAAAAGAACGAGTGCCGCGACCTGAATGACCACATAGACGAGTCCGAGGACGCCGGTCCACCGACGCCAGTCCCAAGCGTTCACGGTTCCTCCTGAAGAAATGCAACCAATAGCGCGCAGCCAGTATGGACGCCGATGCCGTGCTGCCGATAGCCTGGGTTTCGTGGAGACCTTGGAAACCCAGGTGTCGCACCTTCCTGGGCCGTGCGCGTGCTGATATCGGCTTTGTGTAGCGGTGAGCCAGTTCAATCGACGGTTCGAAATCCAATTGGACGGGGCTCCCGCCACCTAGCTCCAAGAAAATCTGTGACCTCCCTGTGACCCCCGCGGGCCAGACGGAGCAGGCGAAGTCCTCGATTTGAATATGATTTTTGGTCGGGGGCCCGGGATTTGAACCCGGGGCCTAACGGTCCCGAAATCTAGGCGGTCTCGTCCACGGAGACGGATTTGAATGGTATTGAGTTCATTTCGGACCCTCAGTAAGCGACTTCGAGCCGATGTCACCCACCAGTGGCGATCGAACTACTACATGAACTGCTACATGAGGTCGTTGGCGGCGCGAATGGGGTTTGGAGTTGGCAAGAGGAGGCGACCGGGGCCACGGCCGGCGGTGCTAGCCGGATCTCGCTGAGCTTCAGGCGCCGCAGACGGGCCCGTTGTACGGCCACGGGATGCAGAGCTGGGGGGCAAGCGCAGACCACAACGTCAGCGCACCGATGATCGCGAGGCCGGCAATCCAGATCGTGCCCGTAATGACGTTTCGCTTCGGAGCGGGCCATGCGCGCCAGCCAAGCCGTCGCGCGATGCCCGGACCGAGCCAGGTGGAGAGGAGCGGCCACAAGATCAGACCGAGGACCAGCACAGCCGGGACAAGCATCTTCGTAATGAGCGCGGGACCGAGCTTGGCGAACTGAAACAGCGCGAGGAAGTACCACTCCGGTAGCGGAACTATCGCGGCGCGAGGGTCGGCGGGCTGTCCGGGCTGCAGCAGGGGCTGCCC
>DATNOD010000216.1:0-2105 GCA_035601515.1 Candidatus Eiseniibacteriota bacterium | reverse complement strand
GCAAGGGCTACCGTGAGCATTCTTATTGGGCAGCTTGGTCAGGGGAGGTCGGGCTAGAGCGGGGCAGGTTGCCAACAGATTGCCAATTCCCTGTCCGGCAGGCCGCCCGCCTTGGGCCTCGGAAGGTCGCCCTTCGTCGGGGCAACTTGCCACTTGCCACGGTTGGCGGATCGCACCACATCACCACCACGCTGAAGCGAGGTTGACGCGCCGGTACGAACCAGGAGGGCGATTGACCGTCTTGAGGCCCGGTGCGAAGAAGGCTGTCCACGTGGAGTTCCCCCGTTTTCGTGGACACCTGAGCGCTTGGCCCGTCTGGGTCGAGCGGGAGGATGGTGTTCATGGCCAAGCCGAGGTATTACCGTCAGCCGTATCCGGCCGCGTTTCGTCGTGACGCGGTCGCGTTGGTTCACTCGAGCGGCCGCACGATCCGGGAGATCGCGGGTGAGCTCGGGGTGTCGTATGAGTCGCTGCGGATCTGGGTCAAGCGAGCCGAGATCGACGCGGGCGAGCGCGAAGGCCTGACAAGCGACGAGCGCGCGGAGCTGCGCCAGTTGCGTAAGCAGGTGAGGGTGCTCGAGGAAGAGCGGGAGATCTTGAAAAAAGCCGCGGCCTTCTTCGCGAGGGAGAGCGGGAGCCGGTGAGCGTCTTTCGGTTCATCGCTGCGGAGCGGGCCCACCATCCGGTCAAGACGCTCTGCCGGGTGCTCGGCGTCAGCCGTTCCGGCTTCCACGCCTGGGCGACGCGGCCGCCGTCGGCGCGTGAGCTCAGCGACCGAGCTTTGCTCGAGCGGGTCCGGCAACTGCACGTTGCGAGCCGCCGCACGTACGGCTCGCCGCGCATCTACCGCGACTTGCGTGCTGACAGCATCGCTGTAGGTCGCAAGCGCGTCGAGCGGCTGATGCGCCAGGCGGGCATTAGCGGCACGGTCAGGCGGCGTCGCGGATGCACGACGATCCGTGTCCCCGGCGTGCGCGTCGCCGGCGACCTCGTCAAGCGCGACTTCGCGCCACCAGCGCCCAACACGCTCTGGGTCGCGGACATCACCTACCTGCGCAGCTGGGAGGGCTGGCTCTACCTGGCGGTCGTTGTCGACTGCTTCAGCCGCCGCGTTGTCGGCTGGGCGCTCGAGGACCACCTGCGCGCTGAGCTCGTTGTCGACGCGCTCGAGCAAGCACTGCAACGACGGCGGCCAGAGCGGGGACTCGTCCATCACTCCGACCAAGGGTCGCAATACGTCTCGCTCGCCTTCGGCCGCCGCTGCAGACTCGCGGGCATCGAGCAGTCGATGGGCGGCCGCGGAAGCGCCTACGACAACGCCGTCTGCGAGTCGTTCTTCAAGACGCTCAAGAGCGACCTCGTCGACCGCCGAAGCTGGCCAGCGAAAGCGGAGCTGCGCACAGCCGTCTTCGACTACATCGAGTGCTTTTACAACCGGCAGCGACGCCACTCAAGCCTCGACTACCACTCACCAGCCGAGTACGAAAGAATCGCCGAGCAAGCGAGAGCTGCCTAACGACCCCCGTGTCCACCGAAACGGGGGAACTCCAAAGAGTCGTGTTCACCCCCGTGGGGGATACCGTCGATGCCGAGCGGGAACCTATGATCGAACTGCGGCTAGTTACTTCGAGTTCTTGCGGCGGCCTTAGTGACGAATCTCCAGATCGGCGAGTGCGTGATGCTTCGCGACCGTTGGTTCTACGTGCGCGGCGTCTCTCCGATGGCTGCGGCAGACCGCGTCGAGCTTGAGGACGCGGACACGGGCGAAGTGGTCGAGGCTTCCAGCAATGAGATCGCACCCAGCCCTCGTTGGCAGCGCGAGCGCGACCCGCGCGCCTAACGGTTCGACTTCACACGGGCTCTGATGGTGCGCGTCAACTTCTCGAGCGTTCCTCGAGTGATGTAGCCCTCGTCGTAGACACGTCGGAGCGCGGCGATTCTTCGGCGGCCCGCTTCCTCGGCCGTCGAACTCTGCTTCTGCGGCTCTGATCTACGTTCGCCCTGATTCGCAGGGCCCATGCTCAAGCTCTCCCCAAGCCGGCGGATTCCGAACCCCCAAATCTGTGCCTATTTTCGGTCGTTGCCGGTCGCGCGCGGCAGCGAGG
>DATNOD010000215.1:0-35848 GCA_035601515.1 Candidatus Eiseniibacteriota bacterium | reverse complement strand
CTCCTCGGGACGACAGTACCACTCGAGTTTGGCGCGGGAGCCGCCATAGCGATTCTTGGCGGCATCAAGCTCGCCGCCGCCGCATCGGGCCTGGTGGCCGCCATTCGCGAGCCGCGGCAGGCCTGGCTACCGATTTCGAACCTCTAGCGGTCTTGTGCCGCAAGGGAGGTGATATTTGATGAGAAAGCTGATCCTGGCTGCCATCCTGGCGGCAACGATGGCGCTCTCGCTGGCGACGACTGCCGGCGCGGGTGTTCTTCCACCCTGCTGCTGATCGACTGGAAACGCACTGAACTGCGTTAATCCAATCGTGTCGATCCCTCGTGGTGTCCTGTAAGCTGGCGCGCAATGCCTGAAACTGACGTGCGCCCGGCCCCAATCGCCACCCCGTCCGGCCGGCGAGGAAGGCGCCACGGCATCGAGATCAAGGCAGGGTCGGTGAAGCAGGCCCGCAAGGAAGCGGGCCTCAGCCTGGCTCAGGTCGCGAACGGAGCCGTGAGCCGGACCGCCATTTACTTCGTCGAGGTCGGCAAGGCCAAGCCTTCGATGGAGACGCTCATGCTGATCGCGGAGCGAACGGGCCGTCCGCTGGACTACTTCCTTGCCCAGCCTTCGACGCTCGAGCCCAGATCATCGCCCCAGACGCTGGAGATCGAGCTCCTCATGGCGACCAACGATCTTCAAGGCGCGCTGGCCACAGGCCGCGCGCTGCTCGCAGGAGAGTTGGACCCGGAGACAAAAGCGCGGGCCCAGCAATTGGTGGCTTATGCATTGCTTCGCACCGCGCAGCCAGGGGAAGCGAGGCGCCTTGCGGTTGCAGCACGCGCCTATTTCGAGAGGATGGGCGACAGCCTCATGACGGCCGAGTGCCTGGGACACGAAGCGTCTGCCGCTTACCTCCTCCAGGATCAAGCGGCGCTCGGACTTGCCGAACGAGCCCTGGAGCTCTGCCGGACCCTGCGCCCGGTGCCCGAGACAACCGAGGCGCGGCTGTTGTTCGTGCTTGGATCGGTGCATGTCACTAACGAAGACTGGCCGGCCGCGATCGAGTGCTACGAGAAGGCGATCTCCGCCGGCGCGGTCGTGCAGGACTTGCGGCGCCTCTCCCTCATGTACGGCGGGTTGAGCCTTGCCTACAAGGAGACCGGGGAGCTGAACCAGGCTTCTTACTATGCTCAGCGGGCGATCTCCATCCACGAGACCCTCAACGACCGGCTGTCGCTGGCCCGATCGGAGAACAACCTGGCCCTCCTCCTGGTCAAGCGCGGTGAGCTTGAGGCGGCGGGACAGCATCTGAACCGGTCGCTGGCGTTGTTCGACGAAGCGGCAGTCGAAACCGGCAGAGCCGAGATCCTGCTGAGCCTGTGCGAGCTGGACATCGCGCGGTCGCGGCTGGACGCGGCCGAGACCTACGCGGTCGAAGCGCGAACATACGCTGAGCGGCTCAACGAGCAGGCGACGCTGGCCGACAGCCACGTGTGGCTCGGTCGCATCGCGGCCGAGCGCGGCGACCACGACCGCGTCGACTCCGAGTTCCGAGAAGCCTGGGGCATCCTCGATGCGCTCGGCGCAGAAGAGCGCTTGAGCCGGTGCCACGTTACATATGCGGAGCTCCTGGAAAAGCGCGGCGACCTGGCCGCGGCGAACCGCCAGCTGCGACTCGCACTCAACCGGTTGCACCCCGCCAAGATCGCGCCGCCGGCCCAGCTCGAACGCACCGCTACAGCCTGAGAACGTTATAAGAGGGAACCTGTCGGTTCCCTCTCATCGCCGGGCCCTGCGCGCGCGGCTGCTCTCTTTCCCGCTTGTTGTGATTATCGAAATGGATACTCCTCGCCACGCTTGCAAACAGCAGGAGTGCAGAGTCGCGGCCGGGATAAACCCGGCCGCCCTGGCGACTAGTCTGGAGCGCACCGCAACCGGGTAGCTGCGGGCGTCCGTTTAGGTTCGGTCGTAATTCGCGTGGCTTAGCGACCGACACAGGCTAAGAACGCGTTAACTCAAACGTTTGAAGCTACGATGTCACCCCGTGATTCACTTAACAGGCGTGGAAGGGCGGCCAGGTAATGGCGGTCGTACTGGTAGTTGACGACGGCCTTGCCAATCGAGAGCTTGTCCAGGCTTACCTGAGCGGCCTCGACTGCGAAGTTCGCCTGGCATCCGATGGTGCCTCAGCGCTCGAGCAGATCCAGCAAGAACCCCCCGACCTCGTTCTCCTCGACGTCCAGATGCCTGGCATGGACGGCTACGAGGTATGCCGGCGGATCAAGGCGGGTCCGGGCGGCCGGTTGCTGCCGGTGGTCATGATCACAGCCCTGAACCAGACCGATGATCGTGTGCGCGCGCTCGAGTCGGGCGCGGACGACTTCATGTCCAAGCCGGTCGAGCGGGTGGAGCTCGTCGCCCGGGTCAGATCGGCCCTACGCCTGAAGGCCCTGTACAACACGCTCGACAGCGCCGAGCAGGTGATCTTCTCGCTTGCGGCGGCTGTGGAGGCCAAGGACTCGCTCACTGAGAAGCACACACAACGGGTCGGTGAGTCGGCGCGTCACCTCGGTTCCCGACTGGGCATGCCCGAGGTGGCCCTGGACGCCCTGTTTCGAGGTGGCATCATCCACGACATCGGCAAGATCGGCGTCGCGGACTCCATCCTTTTGAAGCCCGGTCCGCTCGACCCTGAGGAGACGATCCGCATGCGCTCGCACGTGCTCATCGGCGAGAACATCGTGCGGCCGCTCCGCTCGGCTTCGACGCTGCTCCCGATCATCCGGCACCACCACGAGCGTTTCGACGGCAGGGGCTACCCGGACGGCCTGCGCGGCCGCGAGATCCCTCGACTGGCGAGGATCGTGGCCGTCTGCGACGCATTCGACGCCCTCGTCAACGATCGCCCGTACCGCCCGCGACTCCCTGTCGATCGAGCGCTGGCGATGCTGGTCGACGGCGCCGGCCATCAATGGGATCCCGAAGTCGTGGACCTCTTCGTGGGCGAAATGCCCGCCATCCACCGGCTCGGCGCCGCCTGAGCACTAAACCGTGACGAGCGTCCTGGCGGCCCTGCAGAACGTCACCACGGTCGCGTTCGTGCTGCTCGGTGTGGCGACGGCCGTCACCTGGGCCCGGCACCGAGATCGCTTGCTCGGGTGGCTGGCGCTGGCCATCATCCTGCTGTCCTCGGTCCTAACGCTCGGCCGCATCCCGCAGCTGCTGCATTTCACCGTTCCATTTCTCGCGGAGCTCGACCTCATATTCTTCGTCGGCTCGAGCTACGCGCTCCTGCGATTCCGCGCCATCCTGATCCCGCTGTCTCGCTTCTGGCATGTCACCGCCGTCACCGCGATGGTCGTGGCCCTGGCGGTTTACTTCCTCGCGAGGTTCCTCGGCTCGGTCGCCGGCTTATCGACCCAGCTCCAGACCGGGGCCGCTCTTCTCATCCTGATTGTGTGGGCCGTGACCGTCATCGAGCCATGCGTGAGGTTCTGGCTCGTGGCGCGTGGCCTCCCGGCGGTTCAGGCCTGGCGCCTGCGCTCGCTGAGTCTCGGTTTCGCCGGCATCGTCGGCATCCTCCTGTTCGCCCTGCTGGCTCTCGGCGCCGGCGCGGCAGCCGCCAACCAGACCGTGCGGCTCATCCTCCAGCTGGTCGTCCTCGGTGTCGTTCCGCTTCTATACGTGAGCTTCTCGCCGCCGTCGTGGCTGCGCCGGGAGTGGCGCGCGGCTGAGGAAGAGGGCCTGCGCGCGTTCATGGAGGAGCAGCTGCTGAGCGAGGATCGCGATGCACTTGCCAATCAGGCGCTGGAGTGGGCAATGAGACTGGTCGGCGGCGCGGCAGCGGCCTCGTTCGACACTGCCGGAACAGTCACCTCCTCGCGAGGCTTCCGCCCAGACCAGCTGACCGACCTCCGGGACGGAGTAGGCAGCCTCGGCGAGGGCGTCGGCAACGTGAACATCAGCGGGGCGGACCGCGCCGTGCTGATGCTCCCCGTCAAGGGTTTGTCGGGAGCGGGGGCATTGGTGATCGTTTCCGGACCCTTCACGCCGGCATTCGGCTCGGATGAGATGCGCCGGGTTCAGCAGTTCATGAGCGCGGTCGCGACCGCTCTCGATCGCATGCACTTGATCGTCAGGCTCGAGGAGAGCAATGCGCAGCTGCTGGCAGCCAACCGGCACAAGAGCGTGTTCCTCGCCAGCATGAGCCACGAGCTCAGGACGCCTCTCAACGCCATTCTCGGTTTCTCCGAGCTCCTGATCGATGCCAACAACGGGCAGTTCTCGCCGGCGACACGCAAGCGTTTTCTCGAGCAGATCCATTCGAGCGGCAAGCACCTGCTCGGCCTGATCAACGACATCCTCGACCTCTCCAAGATCGAGGCCGGGCAGATGGAGCTGCGTCTTCAGACAGTGAACATCGAGGAGGTCGTCAGCCAGGTGGCGGCTACCGTCGAGCCGCTGGCGTCGCAAAAGAAGATTCAGTTCAAGATCGCCGACGGCGGAGCGGGGGAGATCACAGCAGACGCCGGCAAGGTGAGGCAGATGCTGCTCAACCTCGCTTCGAACGCGGTCAAGTTCACACCCGAGAGCGGCATGGTCACGATCGAGACGCACCGGCTTCCCGAGTCAATCACCGTGTCGTTCACCGACACCGGCATCGGTATCGACAAGCAAGACCAGGAGCGAATCTTTCACGAGTTCCAGCAGGTGGACTCGGGTGTCGGGCGTTCCCAGCCTGGCACCGGGCTCGGGCTGACGCTGACGCGCCGTTTCGCCAGGCTGCATGGCGGCGATGTCAGCCTCCAAAGCGAACCTGGAAAGGGCAGCGTGTTCACGATCCGCCTGCCCACCCAGGCCCACGGCGAAGAAGCGCCCGCCCCGAGCGCGGTCACACGCCCGCTCGATGCCTCGCGGCCCCTCGTCCTTGTCGTGGAGGATGATCCCGCGGCCGCAGAGCTGCTCACCCGGCAGCTGGATCGCGCGGGCTTCGGCACGGAGGTCGCCCGCAGCGGCGCGGACGCCATCGCAAAAGCGATCGCGCGGAAGCCGGCCGCCATCACGCTCGACATTCTGCTGCCCGACCTCGACGGATGGGAGGTGCTGACTCGTCTCAAGCGTGAAGCGGCAACGAGCGAGATCCCGGTCGTGGTCGTGAGCGTTGTCGACAACCCCGAGCTCGGCATAGCGCTTGGGGCGCTCGACTACTTCGTCAAGCCGGTTCCGGCCAACGACTTGATCAACCGGCTGAACCGATTCAAATTCGTTCGCAAGACCGGCGAGAAGCCTCGCGTCCTCGTCGTCGACGACGAACCCGCCAACCGGGAATGGTTGAAGAGAATTCTCGAACCCGCGGGCTTCGCCGTCATCCAGGCGCGCGGAGGAAAGGAAGCCATCGAGCTTGCGAAGTCACGCAAGCCGGATCTGGTCTTGCTTGATCTGATGATGCCGGACGTCACCGGTTTCGACGTCGTCGAGGCCCTTCGGGCCGACGCGGGCACCAAGTCGACGCCGATCATGGTCCTCACCGCCAAACACCTCACGGAAGCAGACATCCGCCAGCTGAACGGACACGTTTCGACGATCCTCAAGCGTGGGTCCACTGGCGCCACGGACTTGCTCCAGCTCTTGCGGCAGGCGATCGACACCACCTCGCCGGCAAGATGAACGGCCCCGCAATGATCCTCATCGTCGAGGACAATGAAGCCAACCGGCTGCTCGCGGGCGCCGTGCTCGAGCGCGAAGGCTATCGAGTCGAGATGGCCGGCAATGCGGAAGAAGCGCTCCAAAAGCTGGCTAACGCCTCGCCCGCACTGATCCTCATGGATGTGCAGATGCCGGGCATGGACGGTTTGACGCTCACCCGACGGCTGAAGGGCGACGCGCGAACAGCGGCCATTCCGGTGGTGGCGCTCACCGCCCTCGCGATGATGGGCGACCGGGAGCGGACGCTCGAGGCAGGCTGCTCCGGCTACATCTCGAAGCCGATCAACACGAGGACATTCGCTTCCGAGGTTTCGAAGTATCTCCCGAAGGGCTAACTTGGGCGCGCGCAGAGGGCGCGCTTTGATGGCCAAAAAGCAGCGAATCCTGATCGTCGAGGACGACCCGAGCAGCTTGATGCTCGCGACGGTTGCGCTGGAGGCAGACGGCTTCGAAGTCGATGGCCGCGGCTCAGCCGAGGAGGCGCGTGAGCTCCTCGCGAGTCGCAAGCCTGCCTTGATCCTGATGGACATCGGCCTGCCCGGGATGGACGGGCTCGACTTCACTCGCGAGCTCAAATCGACATCCAAGACATCGGCCATCCCGATCGTCGCGCTGACCGCGAACAACATGCCCTTGCATGAGCGAGCCGCCAGAGCAGCCGGCTGCGAGGGATTCATCGCCAAGCCCGTCAGCCCGGCAGTCCTCACGGCCCAGGTGCGCGCCTACTTGAGACGCCGAGCGGGATGATCGTCGCCGTCTACTCGGTCAAGGGCGGTGCCGGCCGCACCACGATCGCTGTCAACATCGCCGCCGCGATCGGCCAGAAGCATCGTGGCGGTTGTGTGCTGCTGGATCTCGGCTTGCCGTACAACCACGCGGCTTTGGTGGCCAACCTCGTTCCGACCAGCTGTGTGGCTTTGAGCGATCGTGCGGTGCAGGGCGCGTTCGAGGCTGCGCTTCTGGGCGCGGTCCTCCACCACCACACCGGCATGGTCGTACTACCAAGCGCCCTGCGGATCGAGCAGTCGGAGCTCGTCACCCCGCAACTCGTGCAGCGGTCGCTCGACGTCCTGGAGCAAACCTTCGAATACGTGCTGGTCGACCTCGGCGTGGCCATGTCGGAGCTCGCGCTTGGGGTTCTCGAACGGGCCGATCGAATCCTCGTCATGGTCACTCCCGAGCTGCCGGCTCTAAAGGACACTACGGACCTCCTGCAGATATTCGAGAACGTGCTCGACATTTCTTTGGCTCGCGTGAGTCTTGTTCTCAATCACCCACGACCGCAGGCGATGGTCACCCGCGCCGACGCTGAACGCGTGCTGAAACACGACGTGCAGATCGAGATCGCGTATGACGGTCCGCGGTTTGATCGAGCGGCGGTGACGGGGGAGGTCCTCGTCGCCGCGGAGCCTGCGAGCGCCGCGGCCAAGACCATCAGGCGGCTGGCGACCTTGCTCACCGATGAGGTTGGCGCCGGCGGCGAAGGGCCGCGTCGGCATCGGCGATCGAGACACGAGGGCGCCTGAAGTTCCTCAGCGCGAACCTGTCACACGCAGTCTCGGCCGCGGATTTCTTGCCGAGCTCCTCATGAAGGTACCAGTGCATCCACTCGTGGCAGTAGAGAAACCGGAGCACCTCGCGGCGCAAGCGAAACGAAACGCTCTCCGCCGCCCAAGCGAAGCGAATGCCGTGTCCGCGCTTGCGGCGCGCGGCGTAGATGACCGGCTCTTTGAAGGGATGAAATGGAACCGGCACCTGGAGGACGATCCGGCGCTCTTCGAACTCGCATCGCGCGGCGAGGTGTGGGGAAGAGCGGTAACGGAGCGGTTTGATCACGACCTCATAGTCGCCGGCGCGAGGGAGCCCGGCCAGCGCCCGGCGTACCTCCGCGCCGGTCATGCCGTCGAGGTCGCTTCGGATGACCATGGGGCGAGGATACCGGCGATCGGGTAGCCGGCTGGACCGGGGCGTTTGATCGATGGGGGAGCCTGGCCTGCAAGGGCCGGGCTCTTCCACCATATGGGGGTGACCAGCGGGCGTAGGGCGAGCCGCCTTCTCATCCTCAGCACCGGCGCCGGCAACGTCACGCCCGAGATCGAGGCGAAGCTGCGCGACCTGTTCACCGACCACCTGATCATTCCCTTCGACCCGAAGACGGATTTCGTGCACCTGATCACCCCCCGGGCCCGAGTCGTGATCGCGGGTGGCGACGGCAGCATCGGGTCCGTCGTTCGCAAGCTCGCCGACTCGAAGCACCCCGTGGGCATCCTCTCGCTCGGGACCTTCAACAACTTCGCGACTGCCCTCGGACTGCCAGGTGACCTCGACCAGCAGATTCAAGTGGTGAAGAAGGGGAGGCCTCGTCCCATCACGCTGGGACGTGTGAACGGGACGGTGTTCCTGGAAGCGTGCGCGATCGGTCTATTCGGTGAGACGATCGCCCTGGGCCAGGACATGAAGGACTTCGAGTACGGGAGGCTCGCGGACGGCCTGGCCAACGTCCTCGGCGCCAAGCCATTCAGTTACGAGCTGGAAGGCGACCTGAAAGGCGAAGGCACTGCGATGTCGCTCGTGTTCACCAACACGGCGTCAGTCGGCGCGCGACTTCCCGTCGGCGCCGGCACGCCCCGAGAGCCCAACCTGCAGTTCTCCGCCAACACGGGTCGCACGCGCACCGACATCGCCGGCCGCGCGATAGCCTCCGCCCTGCTCATGAAACACAAGGAGGAAGGGGAGAGCGAGATGTTCCGATTCCGGAAGGCCGGCGTGCGGACCACGCCGCGGGTCCGCGTCTACGCGGACAACGTGCTCGTCGGCACGACGCCCGCGGCGGTCACCGCCGAGGTCAGCGCGGTGAGGGTGATCCTGCCCTGAGGGTCGCGGGTCTCTAGAGCAAGCGAGGCAGCTTGAGCAGCCAGGCTGTCACCGTACCCGTGCCGATGCCGATGACCGCGCCGGCAGCGACATCGCTGGGGAAGTGGTGACCGAGGTGCACGCGCGAAGCCCCGACCAGCGTGGCGAGCGTGAACACGAGTGGTGCCGCCTTCGGGTAAAAGGTCGCCAGCGCAGTTGCCGCCGCAAACGACGATGCAGTGTGACCCGACGGGAACGACGCGTCCGCCGTTCGAATCCCGACGACCATGACCTCGCGGGCTACGAACGGCCGGCGACGCCTGAATATCGGCTTCACCATGCGCTGCACGACATATGTGGTACCCAGCGACGCCAGCGCGGTCGCAATGCCGGCGCGACGGCCCTTTTGCCCACCCAACCAGGCAACGCCGATGCCGGCGGCAACCCAGCCCATGCCCTCGCCGAGGTCGGAGACAAGTGCGATGTAACGGTCGCCCTCCGGTGAGTGGGGAAGGCCGTGGATCGCCTCGAACACGCGCCTGTCAACCGACCGCGGAAGAATCTGGGGCGGCGTGAGGCCAGTATCCATATACAAACCGTAACGCCGGTTTCATAGTCCGTACCGGCTCCCGGCTCGGCGTTCTAATAAGGTGAGGAAGCTAATACCGAGCTGGTTGCCAGTTCGGGTTCTGGTCGCCTACGGCGAGAGCCAGGCCAGCAAGTACGCTTTGGCGCTCGCGTTCAGCTGCATGCTCGCGATGTTTCCCCTGGTGCTGGGCGTCCTATCGCTTGTGGGGTTCGCGATCCGCGATCCTGCGACCGAAGCCCGGGCCCAGACACTGATCATCAACTTGTTCCCGGGCGCAGCGCAGCCACAGCTGCTGGACGCGCTGCGCGGAGTGAAGCGTTCGGCGGGATGGATGGGAGTGCTGTCCATCGCCGGCTTGCTGTGGAGCGCCGGCAGCATATTCTCCACGATGGAGTTTGCCTTCACACAGATCTTCGGAACGTGGCAGCGAGACATGGTGAGGCAAAAGGTGATGGGCCTCGTGATGATGGTCCTACTCGTTGTCGCCGTCGGCGTCACCGTCGCCGCGAACGCGGTGGCGGCCGTGTTTCCATTGGCGTGGGTGTCAGGATTCGTGGTCGGATCGGCCGTAATGGTCGGGTTGCTCGTCATGCTCTATCGCTTCGTGCCCAACCGAACCTTCGAGGTGCGTGACGTGGTTCCGGGAGCGATGCTGGCCGGAATCTTGATCGAAGTCTTCTCGCTCGGCTTCCCTCTATATGTGCGCCTGGCCGGAGGTTTCAACACCTATGGCGCGCAGTTCGGGCTGTTCTTCCTTCTCGCCGCATGGCTCTACGTGGTCAGCGAGCTCATCCTGCTCGGTGCGGTCTACAACCGGTTCCGGCTCGGGCAGCCGACCGCCAAGGGCTTGGTGGCGAGCCCGATGCGCGAATCGAGGGAAGTTCGGCCGCCGATCGAGGTGATAAGGGACTCGAAGAGCCGCCCTGCGTAGTCGCCTCCGGAGTAGGCGTTACCAATGCGGGAGGTATGAATTGGCAACGAAAAAGCGGAAGGCATTGACCACGCGGCAGAAGAACAGGCTTCCGGCCGAGCGCTTCGCTTTCACGAAGAAGCGCAAGGAGCCGATCACCGACGCGCGCCACGTGCGCAACGCGGTCGCGCGATTCGACCAGGTTCAAGGCGTTACGAACGCTGAGCGCGATGCCGCCTGGAGGCGTATTCGGGCCGCCGCTCGAAAGTTCGGGGTCGAGATCCACGTTAGAGGGTGGCGGTCGTTGATGAAGTAGTCTCGCGGCTGGAATGGCCGGCTCCAGCCAGCGGACCGCTTCGACGCTCGAGTTCCTCGAGGGTTCGCGATCGGGAATCCGGTATGACCCAGACATGTTGCATGGCACAGACCCGGCCGACGGCCGCACCCTTCTTGCGCGCTATGACCTCTCGGCAGCTCGCGATCGACTGACACCGGAGGTTATCGCCGGCAGGCATCGCGGCGTTTGGAGATGGGAAGAGTTGCTGCCCGTGCGGTTGCGGTCGTTCATCACGACGTTGGGCGAGGGTGCGACGCCGCTGTTGCCACCCGCGCGCCTGGCCTCCAGGCTCGGGCTGCGCGGGCTGTTCATCAAGGCGGAGAGCGTGAATCCGACCGGGTCCTTCAAGGCGAGGGGAATGGCGGTGGCGGTGAGCCGCGCGGTCGAGCTCGGCGCCACGCACCTCGTTGCGCCTTCGGCCGGCAATGCTGGTGGCGCCCTGGCTGCATACGCTGCTGCGGCGGGCGTGCGGGCGACGGTCGTCATGCCCGCGGACGCACCGATAGCCAACCAGCAAGAGGCTGCTATCTGTGGCGCGCGCGTGATGCTCCTCGACGGCCTCATCTCCGACTGCGGCAAGCTGGCTCGCGTGATCGCGGAGCTGACCGGCGCGTTCGACGTGGCCACGCTGCGCGAGCCTTATCGGGTCGAAGGCAAGAAGACGCTCGGATTCGAGCTGGCCGAGGACTTTGACTGGAACCTGCCAGACGCCGTCGTCTATCCAACCGGCGGCGGCACCGGGCTGATCGGCATGTGGAAGGCGTTTGAAGAGCTGGAAACCTTGGGGTTCATCGGCTCCGCGCGTCCGCGCATGTACGCGGTGCAGGCAGAAGGCTGCGCTCCGATCGTGCGCGCATTCGATGAGGGCGCGGAGTTCGCCGAGTCCTGGTCCCACGCACGTACACGCGCCGCGGGCATTCGCGTGCCTTCGGCGCTTGGCGACCACCTGATCCTCGATTGCCTGCGGCGTTCGGGAGGAGGAGCCGTAGCTGTACCTGAAACTGAGATCGACTCGATGCAAGCATTCGCGGCACGTGACGGCGCCGGCTACCTCAGCCTCGAATCCTCGGCGGCGCTGGCGGCCCTACCGGCGCTGCTCGAGCGCGGGCTGATCTCAGCCGATGAGCGTGTCGCGCTGTTCGACACGGGAGCCGGGTTCAAGTCCGAAGCCGCATCCATGGAGCGGCCGGTCGTGGTGCCGAACGATCCAGAGGCCTGGTCACACGTGATCGCAAGCTTGAGCCCAATATCATGACCATTCGGTGAGGGAACTCCTCCTGTGGTGCGCACAGAATTCCTGGCTCTCGGAGCACGTGCCCCAATGGGGCTTCGTCCGGCGTGCCGTGAAGCGGTTCATGCCCGGTGAGGACTTCGACTCGGCGCTGAAGGCGTCGGTTGCATTCAAGACGCTTGGCATCGGCGCCGTCTTCACGAAGCTCGGGGAGAACATCAAGGCGTTGTCGGACGCCACCGCCGCCGTCGAGCACTACGAGACCGTCTTGAAGACAGCGGCCGAAGCCGGCCTCGAGCCCGAGATCTCGGTGAAGCCCACGCAGGTCGGACTCGACATCGACCCCGACGCGACCTTCGCCAACCTGAACCGGCTCGCCGAAGCCGCTGCCCGAGCCAGGGGCTTCCTGTGGATCGACATGGAGGGCAGCGCTTACACGGACCGCACGATCGACCTTTACAACAGGGTCCACTCCAGGCACCCGAGTGTCGGCATCTGCTTGCAGGCATACCTGTATCGCACCGCGGCGGACGCATACAGGATGCTGACTTTCAAGCCGGCCATCAGACTGGTGAAGGGTGCTTACGCGGAGCCCGCGGATCGCGCGTATCCCGCCAAGCGCGATGTCGACGCCAACTACCTGGCGCTGTGCGCGCTGATGCTGCCAGACGCAAACCGAGGTCGCCTGCGCCTGGTCATCGCCACGCATGACATCCCACTGATCGAGCGCATCGCACGATTCGCCGACGCCATCGGCATGGACCGTCACCAGCTCGAGGTGCACATGCTCTATGGCATCCAGTCGGCCCAGCAGGTGAAGCTGGCGGCCGAGGGTTATCGCGTCAAGGACCTCATCGCGTACGGCGACGCGTGGTACGCCTGGTACTTGAGGAGGCTCGCCGAGCGCCCGGCGAACGTGATGTTCGTGGCGCGGCAGATGATCGGCTAGCTCAGGCGGCTTTCGTCAGGAAGACGTCGAACTCGATCGTGACCTGCGGGTCGACGGTCGTGAACGGGACCGAGGGCGGCGTGATCCCGTAATCGGTCATCACGATCGACACGCTGCCTGCCACTTCGACCTTGCTTCCGGAAACCTGCGCCTTCGCCGTGGCGGTCACGTCCTTGGTGACTCCATGGATGGTGAGCTTTCCGGGCAACGTCACATCGACCGGTCCTGACGTCGACCCGGCGATCGAAACCGATGAAGCTGTGAAGGTAGCGTCCGGAAATTGCTGCAGGTTCATCTGGCGCGAGACGAAGCCGTCCCGCTGCGAGACATCGCGGCCGGCGACGGTGTCGACGCTATGCAGCCCTGTAAGCACGGCCGTGATCGTGATGGCGCTCACCTGGTAGCCGCTCGAGTCGCCGGCCACGGTGAGGCTTCCGCTGACGCTGGATGTGCGCGCTACGGCCTCGTGCTTGGACGTCTCACCGACGAACAGCTCCTTGACCCTGTAGCCCGCGAGCGAGCCTGTGGTCGCCGTCCAGCTCCCGGCGAGGCTGCCGGTCGCCGACGCGGAGGGCGCGGACGAAGCTTGCGCGCTCGGCGACGCAGAGAGTCCGAGCGCGCTGGGTGACGAGCGGAGGCCGGAGAAGAAGTAAACGTAGGCGCCGCCTCCCGCGAGCGCGATGACCGCGATTACCGCGGCGCCGGCGATGAGAAATCGAGACTTCATGCTGGTCTCTCTTGAAGTGGTGGCGGGGCCGACTTTTCGTCGACCCCGCCGATTATCGACCGCACTTTAGGGTACGGTCGGGACCTGCCCAGCGTTTTCCTGGGCCTCGCGTGCCGCGCTCTCACCGGCCTCGTGCGTGGCGTCCTCGTTGGGCACGAACTTGCCGCTGGACGTGCCGGGCGTCGGGGTGGGGCTCGCCGCGGTCGTGGCCGCGGCCGCGCTGAGCGCCGACACGCCGTACAGGGCGGCGCCGGCCACCCCTCCTATGAGCATCGACCCCGCGATGGCCGCTGCCGTCACTGCCGTACGAACTCTGTTCACTGCTGACTTCCTCCTGATGTTTTTCGCTCGAGCGTTGCCTTCGAGACTGGCGGCCGTCGCTCAACACGCCGTGTGAGGAAGCTGTGAGTTTGTCGAGACGAAAGCAGAAAATGATCCGGCGGAGCCGCTCATGCGTATCGATCTAGAGCGCCGGAACGATTGGAGGAAGGATGAGCTTCAGCATCGAGCGTTACAAAGAGGAGTCGAAGAAACTCGACACCGCCGGGATCGACTGGCCGGCGGTGACCGCCAGCCCTCTATCCAAGGGGGACTTGTTCTGCCTCCACTACATGATGGACATCGAGAACCACGTCCCGCTTTATCTGTCGCACCTCTTGGTCACGCGTGCGTGCATGGATCCCATCCTCACCGCATTCCTGGCGTGCTGGAACTATGAGGAGCTCTGGCACGGGGAGAACCTCGGCAAGCTGCTCAACCTGTATGGAATCGAGTTTGACGCGCAGGACCGGATCGCCAACGTGCGCGCCAACCTCGGCTTTCAGAACAGCGTCAGCCTCCTCTCGACGATGGTCGGCTCATGGGTGCTCAAGGACTTCTCCGCCGTCTACCTGACGATCGGGGCGATCAACGAGCTCTCGACGCTGACCGGCTACGCCGCTCTCATCCGCAAGTCAGGTCACCCGGTTCTCAAAGACCTGCTCAACCGGATCATCAAAGACGAGCGCCGGCACTACGCCTTCTACTTCAACTCGGCCAAGGAGTGGCTGGCGGGAAATGAAAAAGCGCAGCGTATGGATCGCTGGATGCTGGATCGGTTCTGGGTCCCGGTCGGCCAGGGCGTGAAGACGCAGGAGCAGGTCGACGCGCTCGCGCTCTACCTGTTCGACGACGAGCAGGGCGAAGAGGATCTGCTGACGCTGGACGAGAAGATCGGCAAGCTGCCCGGCCTGGCCGGAATAGAGCTCATGTCCAGGGCGCTCTACACGGCACGCGAGCGACGGCGCCAGAACCCTGAGTGGGCGTGGCGACTCATCGACAACGAGGAATGGGCGGTCGCGCCGCCGAAGAAGTCGCCCATCGGCGAGCTGACGACCCGCCGGTCGCACAGTGAAGCCGAATTGAGCGTGCTGGAAGGTACGTGAGCCGATAGCCACAGAAGGACTCCCCGATGCCGAGCTCGCGGTCGTCCTGGCAGCCGGCAACCAGGATGCGCTGTTGGAGCTGTACGACCGATATGCCGGGCTGGCGTACGCCGTTGCCATGCGCGTCCTCGGGGATCCAGGGCGCTCGGAAGACGTGGTTCAGGAAGCGTTTTTGAAGATCTGGACCAACGCCACCTCTTTCGATCCCAAGAAGGGTTCGCTGCGAACCTGGCTGATCACGGCCGTCCGCAATCGCTCCATCGACTACTTGCGTGGACGCGGCGCCCACGAGCGCCAGGAGCTGGAGCTGCAACCCGAGCTGGTCGAATCCGGCATCCGTTCCGATCCCTGGCACGAGGTCTCCCTTTCACTCGAGCGCCTGGCCGTGCGAGAGGCTGTCGGCAGCCTGCCCGCCGAGCAGCGCCAGGCGGTACAGCTTGCCTACTTCGGGGGTTATTCGCAGTCCGAGATCGCTGACATGACCCACGTCCCGCTAAGCACTGTCAAAGGCAGGATGCGACTCGCCCTGGAGAAGCTGAGCTCGTATCTACAGGGTAGGGGGCTGATCAATGTCTGATCACGAAGAGCTGGAGGGCACAGTCGCGGCCTGGGTGCTGGGCGCACTCGACGCGGACGAAGCGGAGAGCATGCGCGTGCACGTCGAAGGCTGCGCAACCTGCCGCCAGACGGCTGCACGCTTCCGCCGGGCAGCCGACTCGCTTCCGCTCGAGGTGGAGGAGGTCGTCCCACCGGCCAGGCTGCGCGAGCGCATTCTCATCGCCGCCTCAGCCGCTCGGGCCTCGACCATGCCCAGCGCGCCGGCCAGAAAGAGAGCCGCCCTGGCGCCCGGGCGCTGGAAGCCTGTCGCCACAGTGCAGCTCGGCCGCTTGACCGCCTTCGCTGCCGCGGCGACGGTGCTGCTGGCTCTGTTGATCGGCCTCGTGGTTGGAGGCCTGCTGGGGCGTGGCTCGATCTCTCCGCCGGCGCCGCAGGTCGCCCGCTTCACGCTGGCCGGGCATGGAGCTCTGGCAGCCGCGCACGGCACTGTCATCGACTTGAAGAGCGATGGCGTGACGCTGGTCGACTTCAGCGGGCTGCCCGCTCTCGAGAAAGGAAAGGTGTACGAGGTCTGGCTGATCACGCCAGGCGGCCATCCGGACTCGGCTGCGGTGTTCGTGCCCGACAGCAACGGCAGCAAGGTCGTGCTGGTGAACATGCCGCTTAAGGGCTACTCCCAGATGGCGGTTACGGCTGAAGACGGCCCGGACGGTTCCGCCGCACCCACGCAGCAGCCACAGCTCTACGGGGCCCTGGGCTAACGCCCATAAGAGGGAACCTGCCGGTTCCCTCTCATCGCCGGGCGCTGCGCGCGCGGCTGCTCTCTTTCCCGCTGTTCTGATTTCCGGAATCTTGCTCCCCGCGACGATTGGCGGCGAGAGAGGCACGCGAGTTTGCGGCCGGGATGAACCCGGCCGCCCAAGCCACGCGATTTACTTCGATAGAGAGCCGCGCTCGATTATTTACATGCGGCCGGGGATCGGGGCCGGGTCAGGAACTTCGTCTTCCTTCGGAACCTCCGGGTTCTTGTCCTGCTCCGGTTCGTCCGTCTCGCCCACGGCGTGCATTTTCTCCATGTGGTTGGCGAGGTCTTCCGAGTTGTCGACCTCTTCGCCGCAGATGTTGCACTGCACAGTTCCATCCTCCTGGCGCTTGATCGAGGTCCGAGGTTGTGAGGCGCCCAACCCTTGCGGGTCACACGCCTCGTCTAAAGCAACGTCCGGCGGTCGCGTTGTACCCGGCCACTGTTCTCATCACACCGTCTCCTTACTCAGTCAAACGCTTTTCAGGGCGCGGTTCCACTACCACCGTTGAATGGTTTTGAGCGCGAACGTACGGCTCAAGCGGTCGAGATGCGGTGCCTGTCCTTGCTGTCGACCTTGAAAGTGCCGGCGGACGTGATCATTGTGAAAGCGACCGCGTAGTCTCCAGAGGCGACTGCCGAGTTGGCTGTGCGGCCCGTGCATGCACTCGGGATGGTCACGTCGAGCTTGGCGCTAGAGCCCGCGCTAACTTCCGCCGGCGTGAACGTGACGTTGCCGGCGTCGTACTTGTCGCCCACTTTTTGGAGCCAGCCTCCCTTCACTGCGGCCAGCGTGAGGGTGGCGTCGACGCTCGAGATCGTGACTGCCTTCGACGTTCCGTTGTGGACGTCGATGCTGCCATGCAGGACGTAGTGCTCGTTGCTGGCGCCGATCGGACAGTGATAGGTAGCGTCGACTGAAGCGGTGTCAATGCCGAACGTCGTGGGTGAGCCGAATGAGCAGCCGGCAAGCATGAGCAGGCCGGCGGCCACCGTCAGAGGTCGCGCGATCAAGCGGCTGGACCGGCCGTGGTCCCCGCTGGGCCGGGTGCAGGTCTCGCGCCGCCCAGTGACTGCCGTACGGCAAGCAGCCTCGCCACGTCGACCGGTGACACGATGCCGACGAGCTGCCCCTTGTCGAACACGAGCACGCGGAGATCCAGCCTGGCGCCGACCCGCTGGATGAGCCCGCCGAGGTCTTCATCGGGCTGGGTCGTCGGTACCTCGGCAATGGGACGTGCGCGATCTCTCAACCGTTCTTGAGCCCGCGCGTTTGCCGGTATTCGAACCAGATCGCCGAGGCGAACGATCCCCGTCAGCTTGCCGGAAGGATCGTGAATCGGATACGTAGTGAACGCGTGCTGCGGCGCGATCGATTCGACGAACTGGTCCACCGTCAGCCAATCGGGGACGGTCACCACCGGGGACGACATCGCTGCCGATACCGGCACCGAGCGCAGGATTCCTCTGACCGCGGCGCCCGTGTCCTCTGAGCTGCCGGCAGACAACAGGAACCAACCGACGAACGCGATCCAGATCCCGTTGAGGACCGCGCCTGTGAAAAGCTCGAAGACTCCGAAGGCGATCATCAGACAGGCGAAGACGCGGCCGATTCGGACCGCGCTGTGAACGCCTCGCTGCCGGCTCCCCGAACGCCACCAGAAGAATGAGCTGAGGAGGCGTCCGCCATCGAGAGGAAAGGCGGGAATAAGGTTGAACACAGCCAAGGCGACGTTGACGACGGCGAGCCACGCGAACAGGTCGGCGACGAGCGCAGGGATGGGGAGAAACGAGAGCAGAAAGGCGATCAGCGCGACCGCAAGGCTTGTCAGCGGCCCGACGCCGGCGATCAGTCCTTCGGTCCCGGCGCTTGGAGGTTCGCCGTCAAGTCTTGCAACGCCTCCGAACAGCCACAACGTGATGCCGCCGACCTTGACGCCATAGCGCCGCGCCACGAGCGCGTGCGCAAGTTCGTGTGCGAGCAAGCACGCATAGAACGCAATGCTTCCCACAACTCCAGCGACCCAGTAGGCGAGGGCCCCCTGGCCGGGCACGTCGATCGGGAGCACCTCGGTGGCGACGGTCCACGTGATGAGCGCGAACACGAAGACGAGGCTCCAGTTGATTCCGATCTCGATCCCGAAAAGCTTGCCTAGACGTATCGACGAGGCCATGCCGGTTCAGGCCTTCCGGGGGACCAGCAGCACCGGGTGCTTGGAATGAAGCACGACCTCATGGCTGACGCTCCCGAGCAAAAGCTCGGCCACCTCTCCGCGTCCGCGCCGGCCGACGACGATGAGGTCAGCTTTCTCCTTGTCGGCGACGTCCATGATCACCGACGCCGGCCGGCCGTCCTGGAAGATCGCCCGATACCGAACGCCCGCGGTCTTCAGTGGGCGGCACCACTTGTTCACGAAGTCCGACTCGATGCCGCGGCGCACATTGTCGTCGAGATATAGAGGCATCGTGTATGGATCGGGCAGCGCGACCGGGATGTCGAGGGCGTAAACCGCGACGACTTCCGCGCCCATCGACTTGGCCAGCCGCGCCGTCCACTCGAGCGCATGCTTGCCCGCATCGGAGCCATCGACCCCGATGACGATCCGCTTCACAGTCGAGCTTCGTGTCGCCATCGGCGTCCTTCCCCCTATGAATTCAGCGGCGCTTTCCGCGTTCGGTGGCAGTGGCCACCGCCAGCATGCCGCTGAGCACCGCCCCTTCGAACAGCCCGTAGAAGATCGATCGCCCGAGTGGCTGGCTGAATGGTCCTATGTTGATCAGCAGCGTGAGCACGGCGAAGATCGGAAACGAGATCACAAGCTGCACCCACGTCTCGAGCGACTCCCACCACAGGAGCAGCCGCGGCGCGCTCTTGTGTGGGTCGCCCATCTCAGTGGGATCATATTCGCAACTTCGCATGGGCCTCAGATGGGCCGTTGCCGGGTGCCTTGGGATCGCGCTGCTCGCGAGCGCGGCGTGCGATCCGTTGACTGGAACGGGCCCCGGCACAGCACCCGACCCCAAGGGCTATATGCACTCCGATCCCGCGACACGAGCCGTCGTGGTCACGCTCATCGCCGGCTACCCGGCCGGCGATTACCAGTTCAACTACAACGGGTATCGCGATGGGACTCTCGTCATCGGCATCCCGGTGGGATGGCAGGTGACCGTGCAGTGCGAGAACCACGCGACCGTGCCCAACTCGTGCGCTGTGGTTCGTGGCAGCAAAGACTCCGCTCCGCTCGAGCCGGGGTGGTCGACGCCGGATCCGACGCGGGGCCTCGACCCCGGACGCTCGGCGACGTTCGTGTTCAACCCTTCCATATCTGGCAGCTACCGGATTGCATCGCTGGTGGGTGGCAACGAGGCGAGTGGGATGTGGGCCGACCTTGAAGTAACGCAAGGCGGCGCGCCCACCATCAAGGCCGAGGCCTGAAGCTGTGAACGCTGTCACCGGCCGAATCACGAACCTGGCATTGCTTTTCCTGCTGGCGCTGGCCTTTGCCAGCGGCTGGATGGCGTTCGAGCTGTCAGGACAGCCGGCCCGCGCCGTCCTCCTCCTGCATGCGGCCGCCGGCGTGGCGATCGTCCTGTTGGTGCCGTGGAAGTCACTGGTGGCGAAGCGCGGGTTCCGGCGGCCACGTTCCCTCAAATGGGCGTCGGTGGTGCTCGGGATCGGCGTTGCGATCTCGATCGTTTTCGGCCTGGTGCATGCCTCGGGTCATCCGAACCTCGGCTACCTGACCGCGATGGACTTTCACGTGGGCGCCGCGGTCTGCGTCATCCCGTTCCTGCTCTGGCACCTGGTGGCGCGGCCACTCAAGCCGAGGGCAACAGACTTCGGCCGCCGAACCTTTCTGAAGGGCGGCCTGCTCGCCGGGTCGGCGGGGCTCGTGGTTGCCTTGCTGCCGTCGGCGCTGCGTGCTCCCACCGGGTCGTTCCAGTCCGTTCAGCCGCTCGCGACGACGTGGATGTTCGACAGCGTGCCCACCGTGGACATCGCCACCTGGCGTGTAGCGGTGGCAAGTAGGGCTTTGAGCTACGAGGAGCTTGCGGGGTATACGGATCGCATCTCGGCCGTTATCGACTGCACCGGAGGGTGGTACTCCCAGCAGGTGTGGGAGGGGGCGTTGCTCGAACGGCTGCTGCCTCGCTCGACCGGGACCGGCTCCAGCCTGAACGTCAGATCGATCACCGGCTACAGCCGCCGGTTTCCGATCGAGGACGCCGGGCGGATGCTCCTGGCGACACGGATGGCCGGCACGCAGCTCGACCCGGGCCATGGCTACCCGGCTCGGATGGTGGTGCCGGGCCAGCGTGGCTTCGCATGGGTGAAGTGGGTCGTCGCGATCGATGTCGATGACCAACCCTGGTGGTGGCAGCCGCCCTTCCCGCTACAGTAGGCTCGGATTGCGCCACCTCGAATCGCAGCGGTCGCTGCTGTCTCTGGGCAAGGACTCGCCGGGCCTCTCGGCGCTGGCGAAGAAGCTGCGGCTGGCACCCAACCACCATGTAGCGGTCATCAACGCGCCCCCTGGTTTCCTGATGATGCTTGCTCCCGCTCCCGCCGACCTGTACACGGCGCTGAACGACTCGACCCTCTATGACGTGGTGCTGGTTTTCGTCAACAACGTCGCCGAGCTTCGCGCGGTCGGACCGCCGGCGATCAAAGCCGTGAAACCAGACGCGCTGCTGTGGATCGCGTACCCGAAAGGCGGTCCTGCAATAGGCTCGACCGACCTTCCGGCCACGCCCTGGTGGACGAAACGCGACGTGCTCGGCGAGATCACGGGTGAAACTGGTTACAAGCCGGTCGCGTTCGTCAAGCTCGACGAAACCTGGACGGCGCTGCGCTTCAAGAAAACGTAGCTGCTTTCGCGGCGCTCATCCCTAGTATTCAGCCCTGTCTGATATGGAGGGACCGACCCGAGGCGCGCTCTGGAACAAGGTCGCCGTCGTCATCGGCGGCGGCAGCGGCGTGGGTCGCGCGATTGCAAAGGCGATGGCAAGGCAAGGTGCCAACATCGTGGTCTCCGATTTTGACGAGCCCCGCATGGACCGCACGGTCGGCGAGATCCTGAAGCTCGGTACGAGCGAGTCCGCGATCGCGCTGTCGACCGACGTGCGGAGCGACGCCTCCGTGCGCTCGCTTGCGCGCGATTCGATCAAAGCTATGGGTCACGTCGACATCCTGGTCAACGCCGCCGGAGTTCTCCTGCAAGGGAAGCTCGAGCGCATCTCCAGCAAGGACTGGAACTGGATGCTCGAGACCAACCTGCTCGGTGCGGTGCGGACCAGCACTGCTTTTCTCCCTCTCATGGCAGCGCGCGGCTCCGGCCATATCATCAACGCGGTCTCATACGGCGGCTTGATTCCGAGCGATCCGATGACAGTCCCCTACGACACCGGGCATGCGGCGCTGGCCACCTTCACTCAAGCTCTCGCGCGGCAAACCAACGGCAGCGGCGTCGTCGTTTCGCTGTTCTGTCCTGGCGCACACAGTCCCCGCATCGGCCAGAACACTCGCACTCGTGGAATGGGTCGGTGGTTGAGCAGCAGCCTGGGTGCGGAAGAGGGCACTCGAGTTTTCGACCAGCTCGCGGCCAGCCTGATCGACGGGCTGCACCATCCCAGGTTTCTCATCGCGGGCGACCCGGCGGAAGCCGATGCGCTTCGCGCCCGTTGGGACGTCCCGACTCGGGCTTCGAAAGCGTGACGGTTCCCAGCGACCTCCTTTCGAGCATCGGAATCAGCATCGCCGTCGCGGCGGTGCTCGCGGTAATCGGCTGGAGGCTGCGCCAGCCGCTGATCCTCGCTTACCTGGTCACCGGTGTCGTCATCGGTCCAGTTGGGTTCAACTGGGTACAGAACAAAGAGAGCATCCAGACCGTCGCGGAGATCGGCCTGATCCTTCTTCTCTTCATCATCGGCCTCGAGATCGATCTCAAGAAACTGGCCTCCGCCGGCCTGCCCGTTCTGCTCACCGGTGGTCTCCAGGTCCCAATCTGCATCGCCCTCGGCCTTGGCTTCTTCTACCTGCTCGGCGTCCGCAACTCCGGCGGCAACTACGCGCTGCTTTACCTCGCGGCTTGCATGAGCCTGTCGAGCACCTTGGTGGTGGTCAAGCTGCTCAACGACAAGTTCGAGCTCGACACCCTGCCTGGCCGTATCACGCTCGGGGTGCTCGTCATCCAGGACATCTGGGCGGTGGGCATGCTCGCCGTCCAGCCCAACCTCACCAATCCAAACCTGCTCCCGCTCGCGTTCTCGCTGTGGAAGGGCGCCCTGCTGGTCACCGGTGGCTTTTTCATGGCCAAGTGGGTCCTTCCTTTTCTATTTCGCTCAGTCGCCAAAGCGCCCGAGCTCGTGCTGGTCAGCGCGCTCGCGTGGTGCTTCTTCCTGGCGAGCGCTGCAAGCGTGATCGGGCTCTCGCGCGAGATGGGAGCGCTCATCGCAGGCGTGAGCCTTTCGACCTTCCCCTACAACCTGGACGTGATGGCGAAGGCCATCAGCATCCGCGACTTCTTCGTCACCCTCTTCTTCGTCGCGCTTGGCATGCAGATTCGAATACCCACGCTTCAGGTGGTCGAGATTGCCCTCGCAGCGTCCGCCTTCGTCATGGTGAGCCGGCTTTCGGTCGTGCCGATTCTGTATTTCCTCGGAATGGGCCATCGCGCCAGCCTGTTGCCGGCGATCAACCTCTCCCAGGTGAGCGAGTTCTCGATCGTCATCGCTTCGATCGGGTTGACGTACCACCAGATCAGCCCCGACGTGGTGACGATCGTGATCATGACCTTCGCGATCACATCCGTCGTGTCGACCTACATGATCAACTCGAGTCACCGCGTCCAGAAGATCCTGAGCGGAGGGCTCAGATTTCTTCATGTCCGGGATCTCGACCAGGGTGAGGCTGCGCCGCAGCGGGAGCAAGCCAGGCCCGAGACGATGATCTTTCTCGGGTTCTACCGCGACGCGAGCTCGATCCTGCTGGAGCTCGAGAGCGAAGGCACCGCGGTCGAGGGGCAGGTCATGCTCGACAAGGTCCTGGTTATCGATTTCAACCCCACGGTGATGCGAGAGCTGCAGAAGCGAGGGATCAGCATCGTCTACGGCGACATCGCGCACGCCGACACCCTTCGTCACGCGGGCATCGAGAACGCCGAGCTCGTCGTGAGCAGCATTCCCGACGACATCCTGCGTGGCACCGACAATCTGAGGCTGCTCCGTAATGCACGCGCCAGCTGTCCGAAAGCCAAAGTCATGCTCACGACCGACCACATACCGCAGGCGCTTCACTTCTATAAGGCCGGCGCCGACTTCGTCTACATCCCGAGGCTTCATTCCGCCCAACAGATCGCACGCATCCTGAAGAACGGGCTCGTCGCCGGTTTCGATGGAGTACGTACGGCGGAGATCGAGCACCTCAAACAGCGCCGAGAGGTCCTGGCATAACCTGACGCGCATCCTTGCGATCGCGGACGAGGTCGACGAAGGGCTCTACGGAGACAAGCTCAAGCGCCTGCAGGCCGACATCGTGCTTGGTTGCGGGGACCTTCCCTTCGACTACCTCGAGTACATCGTCAGCCGCCTCAATGTGCCGCTGCTGTATGTGCCGGGCAACCATGACCCGGACCTAAGGCCGCTCGATGAAACGTGGAGCCCGATGCGAGCAGAGTCGCCCTCGAAAGGCCCCCAGGGTTGCGTGGACATCGACGGGCGCCTCGTGGAGGAGGCCGGGCTTCGCATCGCCGGCCTCGGCGGATCGATGCGCTATAAGCCAGGCCCGAATCAGTACACGGAAGCCCAGATGCGGTGGCGCGCATGGCGGATCGAGCTGGTCGCCTCCGTGCGGCGCGGACGAGGCGGGCGTCGCATAGACGTATTGCTCACGCACGCGCCTCCGCAGGGGTTCTCGGGCAAGGAAGACGACCTTGCGCACCGCGGGTTCGCTGCCTTCAACCGCCTGATCAAAAACCTCCAGCCCCGCCTCCTCGTGCATGGCCACATCCATCCGTATGGGGTGTCGCAGCCGGTCAGGAAGGTGGGCGGGACACTGATCATCAACGCAGTTCCGCACCGCTGGATCGAGGTTTAGCCGCTACAGCGGGAGGCTGACGCCGACCCCTTCCGCCCGAGCGCGGTCGTATACGAGCCGCGCGCTGGCGGCGTCCTCGACCGCGTGGCCGGTCGACTTGTACACGGTGATCTCGGACTCGGACGTGCGTCCCGGCCGGGTGCCGGCGAGAACCTCCCCGACCTCTGTCAGCTTGTCGGCATCCATGCCCTGCAGCTCGTGGGCACCCGCGGGCGGAGCGTTGGTCGCTGCTCCACGCCACTCCACGAAGACGCGCGAGGTCGACATGATCTGGGGGTCGATCTCGGGTCCGAATGTGCCGCCGACGGAGCTCACATGCGCGCCGCTCTTGAGCCATTCGCGACGAATCACTGGTTCGCGCGAGTCGGTGCAGCACGCGACCACGTCGGCGTCGCGGACAGCTTCTTCGAAGGTCTTGGCGACCCGAGCGCGTGGGTGACGCGAGGCAAGGCTTGCAGCTTTGTCAGCGTTTCTCGACGCGATGCGAATCTCATCGAAGTCGCGGACTCGAGGAAAAGTCTCGAGATGGGAGGCGCCTTGCACGCCGGCGCCAATAATTGCCAGCACCCCGGCGTCGTGTCTGGCCAGCGCACGCGCTGCCACCGCCGCCGTTCCTCCCGTTCGGATCGCGGTGATGTAGGTCCCGTCCATGACCGCGAGTGGCGCGCCGTCGTTCTCGTCGAAAAGCGCGATCACGCCCTGGTGCGACGGGAGGGAACGGTGGTGATTGCCGGGAAAGACTGAGACGAGCTTCACCTCGAGCGCGACGCCAGGGATGTATCCGGGCATCGATCCCAACAGACCCGCCTCGGGCACGCGGACCGCGACCCGCGGAGGGACGACCGTGATGCCAGAAGAGAAGGCGATGAGGGCGTTGGCGAGGGCGTCCAGCATCGCGTCGACGTCGAGCAAGCGCTCCACGTCCTCGCGGCTCAGGTAGAGAAGCTCGCGCACGCCCCGGCATCATAGAGCCGATCCAAATGAAGGACTTCCTGCGCAACGGCAAGCTGGTCACGCTGATGCTCGGGCATCTGACCGTCGACAGCTACGTCGGCGTCATCCCCGTCCTGTATCCGCTGCTGATCGGACGGTTTCACCTGACGCTGGGCACGGTTGGTCTGGTGAGCCTCGCGTACGGCGCGATGGCCGCCATCTCTCAGCCCTTGTTCGGCGTGATCGCCGACCGCTACGGCACTCGGTTCACCGGCGTGGCCCTTGGCTGGACCGCGCTCACGTTCGCCCTCGTCGGTTTCGTGCCCACTTTTCCGCTGCTGCTGGTGCTCGCCTGCGCGTCAGGCCTTGGGTCTGGTGCATTCCATCCCTTCGGCGCTCTCGATGTGCGAGCCCTGCTGCCGGCCTGGCGGCGAAGCCTGGGCATGTCGATCTACGTGACCGCCGGAACCGTAGGCGTCGCGTTGGGCCCGCTCATCGGAATCGGCGTGCTGGCCCTGTTCGGCATTCGGGGCACGGGTTTGCTGGTCGTCCCCGGCGTCGCGACCGGCGCTTACCTGCTGTGGCGAATGCGCGCCCAGCTGCGGCCGTCCGTGACCGCGGCCAAGGCGGCCATCGCGGTCTCGCGGCCGGTGCCTGTGTTCGCGCTGGCGATGGTGATTGGCGTGATGATGTCGCGGGCTTGGACGGTCAACGTCTTCCAGGCCTTCACACCCACGTGGTACCGCCAGCTCGGCTACGGCCCCGAGTTCTACGGCCCGCTGGCCACCACCCTCGTCCTGGCGAGCGCGGTCGGCACTGTCGGCTGCGGATCGCTGGCGGATCGCTACGGCCGGCGCACCGTAATCCTGGCGACCCTGGTGCTCAGCATCCCCGCCATCCTCCTTTTCACGAGGTTCCCCGGACCCTGGGCATTCGGGAGCGCCATCCTCATCGGCGTCCTGGCGGCGTCGACCGCGCCGCTGATGCTGTTGATGGCCCAGCAGCTCATGGCCTCTCGTGCGGGGCTTGCCTCGGGTCTCGTCATGGGCCTCGGGTTCGTCACGGGGGCCATCGGGATACCCATCAACGGGGCAATCGCCGACGTGATCGGCCTGCAGGGGTCATTGACGACGCACGTGATCCTGGTGCTGGCCACGATCCTCATTGCCTGGTTTCTCCCCACCGAAAGGGAGATGGAGGGTTACTCGGAAGTCGCGCCCGCAGTCGCGCCAGCCATCGCCACGTGACGGCGCTTGAAGCGCGTGCTGATGGTTCGCGCGATCGCGATCGCGATGACCGCGTAGACAATCCCTCCGATCACGTCGGCGACGTAGTGCTCGCCCAGGAACACGACCACCACCCATACGAGCACGGCCCACAACCACAGCAGCGCGCCCGCATTTCGGCTCTGGCCCCAGACGGCGACCGCTGCGACTACTGGGAAGCCGGCATGGAGCGATGGAAAGGCCGCATAGAGGTTGTAGTCGTGGTGTGAGTAGAGCCACAGAAGGCTCGATGGCACGCCGCTCCGCTGGATTGTCTCCTCGATGAGATGCTTGACCGAAGCCGGCTGCGCCAGCCACGGGGGCGTCGTCGGCGCGATCACATAAGTGATGAAAGCGAGCGCGCACAGGACTACAAGGGTCAAGCCGAAGCGACGAAACGCGTCGTGATCTTTCGTCCATAGCCAGATCCCGACAGCCACCGGCAGCAGGAAATGAGTCGCATAGACAGCGCTGCCGAGGTCGTCGAACACGTCGGCGTCGGCCAGCCGCCCAATGGCAGCCTGGAGGACCAGGGTCGGCTGGTAGCCGGCGAACAGCGTGCGATCGAACCGAGCCAGGTCGTGGGCCGGCATACCCACAGCCGAGGCGGCGTCGCGCATGACCTCATACGCGACCAGAAGCAGCACAAAGGGCGCCCATCCCCGGACGAGCGGCAGCAAGCGCCGATCGGCGAGGGCGGCAATCGAGGTCGAGCCCAAGCTCACAATTGCCAAGTAGATACACGCGCAATCAATGAAAGGCTTCATCGTTCCGTAAACATCGAATGGCACTGAGCACCGACGACCAGATCGAGTTCGCCGTTCATGACGACGCCGAGGCGCTCCTGCGCCTGTTCACGGAGCCTCTGCCTGCCCGGCTCGACGCCCTGGCCGCGATGCGAGGCATCTCGTCGTTCGACACCGGCGGCATGGAGATGCTGCGGGAGATCCACGAGCGGGGCGATGGCTTCCGCGTCGAGGTCGATGATCCGCGCTACGCCGAGGCGGTCAAGCGCCTGATCAAGGCGGATGCATGGGGACAGATCAAGCGCGACCTCGGGCGGGCGTGGGAATACCAGAGCGTGGCGCTGCCCGGCATCCATCATTCGGACCGCATCGAGGTCTCGCTAACTCTGGGCAACCCCGACGATCCGGTTTTCCTCGAGCACACGCTTGGCTATTACGGAATGGGTTCCGCGCAAGGCGCGATCTGGTTGGTCGCGTGGCCCACCGACTACAACGAGACGAGGATCGGCGCCTGCGCGGTGCACGAGCTCGCGCACCACATCCGCACACCCAACGTTCAGGGGCCGTTCAACCTCGCCGAGTGGGTCGTCCACGAAGGGCTCGCCGAAGTCTTCACCATCGAGGTCTGCGGTCCTGATTCGACGGGCGCGTGGTACAAGAACGTGACCGGCAAGGTTCTTGACGACACCTCCGACAAGGTGATCGCGGCTTTCGGCACAGGCACCACGTTCCGCGAGTGGAGCCCATACGTGCTCGGCGACGAGGTGGCGCGAAGGTTAGGCACCGAGCCGGTCGGCATACCGCATATGGGCGGCTACGCGGTGGGCCGGAGAATCGTGGAGAGATACCTGGCCGCGACCGGGCTAAAGGCGGCGCAGGCGATCGCGCGGCCGGTTGACGAGCTGCTCGAAGGCGCCGGGGTCACGCCGCCCGCGCCGGCCTGATGGAGCGGCCAACCCGAATCTCGCGTCCTCATATGCCGGGTTATGGCACGCTCCCCGCGAACGAGGGCACCGGGCTCCTGCCTTGGTCGTGGGCCGAGGAGCGCCTCGTCGCGTCGCGGAACTACTGGCTGGTGAGCGTGTGGCCGAGCGGCGGCCCTCATGCCATGCCGGTGTGGGGGCTCTGGCACGAGAACGCCTTCTTGTTCAGTAGCAGCAAACGCTCGCGCAAGGCGAAGAACCTGGGCGAGAACCCTCGCTGCGTGGTCGCCACCGAGGACGCGCTGAATCCCGTCGTCGTTGAGGGTGTCGCGGCGCTTCTGACGAAAACCGAGGACCTCGAGCTGCTCCTCGCGCTCGAGAACGCGAAGTACGAAACCGATTACAAGATCGAGATGCTGGACCCGGCGGTGAACTCATGCTTTCGGGTACGTCCGCGCTGGGTGTTCGGCCTGAAGGAAGGTGACTTCACCGGCTCGCCAACCCGGTGGGACTTCGAAACCTAGTTGGTCGAGGTGGCCGTCGCGTTGGCGAGGTAGAGGCCGACCGAGTAAGCCACGACCGCGATCGCGAAGCCGGTCGCCATCAGCATCGAGCTGAAGTCCTGGTCGTAGTTCAGGAAGCTGCCGCCGTTGAAGCCGGCGCCGAGCACACCGATGAACCCGAAGACCGCCGAGACGACGATGCCGCGGCGGCGGTTGCCGATCGCCTGGACCAGTGTTCCGACCGCGGCGATCACCAGCACGAGGCCGAAGCCGCCATGGATCGCAAGCAGCAGGTTGCCGTGCAGGATGGCCCAGGTGACGCTCTGCGCGACCCCGCTGAAATACTCCGGCGGGTTCGCGCCAGGGTGATCGGTGGGGATCTTCACGAACAGGTTGACCGCCATGCCGAGGAGGAACTGTGCGATCAGCATCACGAGCGCAAACAGGAAGCTGATCCTGAGCTGCCGAGTCGTGGCCACCGCGGGCAAAGTCTATGGTCAATCGATGTGACGGTGTTCGAGGCTGCGGGCGGCGCCGAAACTTTCAAAACCCTGGTCGAACGTTTCTATGCGGGGGTCGCGTCAGACCCGATCTTGCGCCGTGTCTATCCCGAGGAAGACCTGTCCGGGGCTACCGAGCGCTTGACTCTGTTTCTCATTCAATACTGGGGCGGACCGACCACGTACAGCGCCCGTCGCGGCCACCCGCGGCTGCGCCTCCGGCATCAGCCTTTCGCAATCGGGCAGGCAGAGCGCGATGCGTGGCTCGCGCACATGACGGCGGCGGTTGAATCCCTCGGCCTTCAGCTGGAGGTGCGCAAAGCGTTGATCGACTATTTCGAGACGACTTCGACCGCGATGATCAACGTTGGTCAGCTTTAGCCGGGGCTTTACTCGCTTCGGGTGATCCATTCGATTGAGCGGGCGCAGCCGGCTCCGGCTGGACGAGGTTCACCGGCATAGTCGGCCGCGGGTCGTCGAGCTCGATCGAAGGCCCGCGTCCGGAAGCCTTGGCGCGCCGCAGCGCTGTCCTCAAACGCGGAATCTCCGCGCGGAGCGGCTCCTCGACCCAGTCGAACGCAACCACCCGCTCGTTGACCTCCCAGAACAGACCGTTCTGCATCACCTCCATCCGGTCGAGAGCCGCGTCAACGAAGTCGGGAGGGGCGGCTGCGATGCCCTCGACCAGGATGTGCGCGACGTCCTTCGAATCGGCGGCCATTGCCCAGAACGTGAGCTTGGCCACCGCCTTGAACAACCCGTTCAGACCGATCGGCCTGGCGTTGGGGATGAGCTCGAGCAGGTTGCGGACCAGCAGCAGCGCCAGCCGGCGCGTGACCTCCGGGTCGCGAGACCGGGCCTCGATGGCGAGGTCGGCGACGTCCTCGGCGGCGGCGCCGAAGATCGCCGGCATGCCGGCCTCGTCGAAATGGCGGCCATATCGGAGGAGATGATTCGCAGCCTCGACGGACAGGTCTGGCCGCCACTCCAGCGCGCCGATGGCGAGGCGGCGGTACTCGTTCATGGTCGAGGACGCGAATGTCGGAGCGGCTTGGTTGAGCGCCGCGCGCAGGTAGGTGTTGAAGAAGCGGACGCTCAGCTCCGCGACCTCGGGGTCGCCGCGCTCGATGGCCGCGAGGCCGATGTCGCGCGTCGCCACCGCGATGGCGTGCACCGCCTCTTTGCGGTGCGCGGGCGTGAGGCCGACGAGATGGACGAAGCTCGACAGCACCGTGTACTCCACCCACGTATGCGCGCGGTTGACCTCGGCCACAATCTGGTCTGAGTCGCCGGGCAGCTCCGCGTGGCCGATCTGGAACCACTGCGGTCCGAAGCCTTTCTTCACCTTCGAGTAGTCCATCGCCAGGAATTCGCCGAGCACTCCGATCGTGAGCAGGCAGACCGGCATGTCTCCGAGCTGCACCGACCCGAGGGCTATGTCGGTCACCTGGTTCATGTCGGTGAGCAGGTCGTTCCGGCATTTCTCGATGCTTTTGCCCGCCACCGCCATCGCGAGGTGCCGGCGAGCTTTGCCCCGGATGCTGTTGACGAGCGTCTCCGCGCGCATGACCGCAAAGATGTAGCCGATGTACGGAAAGACGATGGCGAAGTTGACGATCCCCAGCACCACGGCGGCCGCGACGCTCCACATGGGCACGTAATTCGGCTTGACCTCGCCGCGGACCAGGAACGTGTACAGAATCGATGCGAGCGCGAAGCCCAGAACGATGGCGTTCAGCGGGTTGGTGGTGAAGAGGCCGATGATGCGCGGCGAGTAGCGCGAGGACGTCATCTGGATGCCGAATACGACGACCAGGATGACGATGCTCAGCGTCACGCCTTCGGCGCCGCCGACCAGGCCGAGGATGCCGGCGGCGGCCGCGGGATCGGGCGTGAAAAGGTCGCGGAGCGAGCGGCGGTTCGCGTCGAGGAAGCCGAAGACGACGATCAGCATCGACGCGACCGCGATCAGGGCGAATCCTGAGATCGCGGCGCCGAACCAGCCTGGGGAGGCTTGTCGGTCGCCCGTGGGCGTGAACGGTGATGTATTCGAGGCCACTGGAATGGAGCTTGCCACGCGATCCTAAGCCTTTGGACCAGTACTCATGGCTACATTTGGCGAGCCAGTTGATCAACGCCCTGATATTCGATTTCGACGGCCTGATCCTCGACACCGAAGAGCCCATCTACCAGTCCTGGGCTGAGGTTTACGCGGCCAACGGCGTACCCCTCCCGTTCGAGCAGTGGGTCAAAACCGTCGGCTCGAACAACCAGGAATTCCACCCTCAGCATCATCTCGAGGAGCGCCTTGGCCGGCCGCTAACGCAGGAGGAGATCGAACGGCGCATTGCGCGACGGGTTGAGCTAGTGCTGGCGAAGCCGCTCTTGCCGGGCGTAGCCGAGCTCGCCCGCGCGGCCAAGGCACAGGGCATGAAGGTGGGCGTCGCCTCGAGCTCGTCGCGCGATTGGGTGCGAGGCCACCTGGAGCGTCTGGGAATCCTCGATCTATTCGACTGCCTGTGCAGCCGGAACGACGTCGAACATGTGAAGCCTGAGCCTGACCTTTATCTCGCCGTCCTCGCATGCCTCGGCGTCAATGCCGATGAGGCAGTCGCGCTCGAGGATTCGCCGAATGGAATCCGATCCGCGAAGCGCGCCGGGCTGCGCTGTGTCGCAGTACCGAACCCGATCACAGCGGGCCTCGATCTCAGCGAGGCCGACCTGGAGCTGAGCTCCCTGTCCGGCGTGACGCTGCGGCAGCTCCTGAACCGTCTCCAGTAATCGTTACCCTATTCGGGTGCGAATTGGGATCCTCACCGGAGGTGGAGACGCGCCTGGCTTGAACGCGGCCATCCGCGCAGTGGCGCGGCGCGCGTTTCAGCTCGGGCATTCGGTCAGCGGCGTTCAGAACGGATGGGCCGGCTGCATCGACGGCGGCGCCATCGAGGAGCTTCGACCGGTGGACGTGCGCGGCATCCTGCCGCTCGGTGGAACGATCCTTGGCACCTCGCGCACGAACCCGTTGAAGATGAAGGACGGCGTGGCGACGGTTCTTCGCGTGCTGCGCCGCCATGGCGTCGACGCGATCGTGCCGATCGGTGGAGACGACACGCTGAGCGTCGCGGCCGCCCTTCATGAGGCCGGATTTCAGACAGTCGGCGTGCCCAAGACGATCGACAACGACCTGAGCGTCACCGAGTTCTGCATCGGTTTCGACACCGCGGTCGGGGTCGTTACCGAGGCGCTGGACCGCCTTCACACGACCGCGTCGGCACACCACCGCGTCATGGTCGTCGAGGTGATGGGTCGCGATACCGGCTGGGTGGCGCTCGCCGGCGGGCTGGCGGGCGGCGCCGACCTGATCATCATTCCGGAGTTCTCCTTGACACTGGAGGATGTCGTCGGCCATCTGTACCGGCGCCGCGGGGAAGGCAAGCTGTTCAGCATCATCGTGGTCGCTGAGGGCGCCCACATCCCCGAGCTCGAGGACGAGGCGGGCGGTGCGGCCGAGACGGATGCCTTCGGCCACGTGCAGCTGGCCAAGCGCGGCATCGGCGATGCGCTGGCGCGGATGGTGGAGCGTGAGACCGGGTTCGAGACTCGCGTGACCGTCCTCGGCCATCTCCAGCGCGGGGGCTCGCCCACGCCGACGGATCGCATCTGGGCCACGCGCCTGGGTGTTCACGCGTCCGAGCTGATCTCTGCCGGCAGAAGTGGAGTGATTCCAATCCGCCGGAACGGCGAGGTGGAGGTCGTGCCGCTCGCCGAGGTCATTCGCGAGACACGCCGGGTACCCGAGGAGCTGTACGCCCTCAGCCGCGTCTTCGAGTAGTCTTCGGGTAGGTCCCGATGCCCTACCTGGTGCTGGTCCCGGCCGTCTTGCTCGTCTTGTATATCGGCGCGTCTTACTTCCTCTATCGCCGGGCCTTCGTGCCCGCAAAACCGCGCCCGCTCGACGACTTCACCTTCACGCCGTTCGAGTTTCAAGCCGACTACGAGGAGGTCGAGCTGGTCACCGCCGACGGCATCAATTTCGGCGCCTGGCACTTCCGGCAGCCGGGCTCGCCACAGACGGTGATCGTCTCGGGCGGCCACAAGGGACAGCGCCAGGGTTCGCTCGGGATCTCGGCCGGGCTATGGCGCAAAGGCTTCAACGTCATCCTGTACTCGTATCGCGGGTGGCCCGGGAGCGACCGCGCGGCCATCACCTTCGGGATCAAAGAGGTGCTGGAGCTGGAGGCGGTCATCGCCTTCGCCCGCAAGCGCATCCCGAAGGCGAGGATCGGCCTGCTCGGCTATTCGATGGGCGCCGTGGTGACATTGCTTGGCGCGGCGGGCGAGCCCGGCGTGCAGGCGCTGGTCCTCGACAGCCCCTTTAGCGACCTGCGCACGGTGCTGATCGAGAACGTGCGGCGCGCGATCAAGCTGCCTGGTACACCCTTTGTGTGGCTGGCGGGACTGCTGTTCAGGCTGCGCACCGGCTCGCGACTTTCACAATCGAGCCCGGTTGCCGTGATGACCTCGCTCGAGCCGCGCCCCCTTTTCTTCATCCACGGTGGGGCCGACGACATCGTGTCCGTGAACCACGGCCGGCGACTCTATGACACGTATCGCGGCCCGCGCGAGATCTGGATCGTGCAGGGTGCGCCGCATACGGGTGCATATGAGGCCGACCGTCCTCTTTATGTCGAGCGGGTAGCCGGATTCTTCGCGCGGCATCTCGGGCTTGACGTCAGCAGCCACCTCCGCCTGGTCGAGGAAGAAGAAGTCTCCTAGCCGCAACTGCAGCAAGTGCGGCGCTGGCGAGGGATTCAGCGAAGTCTTCTTCGCGTACTCCGGCTAAAGGGTGCTTGCGAGCAGGATTCCGTTCGCCCAGTAACTGCCGGTCGCGCCGGCGGGCAGGACGTCATAGGTTCGCTCGCCGGCGTACGGCACGAGCTCCGAGGTCGTCACGATCGAGCCGTCCACTTTGTCCCCGCGGGCCAGGGTGCCCAGCGGCCGGCCATCAGAGGTTCGGTGTCCCGGCGACGCAAGAAGCTCGCGGCCGTCGGCTAGGCGCAGGTGAACCATCAAGTGTCCCGACGGCACCTCCATGCTCCCGACCTCGACGACGGGCGCCGCCACTCGCGTGCCGTCGCTGTCCGCTGTCCACACCAGCATCCCGGACCTGACATTCGTGACCCGGACATCGCCGTTCGGCGTCGCGATCAAGGTGGCCGCGGCAAGGCATATCGGGCAGGGCGGCATGCCGCTGGCAGTTCGCGAGCCGATGGTGACCGCGCCGTCGACGCGGACCGAACCGTCAACGAGCTCGACAGCGTTGTTTGAACCCTTGGTCTGGACACGAATCTCGAACGTGTAGGTGTCACCGCCCTTCGTGAGCACGAGCGCGCGCAGCCGCTTGAAGGCCCGATACACCGTGAGCTTTTGCACCTCGTCGAGATCGCCGGACGGAAGATTCTCATGGGCGACGATGGCCGCGTAGAGCTCAGCATTGGCCCGGATCTGCGGGTAGTAGGTGTCGGCGCTGGCCTGCTCGCCGCCGAGGCGCGCTACGGGGTAAAAGTCCGGGTCGCAGAACACCGGAATCCCGACCGCGTCTATGACCTTGAACTTGAGCTGGTCAATCGTCAGGGGACTGCCCACGACGCCCCCGCCGCCCGCGGCCGAGCCGCAGGCGACGGCCAGAAACGCGATCGCTGCCGCGAGCTTGCCTTTCATCCTCTGATAACCCAACACGCCTCTCGATGCCTCAACGTAACGAATTGCGGAACCAAATCGCCCGGCCGTGCGTATTCACTTCGAATGGTTGGAGGAAGGTCAAATCTATAATCCCCGACATAGTGGGCAGGGCGTGGTAACCGAAGTCGTCGCCAGAGTTTCCGATGCCTTCATGTCGAACGTCGGCCGCGCGATCGTCAACAAGGAAGAGGAAGTCCGGCTCTGCCTCGTCACCCTTCTGTGCGAGGGGCACCTTCTCATCGAGGACGTGCCGGGTGTCGGTAAGACGATGCTCGCAAAATCGCTCGCCCGCTCGCTCGACTGCACATTCCGCCGCATCCAGTTCACTCCTGACCTTCTACCTTCGGATGTCACCGGCGTGCGCGCCTTCAACCAGAAGGAAAACGACTTCGAGTTCAGGCCGGGTCCGGTGTTTGCGCAGATCCTCCTCGCGGACGAGATCAACCGCGCCAGCCCCAAGACGCAGGCCGCGTTGCTCGAGGCCATGGAGGAGCGCCAGGTGACGATCGACGGCGAGACGCATGAGCTGCCCAAGCCGTTCATGGTCATGGCCACGCAGAACCCGGTCGAATACTCGGGCACGTTCCCGCTACCCGAGGCACAGCTCGACCGCTTCCTGATGAAGGTCAAGCTGGGCTACCTCTCGGAAAAAGAGGAGTCCAACCTGCTCAGTCACCGCAAGGTCGAATCGCCGATGCTCGAGCTGCAGCCGGTGGTCTCGCCCAATGAGCTGAACGCGGCACAGAGCGCCGTGCGAGACGTGTTCGTCAAGCCCGAGCTGCGCGATTACATCGCTCGGCTCGTCGGCCGCACGCGCGGCAACCCCGAGGTCGCGCTCGGAGCCAGCACGCGAGGCACGATCAACCTGTTTCACGCCAGCCAGGCCTTGGCCGCGGTGCAGGGTCGCACGTACGTGATCCCCGACGACATCAAGACGCTCGCGGAGCCGGTCCTCGCTCACCGCATCATCCTGCGGCCCAACGCCGAGATGCAGGGCCAGAGCGCCGGCAAGCTGGTGGCCGGGCTGCTCGAGCGCGAGCATGTTCCACAGATGGCGTACGACGGGTAAC
>DATNOD010000214.1:0-2094 GCA_035601515.1 Candidatus Eiseniibacteriota bacterium | reverse complement strand
TGGGGTCGGCAGGCACTCGCGTCGCTGAGCGCTCGTCCCCTTCCTCAACACCCGCTTGGTCGCCAGAAGCGCCGCCTCTGCCGGAGCTCTTTCGCTATGACTTCGGAACCGTGCCTCTGACATTTCAGATGGGTGTGCCCTCTCAAGATGCCTTTCCCTTCAAGCTGTGGTCACGCATCCTCGCTCGTGAGGCTCGGCGAGCGGCGACGGCGCCGGTCGCGTATCCCGATCCACGCGGTGAGCCGGACCTGCGAAAGGAGGTGGCGGCTTACTTGGGCATAGCCCGCGGCACTCGGTGCACTCCATCTCAGGTGCTTGTAACGGCCGGTTTCTCCGGTGCGCTCGGTCTCGCGGTCCGTGGACTTGAGCTTGAAGGGAGGGCAGCTTGGATGGAGGATCCGGGCTTTCCGCTCACTCGCACCGCGCTCGGCTTGGCTGGTATGACTGTGACAGCTGTCCCGGTCGACGCGGAAGGCTTGGATATTGCTGCTGGCCTCCGGAGCGCCGCCGGAGCCGCGCTGGCAGTTGTGACACCAGGCCAGCAGGCGCCGCTCGGGATGACGATGTCGCTTCCACGGCGACTTGCGCTGCTCGCGTGGGCTCGGCGGAACGGCGCTTGGGTCATTGAAGACGATTACCTGAGCGAGCTGCAGTTAAAAGGACGGGCTGCTCCGGCTCTTGCGTCTCTCGATCATGGGGGACGGGTGCTGCATATCGGCAGTTTCAGCAAGACCATCAGCCCGGCGCTGCGCCTCGGCTTCCTGGTAATGCCGCCGGAATTGGCTCGTCGGTTCGGCGAGCTCGCTGCGTGCCTGGCGCCGGCGCCCGCCGCGCCCGTGCAGCGCGCTGTGGCGGCATTCCTGCGGGAAGGGCACTACCTTCGCCATCTTCGCCACATGAAGCGGCTTTACGCCGCCAGGCGGCAGGCTCTGCTGCGTTGCCTGGCGGAGGTGGCATCAGACTCGATGAAGGTGGAAGCGACCGCCGGTCTGGTCGTGGTGATCCTGCTTCCCGAGTTCGCGTCAGACGTGGACGTCGCTTTACGCGCCCTGCCGTTCGGCCTGGCGCCGTCTCCCCTTTCGCCCTGGTACATGCAGTCTCCCTCGCAGCGGGGACTGCTGCTCGGCGTGACCAACCTAGATGACCGGCGGCTGCCGGCGGACTGTCGTAGGCTGGCGGAATTGGCGCGATAGGACCATGCAAGTAAGATGGTACGGATTGTCGGTCCGCTTCAAAGTTGCCATCGTCAAAACACTCGCGGTACTTGGCTAGCCGGAGGCGCAACCTCCCACAGCAGAGCGTGGGTAGATGATGCTGATTACCCGCCGGTCATCCACTTGATGCAGCCCGCGCGAGACGGGGAAGTACGGCTCCAGGCCGGCGCATCTGGCCAGTACCCATCCGGTGTGGCCTGCCAGGCCGGTGCATCCGATGGGTTTGCCGGTGCATCCAACCATGATTCAGCTACGCGTCGGCGCCGAAGCTCCAGACAGCTCATTCTGTACCGTGGCAGTGGAAGCCATCAACGGTCACGGGATATCGCCACCGGATCGTCTCGTCGGCCGGTTGCGGCGGGCTGGCTCGCTCCGACACAGTCTCGCACTGCTACACTCCAGCGCGGAGGACCATGGAGTGCAGGGCTGAGACCAATAGGCCTGCGCGGCCAGCGGTGTCCTTCCACGATCGAAATCGATTCGAACGACAGCCATTGCTCGATGGTGCAGTCCGATCCGCCAATCCTGGTACTGTTTTATGGACACGGCAGACGCATCTCAGCGCGGACCAAAGAGACAAATGACCGAGGAGAAAATTATCATGAAGGCAATCGTTGTGACGGACCAGGCTGCGGGAACGGCCGGGATGAAGCTGGTGGAGCGGCCCGAGCCGCAGGCAGCAATAAACGACGTCGTCGTTCAGGTTCATGCGTCGGGATTCACCTGGGATGAGCTGACGTGGCCCTCGACCTGGACCGATCGCCTCGGCCGTGACCGGACGCCGGTTATTCCCGGGCAGGAGCTGGCCGGAGTGGTCACCGCCCTCGGCTACGGCACAACGGGGCTGTCGATGGGACAGCGGGTGTTCGGCCTCACGGAC
>DATNOD010000213.1:0-2084 GCA_035601515.1 Candidatus Eiseniibacteriota bacterium | reverse complement strand
GCCGACCTTGTAGCCCTTGAGGCGGTCGAGGTCGGTTACGTGCACGCCGGTGACGAAGATGATGGGGGTCTTCTCGAATCGCGGATGCTCGTGGATCAGCCGCGCCGCCTCGAAACCGTCCATTCCCGGCATGCTGACATCAAGGAGCACCATGGCGAATTCCTCGCGCATGAGCTTGTCCAGCGCTTCGACCCCCGAGTGGGCGCACACCAGGTTCTGCCCCAGCTCGCTCAGCACCGACTGGTACGTGAGCAGCCGCGCAGGCTGGTCATCGACCAGCAGGATGTTTACCTTCTCGCTGGCGCCCATGGCGCACGCTAACGGTGCAGCCACATACGGACCAGAGAAAGCAACTGATCGGTGTTCACCGGTTTGGCGACGTAGTCGGACGCCCCCGCTTCCAGGCACTTCTCCCGGTCGCCTTTCATGGCCTTGGCGGTGAGGGCGATGATCGGCAGCAGCCGGAACTGATGGTTGCTGCGGATGCGGCGCATGGTCTCGTAGCCGTCCATTTCCGGCATCATGACATCCATCAGCACGAGCGACAGATCCTCGGTGCTCTCGACCAGCTCGATCGCCTCCTGGCCGTTGGTTGCCGTGATCACCTGCATGCTGTGGCGCTCGAGCAGGGTGTTAAGCGCGAAGATGTTGCGGATATCGTCATCGACGACCAGCACTTTGCGCCCGCTAAGGGGCTCGTCGCTCTCGTGCAGCGCCGCGATCATGTGCTGCTTCGCCTCTGGCAGATCGGCGATCACCCGGTGCAGGAACAGGGCGGTCTCATCCAGCAACCGCTCCGGCGAGCGCACGCCCTTCAGCACGATGCTCTTGGCGACCTTGCGCAGCTCGGCTTCCTCGTGGTCGGTCAGCTCGCGGCCCGTGAAGACGACGATCGGCGTGCGCCGCAGCTCACTGTCCTCCTGCACCTGGGCGAGCAGCTCGAAGCCGGACATGTCCGGCAGGCGCAGATCGAGAACCACGCAGTCGAAGCTGCCCGCGCGCAGGGCCTCGAGCGCCGCCGCTCCGGTACCGGCCGTGGTGATTTCCACGTCGTTGTGTCCGAGGAGCTCCGTGACGCTCAACTGCTCGGCCGGATCGTCCTCGACCACCAGGAGGCGGCGGACGCGCGATGCGGTGAAGCTCTTGAGCCGGTCGAACGCCGCTTCGAGCTCGTCGGTCGTGACGGTCTTGGTGATGAACGAGAAAGCGCCCCGCTCGAGCCCGTACTGGCGCTCGTCCTCGACCGTCAGGATCTGAACCGGGATATGGCGTGTTTCGGGGCTGCGCTTCAGCTGATTGAGAACCGTCCAACCCAACATGTCCGGCAGGAATACATCGAGCGACACGGCGGTCGGGCGGTGCTTGCGCGCCAGCGCCAGCGCATCGGCGCCGGTCCTCGCCAGCAGGATCTTGAAGCCCCGTTGGCGCGCGACATCGAGCAATATGCGGCAGTAATGCGGATCGTCCTCCACCACCAGCAGCACGGCATCGCCGGGCTGCAGGTTTTCCCGATCGTCCGCGATTTCCTCTTGCCGCACGACCGGCAGCACCACCGGTTGAAATGCGAGCGCGGTCACCGCAGCCGTGGCCGGACCCCGAGTCACGGCTCGGTGATAGGCAGGGCCCATGTACGAAAGAGGCACATACAGGGTGAAGGTACTGCCGCTGCCAGCCACGCTGCTCAGGCGGATTTCGCCGCCGAGCAGGTGCGCCAGCTCGCGGCTGATGGCCAGTCCCAGACCGGTGCCGCCGTACTTGCGGGCAGTGCCCGCATCCGCCTGCTGGAAAGCTTCGAATATGATCCGCTGCTTCTCCGGGGGGATGCCGATGCCGGTATCGCTGACCGAGAACTCGACCACCGAGGGGGCTTGGCTGAGCGTCGGATGCTCGCTACTCCAGCCTCCGCTCGCGACACTCACGTGCAGCCGCACGCCGCCGTGCTCGGTGAACTTGAACGCGTTCGAGAGCAGATTCTTCAATACCTGCAGCAGGCGCTTGGAGTCGGTGGTAATCGCCCGCCCCAGACGCGTATCGAAGTCCGCCGTGAAGGAGAGCTGGCGCGCGTCCGCTTCGTGCCGGAAATT
>DATNOD010000212.1:0-9065 GCA_035601515.1 Candidatus Eiseniibacteriota bacterium | reverse complement strand
CCTGTGGTTTCAGGGCGGTGGCGAATGCGAGCGCAACCCCGGCCCAGATCGGGTTGCCCCTGGCCGCCAGCCACCACGCTGTAGCCGCGAGGCCGATGATCACCATCGATGGCTGGCCATAGAAGAAGGCGTTCAGCACCGGCCAGATGGCGAGCGCGATCAGGAGGAGCGTGAGCTTGCCCAGGCCGGTGTAGGGCGCGGCCAGGTACCAGGCCCAGGCGAGCGCGGCCAGAGACACCACTGTCCACGCGAGATACGCCGCGGGAATGGGGAGCACCGTCAATGGGACCACCAGCCACGCGAACAGCGGCGGGTTCACGAAGAGCTGCGCGGAGCTGATGTAGTCGGGCGCAAGCCCATGCGTGGTGGCGAGCGACTGCAGCGTGGTTGTTGTGTACATGCTCGACCACCCGTACCGCACACCCGCCTCGGCGGCGATGTAGAAGGTGGCGAAGTCGACATGAACCGCATCGCGCACGAATTCGCCTACCCACTGCTGGACGTCGTAGGCTGCGCTCCAAAATGCGGCGACAGCGGCCGCTACCAGCCACAGGGGCGGTCGTGTTATGCCGGATGTCCGATGATTCACGAGGCGATGGCTATTCTCGACCACGGATGAGCCGACAATAACCCGCGTTCCCGTCATCGTCGGCCCTACAGGCATCGGCAAGTCGGCCCTGGCATTCGAGCTTGCCCTGCAGACCGGTGGTGAGATCGTGGTCGCCGACTCGCGGCAGGTGTACGAGAGACTCGACATCGCGACCAACAAACCAAGCACGGAGCACCGGCGAAGGGTGCGCTATCACATGATCGATTTCGTCGACCCCACCGCAACTTTCAATGCCGCCGAATATGTCGAGGGCGCGCGGGCTGCCATCGATGACATCGTCGCCAGGGGCAGCCTGCCGATCGTCGAAGGCGGAACGATGCTTTACGTCGACGCTTTGTGCGACGGGTTCAGCCTCACTGGCGTGCCACCCAATAAAGAGCTACGCGATGCGCTTTCGCAGCTCGACATCGCGAGCCTCGGCGAGAGGCTGCTGGCATTGGATCCCGACCCCGGCGTCGACCTGCGCAATCCGGTGCGAGTGATCCGCGCTATCGAGGTCCTCGAGGCCGCCGGACCTCCTCTGCGTCGACTGCGGCGGCGAACGCCGCCACCATGGGAAGCGTTGAGGATCGGCTTGGTGGCCGATCTCGATGTGATCGATCGGCGTCTTGAAGCGCGCAGCAACAAGCAGGTGCGGCGCGGCCTCGTTGCGGAGACGCAAGCGGCGCTCGATGCAGGGGTGCCACCAACGGCGGCTGTGCTCACGGGTATCGGTTATGCGGAGGCGCTCGCGCACATCAGGGGTGAGCTCACGCTCGATGAGCTCCCGATTGCGATGGCGCGATCCAACCGCCGGTATGCACGCCGCCAGCTGCGTTGGTGGCGGCGAGACGATCGGGTGCGCTGGTTCGGAATCGAGCCCGATCCGTCGCCAGCTATCCTCAATTACGTGAAGGAGTCGGAATGAAAGAAACGACCAGCGCCGGCGCGCAGCGCCTGAACCTGATCCCGCCGTACCTGTTCGCGGAGATCGACCGCAAGGTTCAGGAGAAGAAGCGCGCCGGAGTGGACGTGATCTCGCTCGGCATCGGCGATCCGGACCTGCCCACGCCGAGGCGCATCGTCAGCGTGCTGCAGGAGGCCGCGGCCGACCCGGCCAATCACCGCTATCCGTCGTACTTTGGCCTAGGTGAGCTGCGCGAGGCGATCGCCAATTGGTATCGCGAGCGGTTCAACGTAGCTCTCGACTCGGGGTCGGAAATCCTGCCCACGCTTGGATCGAAGGATGGGATCAGTCATGTGCCCCTGGCTCTCGTCGACCCCGGCGATATGGTTCTCGCCCCTGACCCCGGCTACACGGTCTACGTCACCGGCGCTGTGATGGCGGGCGCGGAGCCGTACATCATGCCGCTGAGGGCTGAAAACCACTGGCTGCCCGACCTCGATGTCATCCCTTCATCAGTCGCCGAGCGGGCGCGGCTGATGTGGCTCAACTATCCGAACAATCCCACAGCTGCCGTGGCCGAGCGGGAGTTCCTCGAGCGCGCGGTCGAATTCTGCCGCCGTCACGGTATCGTGCTCTGCCACGACGCGCCCTATTCGGAGATCGCGTTCGACGGCTACCGGCCGCTGAGCCTGCTCGAGATCGAGGGCGCAAAGGAGGTCGGTCTCGAGTTCCATTCGCTCTCGAAGACCTTCAACATGACGGGCTGGCGCATCGGCTGGGTGTGCGGGCGGGCCGACCTAGTCGGACTCATCGGACAGCTCAAGACCAACATCGACTCGGGCATCTTCCAGGCGGTGCAGTGGGCCGCCATCGAGGCGCTGAACGGCGGCGAAGCGGAGACGTTCGCCGCGTGCGAGGTCTATGCGCGGCGCCACCGGCTGGTGGCGGAGACGCTCAACAGCCTGGGGTGGTCGATCAAGCCCCCGCGCGCGACCTTTTACGTGTGGGCGCCGGTTCCACCGGGGTATGACTCGATCGGATTCGCCGGCCACGTCCTCGATCAGGTGGGCGTGAACATCACCCCCGGTGTCGGGTTTGGCGCCCATGGCGAGGGCTACTTCCGGCTTTCGGTGACCGCGCCCGATGCCCGCCTGGCGGAGGCGATGGATCGGCTGAGGCAGCTCAAGCTCTGATCACAACGAAGCCGCCGCGAGAGCGGGCGTACCTGGTTGGGTTGCTGCTGCCGGGATCGACCCCTGAGCTGGTTCGCGAGCAGATGGACGAGCTGGCGGACCTCACGCGGACCGCTGGGGCGGAAGTGGTGGGCACGGATGTGCAACGCCGCGCGGCTGTCGACCCCGCGCATTTCATCGGCATGGGCAAGGTCGAGGAGCTGCGCGAGCTCAAGCTCGAAGGTGGCTTCGATCTCGTCATCTGCAATGACGACCTGAGTCCGCGTCAGCAGCGCAACCTCGAGCTCGAGCTGAAGACCCGCGTCCTCGACCGCACCGAGGTGATCCTCGAGATCTTTGCCCAGCACGCGCGTACGCATGAGGGCCGCCTGCAGGTTGAGGCAGCGCGTCTGCACCACCTTCTGCCGCGGCTGATCGGCGCTTATGCATATGACCGTCAGGTCGGCGGCCGGCGAGGTGGGGTGGGGGCTCGCGGTGGTTTCGGCGAGCAGCAGATCGAGGTCGAGCGCCGGCGCATCCGCAAGCGCATGCGCGACCTCGAGCGGGAGATCGAACAGGTGCGTTCGCAGCGACATCAGCAGCGAACCGGCCGCCGGCGAGCGGAGCTGGAGACGGCCGCGATCGTCGGCTATACCAACGCCGGCAAGTCGACACTCCTCAATGCGCTCACGGGATCGCGTGTGCACGCGGAGCACCGCCTCTTCGCGACCCTCGACCCCACGACCCGCCGCCTGGATCTTCCAACCGGTCGGGGGCTGCTCCTCACCGACACGGTGGGCTTCATCCAGAAGCTGCCGACAGACCTCGTCGCGGCCTTCCGGGCCACGCTCGAGGAGGTCACGGAAGCGGACCTCATCATCCATGTGGTCGACGCGAGCTCGCCAACGGCCGGCGAGCAGGCGGAGACCGTCGAGGAGGTTCTGCGAGACCTGGACGCCGCCACCAAGCCGCGCGTGGTGGCCCTGAACAAGGTGGACATGCTCGGCCCGGCCGCGCGGCGCCGCGCGGTGGGGGCGATCAGCGCGCGCTATCCCGGCGCGGTCGCCATCTCCGCGCTGAACGGATCTGGCTTCCCGGGGCTGCTGGAAGCCATGGACCAGGCCAGCCGGGGCGAGGTCGTCAAGGTCGAGCTCCTCGTGCCTTACGGGCGCGAGGGCGTGCTCGCGGAGCTACGTCGTATCGGCGGGGTCGAGCGCACCGAGTACGTGGAAAGCGGCACCCACGCCTGGGGCTGGGTGCCCAGGCACGCGGTGCGACGCTTTGAGCCCTACGCCGAGGTCAGCGGAAGAGTCTGATCACGCCGCGGACGACGCCGACCAGGCTCACGTTGCTGGTCACGATCGGCTCGTAAGCGGGGTTTTCGGCGATCAGCTTGACGTGGCCGTTGCCACGCTCGAAGCGCTTGACGGTGGCGTCGCCGTCGACCAGGGCGACGACGATCGAGCCGTTGGGCGCTTCCTGCTGAGGCCTCACCAGGACCATGTCGCCATCGAGGATGCCGGCGTTGATCATGCTTTCGCCTCGGACTCGGAGCAGGAAATTGCCCTCCTGGGCCATTTCAGACGACAGCAGGAAGTGGTCTTCGATGTTCTGCTCGGCGAGGATGGGTGCGCCGGCGGCCACGTTGCCGATGACCGGGACCGACACGGCGTTGCGCCGCTGCTTGTCGACTTCGACGTCCTGGACGAGCTGGACCGTGCGCGACTTGCTGGGGTCGCGCTTGATCAGGCCGCGACGCTCGAGCTGGTTGAGGTGGTTGTGAACGGTCGAGCTCGAGCTCAGGCCCACCGCCTCGCCGATCTCGCGGACGCTGGGTGGATAGTTCCGGGACTTGGTGACGTAGCGGATGTAGTCGAGGATCTTGTTCTGGCGTTCGGTGAGCTGTTCGGTCAATTTACTTCTCCAGGGAGTTCGTATTCGGGGCGTAGGGGGGACGTTGAACTCATCCTAGCACCTGGCGCGCGTGCTTGCAAACCTTTGTTCGATGCCTTGACAACCGAACGCCCGTTCGCTATTCTCTCGAACACATGTACGCCGCCGGTTACGCCACCAAACCACGTACCCCACTTCGTTCCGACCGGGCCCTGCGGCACGTTTACCGCTGGGCCCTGGTCTTGGTGACGGCGCTGGCGGTGATGCTGGCGCTGAGCCGGATCGCCCAGGGCAGCGGGGCGTCTTCGACGGTGGTCGTGCAGCCTGGCGACACGCTGTGGACGATCGCGGCCGCCCGATACCCCGCAGACGACACGCGGATGCGGGTGGACGAGATCGAGCAGCTGAACAGCCTTTCGAGCCCAGTGATCACTGTGGGGGAGACTCTGCGCCTGCCGGCCTGAGAGCTAGGCTCAGACTCGTGAAGGTCGTTCTCGTGACCCGAGAGGGCTGCCACCTCTGCGATGAGGCCCTGACCCTTCTACGTGACCTCGGCCTCCACCCCGAGCTCGCCGACGTCGACGCCGACGACGAACTGCATCGCCTGTACGACTTCCGGGTCCCCGTCGTGTTGATTGACGGCGCGGTCGTCGCCGAGGGCAAGGTCAGCCGCGTCTCGCTGGAGGTAGCCCTTAGGCGGTCGGGAAGGGGACCTGGCGACCCCTAATATCGCGAGCTTATGGTGCTGATAATGCACCTTTCTGTGCGCATAACGATTAGGCCGAATGGTTACTTCCCTGCGCCAGCCGCTGGCGGTGAACCTGCCGGGGTGAATGCATTGGCTTCTTGACGAAGGCGGCGCTGCCGCGGTGGTTCAGTTCGCGCTGGATCCAATACAGCTGCTCCTGCTCGGCCAACCATTCTGCCGGCAGCGGATACGGTCCAAGGCTGTGACGACTGCGGTAAAGCAGGCCGACCATCGCCAGGGCGTTATCGCATTGCCGCGACTTGACGCGAAGCCAAGGCCGAATACCGTCCAGGAATGGCCTCGCAATACGGGTCGAGCACCGCCAGGTCCAGCTTGGTTGCCACGGCCCCGGCGAGGTCGATACCGGTTGGACAGAACCGCCCCATATGGTTCGCATCCATTCGAGCACGCCGCGATCTCGATTCGAAACGACGACATGCACCCCGTATTGATATCGACCGCGCGAGGGCGTAAACGATCTGACGACCGCGATGCATCCTTCGCCGTCGACGAAGCCGGCCGCGTAGGCCCAGTCGGTGTCCGAGGGCTCAGGCACGGATCCTTACGCGGAGCGCTGCAGGGCCGGTTCGGCGTCCAGGCCGCGCAGGAAGACCTCCAGCGGCAGCGCAGCCCGCTCGAAGTCCTGGCGCAGCAGCTCGAGATCAGAGCCTTCCTGGGCGGCGCCCGTGATCGCCAGCTCGGCGCTCCGGAGCGATTCGGCCACGAAGGCGCTCAGAGCCTCTCCAGGGCGTCCCGAAAGGGCATCCTCGGCCCAGGACTCCCGAACCTCGACCGCCAGGCCTAGGAGCCGGTCGACGATCGCATCCGCCATCCGGCGCTCGCTCGGCTGCCAGCGCAGGCGTGAGAATGCCTCCGCGGTCGAGCGGATGAGTCGGCGCAACCTGACCTGGGTCTGGAGCGTACGCATGTTCTCGACAATCGTACACGAACAGGCGTTCGGCGTGCAAGTGTAGCTTAACCGCCGGGAGCGCGGCCGACGATCAGGTTGAAGACCGCGGCGAACCAGCGGTCAATGGAAAGAACCTCCACCCCGCTCCGCTTGACGATGTCTGCGGTCCGGCGATTCATGCGATCGGCTTGCAGCGCCACCATCACCGGATTCAAGGCTTCCTCGACCAGCGCCACCGGCAGCAGGTGGCTCCGGACATGCTCGAGGAACACCATCGGCGCCCCGGGCTTGGCGACCCGAACACCCTCGCGCACCGCCGCCGCGGGATCCGGGATCGTGCACAGGCAGAGATTGAATGCGACCGAATCGAAGACATGGTCCGCCAGCGCCAGACGCTCGGCGTCCATGACCACTACGTCAGCCTGGCGGCTGCGTTCGCGAGCAAAGCGCCGGCCAACCGCGAGCATCTTGGAGCTCACATCGATGCCGAGCACCCGCGCGTCGGGCGGGTAGTGGGGGATGCTCAGCCCGGTCCCGAAGCCGACGTCGAGGACCAATCCGCGCACGGTCTCCCCCACCTTGCGCCGCCGGCCGCCCGTCAACCAAGCGATGTCGACGAGATTCTCGGATTAGGCCGTCGCTCACCCGAGCAGCTCGATCGCCAGCTGGTTCCACGGATCGAGGTCGGCAGCGAATCGCCCGTAGCGATTGGGCACCAGCCATACGTGGAGCATCCACGGCGTGAAGTAGGTCGCCGAACCCGGCGGACACGACGGCGCGGCCCCGACAACCTCGCCTCCGGGCGTGAAGCACAAGTCGTCGTGTCGGTGCCAGGGCGTCAGCTGGCCTCCAACGTCAGGAGGCGCTGCATTTGGATCCTCGAGCGAGTACATCGCCGCGACGAGCATTGGTCCGCGCAAGGTGTTCTCGTACACGAGCGACTCAACATGCTCAGCGTCTAGCACCCGGCCGTCCTGCATGTAGGCCGGGTTCACATAGTGGACGAGAGGATCGGTGAAGGGATTGAAAGCGACGTAGCCATCAGCGCGCGCTGTCGAGAGCGATTGGTAGCGAACAGTCGCCTTCTCGGTCCCCTGCCAGAGCCGGTCTGCGGATGCCTGCTGATCAACCGTTCCAGTTGGGAGCACCGGCGCGTCTAATGCAATGAACGCGATCCATCCAACCGATGCCACGGTGGGCAGAAGGGCTAGCGCACCCAACCGGCGGCTGACACTGGCGCCGATCGCCCACGCTGCTCCGATCGCAGCGACCAGGATGCCGGCCGCGATCAGGTCGTGCGCGGGGCTGAGCGGGTCGAGCGGGGTCTCGTGTTGAGCGAGGCTGGGATAGGCGCTGTGGATCGATATGTCCCACGCCAACCCCAGCAACGCCGCGGCAGCTCCGCCGAAGCAGACGAGAAACGCAGATCTTGGGCCGCGCATTTTTGGAGGATAGTGCCCGGGTTACGTAACGGCGCCGGCACCGTTGGGTAACCGAGGAGTGGTTGCAATACAAGCAGACGCTTAAGTGGATCGCGTCTCTGAGCACGAGCGCAGTTCTTGCTTTGGTGCTGGCGGATGCTTGCATCACACCGGCTGACCACGATGTTCATTCGCCCAACGGGATCTCAATCAAGGGCGAGATCGCGAATCCACTCGAGTCGGTGCCCTCCTACTACGGACCGCTACGGCCAAGGGGACCGATACGGCCAAGCCAGTCCATCGCTGATATTCGTTGTCAGGTGTGGCAGCAGAACGCGAGCAGTCAGTGTCCAGATGACTCGAGGCTCGCGCCGAGCCTGTGGCCTCGCGTCGAGCAGAGACCGAACATCCTCTACGTGGGGCTTCTGCCATCTTGCCCCGGATATTTCAACATCGAGTACCTGGTCAACGACAGGACATTGACCATCCATTGTCACGTTGCGTGGCCGTGGATCTCGATCCCTACCGGTGCTCGCGGGGTGGTCGCGATCCGAGTGACAAGCCTGATTGTGGTGCCAACCGACGCAATTGCGCCGGGAGCTCTTCGCGTTGTTCAAGACGATCGTGTCGAGCATTTGATAGGCGATCAGACCACGGAGACTGACCTCGGCACCGTGACCATCACGTGAGGTGATACGCAAGACTGCAACCTGGCTGAGCGTCGCTGCCGTCGTTGTATTTCTGCTGGCCGACGCTTTTGTCGCACCTCCGATAGCCCATGACGTCCACACACCAGGCGGCATCTCCATCCAGATTCAGACCGATGTTGATTCCGCTCCCCCAGTGGTCTCAATCAAACCGAGCCAGTCGCTTGCGAATGTCCGATGTCAGCGGTGGCGCAAGCTCAATCCTGATCAGTGCCCCGATGACTCAACTCTTGCGCAGAAATACTGGCCACAGCTCACGCAGCGCTCAAACACCCTCTACGTGGGCTGGCAGCCGTGCGTCTCACTCCAGGAAAGTTTGCAAACCGTCTACTACGGATTCAACCTGGAGTACCTGGGAGACACCCGGGCGTTGATCATTCATTGCTACTCCGCTTCCGCCTGGCTCGTGAGGCCCTGTTGTCCAGGTGTGAGCATCACGGGATATTTAGCCCTTCTCGTCGTACCAACCAATGGAATTCCACATGGAGCAATAAGCATCATCCAGGACGATCGGCGCGAGCACTTGGTCGGTGATCAGAGCGACGAATCACTGATTGCGACCGCGACGATCTCCTAAGGGGCGTGAATTGGACCCGAGAGAGCTGCTGACGACCGCAATGGCCCGGAGCTACGCCCGGCTGCGAGCTCGTGTCGAAGGGCTCACCGACGAAGAGTTCTTCTGGCAGCCCCTTCCAGACAGCTGGACCATTTACGAAGA
>DATNOD010000211.1:0-5494 GCA_035601515.1 Candidatus Eiseniibacteriota bacterium | reverse complement strand
CCTGCTTGCGCTTTGGGCGGTCTGCCTCGCCGGATTCTGGGCGGCATCAAACCTGCGCCGGATGGGCGCTCGAGTCAACCTGCCGCTCCCGGCCGCGGCCGCCGCTCTCATCGGAGCGCTCGTGCTCGGCATGGCCATATTCGTCTTCCTGCCACAACCGAACCTCGACCCCAACGGCCCGGTGCTGATTTCGCTGCCGAATTACGTCGGATTCAAGGGCGAGATGGAGAACCCGGCGCTGCCTCTGGTCCAGCTCAGCGGCGATCCGTCTGGCGCGACGGGCAGCGTCGACCTTCACTTCCGCGGACGGCTTGGCGACGCCCCCGTGATGTACGTGCGCACGGGAGCTCCCGCGTACTGGCGCGGATTGGTGTTCGACACCTATCGAAACGGCGTGTGGACCGCTTCCAACCGCAGCTTCGTCACGTTTCAGCCCTACATCCCGCCGCGGCTGCTCCCGCCGGCGCCCCCGAACAACCTCGGCACTTTCGTCCAGGTGTTTCGGATTGTCAGGCCGCTGCCTGGAGTCATCAGCGCCGCATATCCCATCCAGAGCCTGTACGCGCCGGTGTCGGCCCTGCGCGAGGATGTCTATGGGACCTTCCGAACGCCGGAGATTCTCAAGCCCGGCCAGACCTACTCGGTCGTTTCGTATCTGCCCAACCTGACGCCGAATGAGCTGAAACAGGATCCGTACGTTTTCAATCCGCCGGACGAGAACGCGGCCTACATCGACCACGCGGCGCTTTCACAGCAGGCGCACGACCTCGCGGTGCGAGTCACCCGGGACCACAGCTCCAACCAGTACGACCTCGTGATGGCGCTGACGAGCTACCTGCAGCAGAACTACGAGTACACGCAGCAGCTCGGACACGTGCCTCCGGGACGCGACCCGGTGGATTGGTTCCTGTTTGACGTCAAGAAGGGCTACTGCGAGCAGTTCGCCACCGCGGAGACGCTGATGCTGCGCAGCCTCGGTGTGCCGGCCCGCCTCGCGACGGGCTACTCCACCGGCGACTACAACCCGGTGCTCGACCAATCGATCGTGCGCGAACACGACGCGCACGCGTGGGTCGAGGTGTGGTTCCCAAACCATGGGTGGGTGCCGGTCGACCCGTCGCCGGGATTCTCCGCGCTGGCGGCGACGCAGTTTCCAAATCACTGGGCCGCCTCTGGTCTAGCGCGCCTCATCCCTCACCTGACCATCGGTGCGCCGATGGCGGTGATCGGATCGCTGGGCGCGCTGGCGGTGATCCCACCCGCGGTCGTGATCGCGCTACTCGTGACCGTCCTGTGGGCCTGGCTGCGCACGCGCCGCCGCCGCGCACCGGGAAGACGAGCCTCTCCGGGTGAGTCCGAGCTGCTTCGCCTCTACGAGAGAGTGCAGCGCCGGCTCGGGCGCCGCCGCGCTCCACCTGAGACGCCGCTCGAGTATCTGCGCGTGGCACCGACGGATTGGGAACTGCTCGAAAAGCTTACCGAGGCTGTGAATGAGGGCGCGTACGCAGGCCGCTGGCCAGAACCGTCGCGCGTCCGCGAGCTCGAGCGGCGTCTATAAGGCAGATTCGCCTGCCCCACAGCAATCAGTCGACGCTACCGGCGGCAACGACCCATTCGCACTTCTGACCAGTAACGGCTGCAATGCGATCGAAATCCGCGTCGTAATGCAGGACCACAAGACCAGCATCTTCAGCTGTCGCCGCAATTAACAGGTCAGGCACTTTTCGGCCGTGTTGACTTCGACTGGCAAGCATGCGTTGGACCTGCCGAGCCCGCTTGATATGGTGTGCCTCGGTCTCAACCAGGCCCAACGCTTCCAGAGCCTCCTGGAGGGCGTCCCATTCCCGCGCGTTGCGGGCTGAATACCCGACCTCGAGGTCCGAAATACTCGACCGTCCTACGCGACCGACTGCTGCGAGCGGCTCGATTGCTGAACGGACCGCTCGCAGCGATAGGCGTGTGAGGACGCTCGTATCAGCCAGGTGGGTCAGCGCCACGCGCGATCGCGGTCCTCGAGTTTGGCTCGGACCAGAACGTCGAGCGCTCGCGCGACTCGCTTGCTTCGGCTACGACTCACCTGCCGCAGTGCCTCGTTCACGGTTTCTTTGATCGTGTCGGTGCCGAGCTGAGCCTTTGCCGCACCAAGGACGGCGTCGTCGATGTCAACCAGATGTTTGCTCATATGCAAGAGTATATACGCGGTGGACGTCTTATATACAGCCTGGGAGTCGGCCTGCTACGTGACCGCGGGTGGGAACGTGCCCACGTAGGCGCCTCCAGACGATATCTCGGTGATTGCCGGGATCGTCCACCGGCGGGCGGCTGTAGGCGCGCTCGCGATGACTTCGAACACGAACAGCGCTGGAGTGTCGAGGCGCTGAATAACCAGGTGCTCCTCATCAAGCCAGCCCCAGACATAGCCCAACTCGTTCAGTGGATCACCACCGCTCCGTGGCCCGTAAATCCACATGTTGCCACCCGCTGAGCCGACTGCCACCCGCGTGCCGTCGGGCGAGAGGGCGTTCAGAAACTCGGTTGGATTGGGAACTGCGGCGGGGGCATCGAATGGGCTGCCGTCCCAACGTTGATACGTTGGAGCTTGATAGGGGTGATAGCAAGTCGCACCGATCGGCTCGATGGGTCCCTCGGGTCCCTGGCTGTTGTTGCATAGGCTCGCCAGTCTCGTCCCGGTTGCCGGGTCGACGACGTGGTAGGAGGTCGCGTCGTAGGGATTTACAGGCTGCGCTTTGCAGCACCCCGGCTCGCTGACGGCCAGGACCAATCGCCCACTCGTCCATCCGACCGGAAACTCGGCCAAGGTCGTCGAGGTGAAGATGTCGACGTGGTGGCCGCCGCCCTGCAGGTCCTCGACGTAAAGGCGCATTCCGGTGTAGGTGGCTGAGGCTGGCGGACCTGACAGCGCGTAGCTGAAAATCGCGACGGCGATCCTTGCGTCGTCGGGGCTGACTGCAAAACCCGCTTGCTCACTGGCGCCGACCGCGATCCGGGTCACCGTACCGGTGATGCCGCCCGGCGCGAGGAAGCGGACCTCTGAACCGCCGTTCAGGTAGTACAGGCGCGTACGCGAGGCGCTTGTCCATGACATCAACACGTGCATTCGAAATGGCGCGAGGTCGACGTTGGTCGTCGCGGCCACCGTGCCATCGGAGGCCACAAGGCTGACCGAGCTGTTCTTCGGCCCGCCCACAACCGCGAGGAAATCCGAGCGGGACGGCGTCGGCGATGGTTGCGGTGTCGCTGCCGGTGCTGGGGATGGCGTGACGGTCGCGGCTCGCGGCACGACTGTTCCGCACGCAGTCAACAAGACGACCAACAACAGCAATCGCCCCATAAACATTCAAAACGAAGCTCAATTCGCCCCGTTACGCGGAGCGGTTATCCTGACCGCCCATGGCACAGGCAACCAAAACCACCGGCGCCGAAAGCGTTCGCTGGGACCTGACCGATCTCTTCAAATCCCCGACCGACCCGGCCATCGAGACCACGCTGGCCGAAGCGCTCAGGCGTGCCCAAGCGTTCGAGGAGCGCTACAAAGGCAAGGTCGTCTCGCTCCCGCCGCAAGAGTTCGCCGCCATGATGCGTCAGCTCGAGGACGACGAAGAGCTGGCCGCCAAGCCTGACGTCTACGCGTATCTCCTCCACAGCCAGAACACCGGCGACGCCGCCGCCGGCCGCCTTCTGGCCCGAGTACGCGAGGCGGGCGCCGAGCGCGGAAGCCATGCCGTTTTCTTCACTCTCGAGCTGGCCCAGGTCAGCGACGAGCACGCCGCGCGGCTGTACGCAGACCCCGAATCCGCGAAGTACCGGCACATGGTCGAGGAGGCCCGGAAATTCCGGCCCCACCAGCTTTCCGAGCCCGAGGAGCGTGTGCTCACGGAATTCAGCCCGGTCGGCAACTCGGCATGGAACCGATTGTTCGAGGAGCTCTGCGCCCGCATCAGCGTCGACCTCGACTCCCTGCAGATGCCGCTCGAAGAGGCGCTGGTCCGGCTGCGCGAGGCGGACCGCAAGGTGCGCCGCGAGGCCAGCGGGGCCATCACGACAGCGCTCGCGGCCGATGTCAAGACCCGAGGCTACATCTTCAACGTCATCCTCGGCGAGAAGGCCATCGACGATCGGCTGCGGCATTTCCCAACCTGGATCTCGTCGCGCAACCTGGCCAACGAGACTTCCGACGAGGCCGTGCAGGCGCTGGTCGAAGCGGTCACCGGGCGTTACGACGTCTGCATCCGCTACTACCGCGTCAAGAAGCAGCTGCTTGGCGTCGGCGATCTCCACGAGTGGGACCGCTACGCGCCGATAGGGGACGCCTCGAGGAATCTCACCTGGGACGAATCCAAAGACCTGGTGCTCGGCTCGTACAACCGCTTCTCCAAACGCGCGGGCGAGCTGGTCGAGGACTTCTTCAAGCGCGGATGGATCGACGCGCCCGTCGTTCCCGGCAAGGCCGGTGGGGCCTACTGCATGCCGGTCACGCCCCGCCACCACCCCTACGTGATGCTCAACTTCACCGGCACGCTGCGCGACGCGCTCGTGATGGCGCATGAGCTCGGGCACGGCCTGCACGACCGCCTCGCGACGAAGAACCACATCTTCGACTTCCACCCGCCACTCACCCTCGCCGAGACCGCCTCGGTGTTCGGCGAGGCGCTCACCTTCGACCGGATCATGTCCGACGAGAAGGACCCGAAGGTCCGCCTTGCCATGCTGTGCACGCAGTGCGAGGACGCCTTCTCGACTGTGTTCCGCCAGGTCGCGTTCAACCGCTACGAGGACGCCTGCCACACCATGCGGCGCAAAGAAGGGGAGCTCGCGGTCGAGCAGCTGGGTGAGCTGTTCCAGGAGAAGCTCCAGGCGATGTTCGGCGACGCGCTCATCCTCACCGACGAGCACAAGGTTTGGTGGAGCTACGTCGGTCACTTCATGCACACGCCGGGCTACGTGTACGCGTACGCGTTCGGCAACCTGCTCGCGCTTTCGGTCTACCACCGCTACCTCGAGGTGGGGCCGAGCTTCGTCGACAAATACCTCGATTTCCTCGCCGCCGGCGGCTCAACGCGCCCCGACGAGTTGGTCAAGCGCCTGGGGATGGACATCACCGACCCCGGCTTCTGGGACGCCGGCCTGAAGATCCTCGACGGCATGGTCACCGAGGTCGAGCAGCTAGCGGCCGCCCGGTAGGCGCTTGGATAACGCACGTCTTGCCCCAAACGTGCGGAAAGTGACGCCCCGATACGCACGTTTGGATCAAGGCGTGCGGAATCGCCATTTCTACAGACCCTTAGACTTAACTCACACACACGCTGGGGTCCCGCGATCGCAGGTCGCGGGAGGGTCGAGCCACTCGCAAGTGGTATGGGAGTGATATGACGGTCACCACCGAGGCGCTGGCCACCACCGATCTCGAATTCGCGCGTCAATTGGGGCAGCAGCTGCGCGTCGACTCCATCCGCAGCAGCACCGCCGCCGGCTC
>DATNOD010000210.1:0-29002 GCA_035601515.1 Candidatus Eiseniibacteriota bacterium | reverse complement strand
GAGGAGGCTGCCCATCCCGCCGATGATCACGACGATCAGCGAGTCCAGCAGAAACGCCGAGTCATTTCCCGGCTGCACCGCGATCATGGTTCCGCCGAGCACACCGGCCAGACCCGCAAGCAGCGCGCCGACGAAGAAGGCACCCGCAAACACGAGCTGGATGTTCACTCCGAGCGCCGAGACCATCGAACGGTCGTCGACCCCGGCTCGGATGATCATGCCGAACCTTGTTCTCTTGATCCCGAGGAAGAGCAGGGCGCCGATCAGCAAAGCGGCCCCGACCACGACTTCGAGACGGAAGAACCCGTACCGAACGCCGAACAGGGTCACGCTATCCGGCCATGTGGCCGGCTGCTGGATCGATTCGGCGATGCCACCGAAGTGCGCGACCATCTGGTCAGCGAGAATCACCGAGATCGCGATCGTGATCAAGGCCTGGCGCAGGTCTTGGCCCTGGTTCCAACGCAGGAAGACCTGTTGCATCAGCACTCCGGCGACGCCGATGGCGATGGTGGCGATGATCATCGGGACTACCCACGACGTGACGGTCGCCGGGGTGCCGCTCAAAAGGTTGCTGCTCACGCCATACCAGTTGCCCTGGAGCGTGAAGGCAATGTAGCCGGCAAGGAGATACAGCGAGCCGTGCGCCATATTGACCACGCGCATGAGCCCGAAGATCAGCGTGAAGCCGGCCGACACGACAAAGAAAAGCGCGGCGAGCGTCAGCCCGTTGAGAGTCACGATCCAGAAGACCCGGCTGTCTTGACTTCCCTTGTAGGCGATCCAGGCCAGGACCGCCAGGCCCAGCAGCACGAGCAGGGCGCGTGGCACAAGCCGCAGATCGAGCCGAACCGGCATACGACTCAGGCCGCCAGGCTGGCAAGAGCCGAAAAGCGCGGTTGAGCCCCATCCCATGTCGGCAAGCCCAATGGCGACATCCTTGCTCCTTGCCGCTCTATCAAGATCTGTCATCGGACACTACAGCCGACCGGCAAACTCGTCAAGACCTTGCCGCCTTCGTGAAAGGAACTGAAGAGTTCGTGTGGGTCTGCTAGTGTTCGAGGCGGGCGAGCCGGAATGAACCGGCGAAGGCGCCGCGTTCAGAACGTGGAGGCAGGATGACCATGAAAACCGTTGTCCTCGTCGGCACTCTCGACACCAAAGGCGCCGAGTACCAATTCCTCCGCAAGCGGCTGAAGCTGTCGGGGGTCAAGACCCTGCTCGTCGACGTCGGGACCCTCGAACCACCACGGGCCGAGCCTGACATCAGCCGCTATGACGTCGGCGCCGCCGCCGGTGTGGACGTGGACGCGCTCACGGCGGCACGGGATCGCGGCCAGGCGGTCTCGGTGATGGCCGACGCTGCGGCGGTCGTGGTCAAGGGCCTGTACGCGGAGGGTCGCTGTGACGGCGTGCTTGCGGCGGGAGGCTCCGGTAACACGGCCATCGCCACCAAGGCCATGCGCGCGCTGCCCGTCGGCGTGCCCAAGCTGATGGTCTCGACGATGGCCGCAGGCAACACTCGCGACTACATCGGCGCCAGCGATATCGCGCTGATGGCCTCGGTGACGGACGTCGCCGGGATCAACTCGATATCCGGGCGCATCCTTGCCAATGCCGCCGCGGCGATGGCCGGCATGGTCAACGCGCCGCCGGTCGAGCTGGGCGAGCAGCGGCCGCTCATCGCCGCCACCATGTTCGGGGTCACCACTCCTTCGGTGACGGCAGCACGCGAGGAGCTCGAACGGCGCGGATATGAGGTGCTCACCTTCCATGCCACCGGCACCGGCGGCCGCGCGATGGAAGCGCTCGTGGAGTCCGGCTTCGTGACCGGCGTGCTCGACATCACCACCACCGAGCTCGCCGACGAGCTGGTCGGCGGCGTCCTCTCGGCGGGACCCGACCGCCTCGAGATGGCGGGCAGGCTGGGCGTGCCGCAAGTAGTCTCGGTGGGCGCACTGGACATGGTCAACTTCGGCGCGCGCGACACGGTGCCGCCGCAGTTCGAGTCCCGCAACCTCTACGTCCACAACCCGTCGGTGACGCTCATGAGGACGACCCCGGCGGAGTCCGCGGAGCTCGGCCGGCAGATAGCAAAGAAGCTGTCGGCGGCCCGCGGGCCCGTGGCGCTTTTCATTCCCCTCCGCGGCGTCTCTGCGATCTCAGGAGAGGGCGGCCCCTTCTACGACGCGGCCGCCGACAAAGCCCTGTTCAGCGCGCTGCGCGAGAACATGGGCAAGAACGTCGAGATGCACGAGGTTGACGCCCACATCAACGACCCCGAGTTCGCCCACGCGATGGCGGCCAGGCTCGATGAGCTGATGAAGGTGCGGCGATGAACGGCGAAGAGGCGAGGCGGCGCCTGCGCGCCACTGTCAAATCGGGAGGAGTGCTGATCGGAGCGGGCGCCGGCACAGGCTTGTCCGCAAAGTGCGCCGAGGCCGGCGGCGCCGACCTGATCATCATCTACAACTCCGGGCGGTACCGGATGGCCGGACGCGGATCGCTGGCGGGACTGCTGCCATACGGCGACGCGAACGCCATCGTCATGGAGATGGCGGGCGAGGTGCTCCCGGTCGTCGACCACACGCCCGTTTTGGCCGGAGTGTGTGGCACGGATCCATTCCGGCTGATGGACGTCTTCCTGCGCCAGGTCGAGGCGGCTGGTTTCGCGGGCGTCCAGAACTTCCCGACCGTTGGCCTGTACGACGGCACCTTTAGGGACAACCTCGAGGAAACCGGCATGGGTTACGACCTCGAGGTGCAGATGATCGCTACCGCCGCGGCGCGCGGCATGGTCACGGCTCCATACGTCTTCGACGTGCCCTCGGCGGTCGCGATGGCACGGGCGGGGGCCGACGTGCTGGTCCCGCATATGGGACTCACGACCAAGGGCACGATCGGCGCGAAGACCGCCAGGACGCTGGACGACTGCGTGCCGCTCATCCAGGCGATGCGCGACGCCGCGGTCGCCGTCAACCCGGACGTGATGGTGCTCTGCCACGGAGGTCCAATCGCCGAGCCGCAAGACGCTGCTTACGTGCTCGAGCGGACGCGCGGGGTGGTCGGGTTCTTCGGCGCCTCGAGCATGGAGAGGTTGCCCACCGAGGTCGCGATCACCGAGACCGTTCGCCGGTTCAAGGCGATTCCCGCCCACAAATAAAGGAGGAAAGCATGCCCTCGAAGCTCGTAGACCCGAAGCAAGTGCCAACGCAGACATTCGAGTGGGGCCTGATCAAGCCGCTGGTCGCCAAGGCGAACACGGCCAACCCTGCGATGAGCTTGCTGCACGTGGTGCTGCTCCCGGGCAAGGGCCACACGCGCCACAACCATCCCGACGCTGACGAGATCCTCTACATCCTCGCCGGGCAAGGCGAGCAGATGGTGGACGACGGCACACCCTTCCCGGTCGCGGCGGGTCAGGCGGTTTTCATCCCGACGGCGGCGTTTCACTCAACGATCAACACGGGCTGGGAGCCGCTGTCGCTGCTCGCCATCTACGGCCCATCGGGGGCCGAAGAGGCTCTGCGGGGGTTGCCCGATTTCGTCGAGGTCCCGCCCGGGAAGACCGCTGGCTTAGCCCGAGCCTAGACCGGCCACAGCTGCGTCGAACAAGGGGCGCGCGAGCTCGCGTGCCTTTGGCACGCGGATGCGGTCGAGCATCCAGTTGAGCTGGTCCTCGGTGCGCTCGCGCGTGTAACGGCCTTCGCGAACCCAACTGCCCGCTTGCGGTGCGGTCGTCTCGAAGAACGAGAGCGAATCCGCAGCCTGCAGCAGGTCGGCGGGCGGTGAGCCTCCCCACTCGTGCACCCGCACGAGCCCGGCGACTTCTCGGATGAACGCAGGATTCGCCTTGTGCTCGAGGAGCCATTTCGTGACCAGCTCGGCTGATCGGGCCTGGTGCGCGTCGCGGTACTTGCGATCGTTTGCAGGCAGGTTCGACGGCTGCGCCGGCCCGCCGAGAAAGTTGCGCTCGACGTCGTGAGTCAGCGCCGCGATGCGAAGGGCTTCGCCGGCATCAGGATCGAGCTTCACCAGCCAGTACTTCGTGCGCATGAGGTGCCGGCCATTCTCAAATGGAACGACCCACGCCTCGGCCAGCTCTTCCAGGGACAAGGCTCTAGGCGAGCACTCCCTTCAGGAAACGCAATCCGTCGGTGGCGATTGCATCCTGTGTCGGCGCCAGCGGCCGCCAGATCGCGGCAGCTCGCGCAATCGCCTGGTTTTCGATCGTGAACGACTCGATCACCAGCGGCCCCTCATACCCGGTGTCTCGAAGCGCGGCCGCGATCTTCGGCCACGGGATCTGGTCATCCCCGGGAGCGCCGCGGTCGCAGCCACAGGCGTGGAAATGGGCCAGGTGTCCTATGCAAACCCGGATCGCCGCGGCCGGATCGTGCTCCTCGATGTTCATGTGAAAGGTGTCGAGTAATACGCCGAGAGCCGGCGAGGCGACTCGGTCGACCACCTCCATCACCTGCTCGGCCGTGTTCATGAAGCTCGTCTCGAATCGGTTCAGTGGCTCGAGGGCGAGCGTCACACCCTGCTCGCCGGCGTACGCGGCGAGGGGCCGCAGGTTCTCGACCAGACGGCGGACCACGGTCGCGCGTTCGGGGGCGTCCATCGGCCACGTCTTTCCCACCGGCGAGTACATCGGGCCGGCCAGCGTCCGAGCACCGGCACGAGCGGCCATGTCCGTGGCCGCGCGAACGTAGTCCTGGGTCGACTCGATCACCCCGCGGTCGCCGCTGACGAGGTCGCGATCCGGCGTCATGACCGCGGCGGTCGTGGCTATCAGACCGAGCTCATCGAGCAGCTCGCGGGCTCGGGCCGCATCCCAATCCCCGATGTTCTCGATCGGCAGCTCGATGACGTCGAAGCCGAAGCCGCGAACGCGCGGCGCGATCCTGGCCAGCCGCTCGTCGGTCAGCGGCGAGACCCAGATCCACGTGTTGGCCCCGATGGGGTTCATGGGGTTGGCCGATAGATCGGGCCGCGCGCGATGACGGAAGCGATGAGGCCGTCTTGCTCGTAGTCGAGTGGCTCGTCGTGCGCGATCGGCACCGACTGCTGGCCGGGGTAGCGGATGGCCGAGCGGACCTTCGGGTTAAGGAAATAGCCGCCCGCCACGACTTCGGCCAGCACTCCAAAGCCGGCTGGGTCGTCAGTGCGAAGTTTGGTCAGGGCCGCCGACGGATCGGCGCCGATCAGCCGATCCAGAACCGCCGCCAGCGGCGGCCCAAAATCCGGCCGCAGCTGCAGGACCTCGTCAAGCCAGCGCCCGGCCGCGCCCGCCTCAGTCGCCGACGGCATCCCGTCGCTGCGCGGGATGAGCAGGTCGGCGACCGCCGCCAGCACTTCGCGGCGGCCGTGATGAAAGCTCGCCAGGGCTAGACTCATGGGGCCGTCCTCGAATCTCGCCGTTCATCGATGAGGTGATCGACACCTCGCAGCGCCACTGCCGCGATCGTCGCCGTCGGATTCATGCCCGCCGACGTCGGCCATGTGCTGCCGTCGAAGATGTAGAGATTCGGTACGTCGTGGACCTTGCCCCACCCATCGACGACAGACCGCGACGGATCCGCACCCATCATCGCGGTGCCGAGCAGATGCCAGCCGGTCGCCCTGATGAAAGGCGCGATCACCGTCTCGTACGCGCCCGCGGCTTCGAGCGACTCCTTGGCACGCTCCTGGTGAAACGCCATCAGGCGCCGCGAGTTGTCAGACATCCGGTACTGGATCCGGGCCGCCGGAATCCCGGAGTCGTCCTTCTTCTCCGGGTCGAGCACGACTCGGTTCGACTCCTCGGGCAGGTCTTCCGCGATGATGCCCCACATCGCCGAGCGACCCAAGCGCTTCTTCAGCTGCTGATGGAAGCCCGGCCCCCAGATTGCGTTGTCCTCGCCCCACGGGTACGAGTGCGTCATCGAGAGCGGCCCGCCCGTCGGCTGTAGACCCCATTTGGCTCCGCGCACAAAGCCGCGCGACGGGTCCGTTTCATAGAACTGGAGCGAGTGGATGTGCTGGCCCCATGGACCCTGCCACGACTCGAGCTCGTCGTCGAAAAGACCGACCACCGTCCCGAAGGGATGCATCATCAAGCGCTTGCCGACCAGACCCGACGAGTTTCCCAACCCGTTGGGGTGGGCGTTGTCGGCCGACAGCAGCAGCAATCGCGGAGTGCCGATCCCGTTGCAGGCGACGATCGTCACCGCCGCGCGCTGCACGTGCTCATTTCCCTCTCGGTCGACATACAGGGCGCCGGTCACCAAGCCGTTCGGGCCCAGCTGGAGCTGCTTCACCCTCGCCCCGGTGACCAGCGTCACTCCTCGTTCCACCGCGACCGGCCAGTAGGTCCGGTCAACGCTCGCCTTCGCGCCCTCCGAGCAACCCCACAGGCAGGTGGCGCGTTGAGTGCACGGGTTGAGGCGGCCGTACTTGCGTGTCGCGATCGCGTTCGGGCCAGGCCACCAGTGCCAGCCCAGGTCATTGTGCGCCCTGGCCACGCGGCGGCCCATCGCGCCGAGCGGGACCGGAGGCATGGGCGGGCCGTCGCCGCCGGGAAACGCGGTGTCGCCCGCGAGCCCCGACACTCCCCAGTCGCGCTCGGCGCGCACGTAATAGGGCTCGAGGTCCTCGTAGGAGAATGGCCAGTCGTCGGCGATGCCGTCCAGCGATCGGACCCTGAAGTCAGAGGGCATGTTGCGCTGCCAGTGCGCGGCGAAGACGACGGTGCCCCCGCCTACTCCGTTCCACATCAAGGCCGTGATGTCCGACTCGGTGTCGTCGACCGGGTAGTCCGCCGGGGCGCCTCGTGCGTTGGGATCCCAGGCCCAGTCGCGCCCCGAGGTCAGCTCGTAATCGGGGTATGGAGCGCGGGCCTTCTTGTAGTCCGGCCAATCACCTTGCTCGAGGACCACCACGTCGAAGCCTTCTTCGGCCAGTCGCTTAGCGGCCACCGCGCCGGACGCGCCCGCGCCGACGATCAACACGTCCGGCATCTCGTCGTGTCCCTTCTCAGCCATTGCCGGCGGCCGCCCTCCGTTCATTGATCGCCGTCCGGGCCGCCCGCGGGCCGAAGACCAGGCCGAGGGCCAGGCCTCCCACATAGCGAAGGTCCTGGAGACCACCCGCGTCGGCGCCGGCGGCGAACAGTCCTGGCACCGCCGCGCCGTCGCGGTTCAGTACGCGACCGTCCGGGTCGACCCTCAGTCCGCCGAACGGAAAAGTGATGGCGGGCTGCACCTCCAGAGCGTGGAACGGCGGATCGATCAACGGTTCCGGTTCGAGAGTTGCAGCCAGGGCTTTGCGCTCGACCCCCCAACCCGCAACCACGTCGACCAGCTCGTCCTTCGTGCGTGCGCTCGCGTATCGGCCGCCCGCCTCTCGCGCGGCCGCGATCCGGTCGATCACCTGACCGTGAGGGTAAGGCGCGGTGACCGCGAATGCCGCTCGAATTCTCTCGTCGCACAGCAGCACAGCTCTGGAACCGGGCTGGCGGAGCGTGGCCTGGTTCGAGACCTCGTCGCCAAGCGACTCGTCGGTGAACCGCAGCCCTAGCCGGTTCACCAGGATGCAGTGGTTGGAGTAGTACTGGGTCAGGCTCAGGAACTGGTCCTCGCGAAGCTCGGCCAGCGGGCTGGGCACAAGGTGCCCGTAAAAACCATCGAGGCACTTGCTGGCGGAGGCGCCCACGTCGCGTCCCAAACGGAATCCGTCCCCGACGCTTCCGGTGTTCGAGCGGACGAGCATCGCATCGGCTCCCGGACCTATGAATGTGGCGAGCAGCTCAGGGTCGCCCTGGAATCCGCCCGTCGCGAGGACCACCGCATCGGCGTGAATCTCGCGTTGGCCTTCGATCACTGCTCCGGACACTCTTCCAGTGCGATCCGCCGTCAGTCTTCGCGCGGGCGACCCGACCATGATCGTGCCTCCCGCCGAAACGATCTTCTGCTGCCAGGCGGTCAAGAGCGCTGTGATGTCGACGCGAACCGCCGAGCCGAATCCCATCTGGCCCTCCCAGCGCTCGCTCACAGACACGCCGGATGCGCGCACCCACTCGACCGCGGGCCAGAATCCGTCGATCAAAGCCTGGCCGAGCGCCGGGTCTCCACCCGGCACAACGCGGCGCAACGTCTCGTAATCAGGAGCCGTCCAGACGATTCCGGCCGACATGCCTGCCGACCCACCGGGGTTTCGACTCTTCTCGACCACGGTCACGCGGGCTGCTGCGTCGGCAGCGGCGGCACCGGCGGCCAGGCCTGCCATCCCACCGCCGATCACGAGCAAGTCCGCCATCAGCCTTCAGAGGAAACAATAAGTCCGAACCAACCCTTCAAGTTCGTTGACAGGAAGTGAAATCACGCTTAGTCTGGGCTGGCGTTTTGTGAAGGCTTCTGCACGTAGGTGGTGGGTCCGGTGAAACATCCTGGAAGCTCTAACCTCGCGGCCGGCGCCGATTCCAAGCTCCTGGACGACCTGCGCCATGCCATGCCGGTGGGCGTCTCGACAGAGCCCGAGGTCCTCGACCAGTACGTGTCAGACACGTACTGGAAGGCCCTGGCGGCCCGGGCAGCGGGCGCACCCCTGGGCCGCCCGGACGTCGTCGTCAAGCCGCGAACCGACGAAGATGTCGCCCGGCTGGTGCGAGTGGCCAACCAGCACCGGGTGCCGGTCGTGCCATGGGGTGGTGGCTCGGGGACGCAGGGCGCATCCATCCCGACCCACGGTGGGATCGTCGTCGACCTTACGGGGATGGACCGCATCATCGACATCGACGAGGTTTCTATGATCGTCACGGCCGAAGCGGGCGTAAACGGCAAACGGCTCGAAGCCGAGCTCAACCAGAAAGGGCTGATGCTTCCCCACTACCCGGCGTCGGTCGAGTTTGCGACCGTCGGCGGCTACGTCGCCGCTCGCGGATCTGGAGTGCTCTCGACTCGCTACGGAAAGATCGAAGATCTCGTCATTTCGCTGCGGGTGGTCACCCCGACTGGCGAGATCGTGGACACGCTGCCGGTCCCCCGGCACGCGGCCGGCCCGGACATCGCGCCGCTCTTCATCGGCTCGGAGGGCAGCCTGGGCGTCATAACCCGCGTGCGCCTGCAGCTCGCCCCGCTGCCCGCGACGCGCCGCTTCGAGGTGGTGTCGTTTCCAAGCGTCGAGTCGGGCGTCGACGCCGTGCGCAAGAGCTTGCAGAGCGGCTTGCGACCGTCAGTCGTCCGGCTGTACGACGAAACGGCGACGCGGCTCACGCTCAGCCCTGTCGTGGGCAGCAACCTACCCGGCGTGTCGACCGTGCTTTGCTTCGAAGGCAGCGCCGCGGTGGTCGACGCCGAGCGCGAATCGATGCTGAAGATCGTCCGCGCCGGCGGAGGCGAGGTTCTCGATGGAAGTCTTGGCGAGATCTGGTGGAACCACCGCTACGACTTCTACAAACCGCCGCACGCGCCCGAGCTGCCGGCCGTATGGGGCACGATCGACGTTGTCGCCACCTACTCCAGGCTGCTGCAGACGTATCACGCGCTGCAGGAAGCGGTCGCGAAACCATATGCCGCGCGCGGCCTCAAGCTCAGGTCCCATCTGAGCCACTGGTATCCCTGGGGCGCGATGATCTACGCCCGCTTCGTGATGCCGGACGGGGGCCCGGACTCAGTGACCCTGCACGACCGCATCTGGAAGGACGGAGTCACGGCGGCCCTGGGTGCCGGCGCCGTGATCAACGACCACCATGGCGTGGGACTGAAGCTGGCACCATTCATGGCCGCACAGCACGGTGCCGGCCTCGATGTTCTGCGTCGGATCAAGGCGGCGCTGGATCCAAACGGTTTGATGAATCCGGGAAAGCTCGGGCTCTGACCATGAAGAATTGGACGTTTGAATGGAGGGTGAGATGGCTCTGAAACTTGCGATGCACAACTGGATGCGGCCGGAACCGATCGAGACGACCCTGGCCCGGCTGGCGCGCTTCGGCTACGACGGCATCGAGATCTCGGGTGAGCCGGCGACATACGACGCGGGCGAGGTCAAGGAGCTGCTCGCGAAGCACAACCTCAAGTGCTGGGGCTCGGTGACGCTTATGGTCAACGGCCGTGACCTGATCCACGAGGACCACTACGTCCGCCTTGGCTCGATTCAGTACGCGAAAGACTGCCTCACACTTGCTTCGAAGCTGGGCGGGAAGATCGTCACGCTGATCCCCTCCACGGTCGGCAAGACGGCGCCGATGAGCTCGGTCGAGCAGGAGTGGAAATGGGCGGTGGACGGCATCAAGGAATGCCAGGAGCACGCTGAGAAGGTCGGCGTGAAGATCGCCATCGAGCCGCTCAATCGGTTCGAGACCTATTTCATCAACCGGCACGACCAGGCGCTGGAGCTCGCCCATCAGGTCGGCGGCAACTGCGGAGTGTGCCTCGACTTCTTCCACATGAACATCGAGGAGGATGACTGGGCCAAAGCGCTGAAGACCACCGGCGACGCGGGGAAGCTCTATGACGTCCACGTCGCCGACAACAACCGCATGCCTCCGGGCGAAGGCTCGATCGACTGGAAGAAGGCGGTCGAGGCCGTGCACGCCGCGGGCTACGACGACTACCTCACTGTCGAGTTCGTCGTCCCGGTGGACCGAACGCCGCGCTCGACTCGCAAGGAGATCGGCGATGCGACCGAGGCCGAGGCCTCAGAAGGGCTGATCAAGTTCCTGCGCGACCACGGCACTGGCGCCGTCCCAGAGCAGTATTACGACCGCTATGTCAAGGACTCGGCCACCCATTTGCGAAACAGCGAAAAGCAAGCCGCCAAGGCCTGACCCGGGCGCGGTCGTCCGGTGAGCCCCGTGGTGCCACATATCGTATTGATCGGGACCCTTGACACCAAGGGCGCCGAGATCGAGTACGTGCGCAAGAGGATCAGCGCGCTCGGCGGCGAGCCGATCGTGATCGACTCCGGGATTCTCGGCGAGGCGTCGCGCGCCATCGCCGACGTGACCCGCGAGCAGGTCGCCGCAGCGGCCGGACATCGCCTGGACGAAGTTCGGAACGCGGGCAGTCGCGGACGCGCCATCGAGATGATGCGCGAAGGTGTGCGGGCCGTTTGCGTGCAGCTGCATTCAGAGGGCCGACTGCAGGGCGCTCTTTGCCTTGGCGGAGCGGAAGGCGCGCTCCTTGGCGCTTACGCCATGCACGCCCTTCCGCTCGGAGTGCCGAAGGTCATCGTTTCGCCGAGCGCCTCTGGCCGTCGAGCGTTCGCTCCGTTCGTGGGCTCGAGCGACGTGCTGGTGATGCACTCCGTGATCGACATCCTCGGTCTCAACCCCATCGCGATCTCGGTGTTCGACAACGCGGCGGCCGCGGTCGTGGGGATGGCGACCAACGCGGGGCGATCGCCGGCAGGTCTTGGTGGCCGCAGCGTGGGGGTGACGATGCTTGGTCAGACAACGCCCGGCGTCATGCACCTGCGCGATGTTCTCGAGCGGGCGGGTTGGGAGCCGGTGATCTTTCACGCCAATGGCGTCGGCGGGCCGGCCATGGAGGCCCTGGCAGAGCAAGGCGCGCTAGCCGGGGTCGTGGACTACACGCTTTCCGAGCTGGCCAATTCGCTCATGGACGGCATCCACGCCACGGGGCCGAACAGGCTCACTGTCGCCGGTGAGGTGGGGCTTCCGCAAGTGGTGGTGCCAGGGTGCGTGGACTTTTTTAACCAGGGCGCCCCCGACACCTTGCCCGAGAAATACCGGCGGAGGCGCAGCTACTATCACAACCCTGTGGCCACCCTCGTCCGGCTCGAACCGGACGAGATGGCGGAGCTCGGGCGCGTGATTGCCAAACGCCTCAACGACGCGCGCGGTCCAGTCTCTGTCGTCGCTCCGACGCGCGGATTCTCGCTTTCGGACACCGAAGGCAACGCGCTCTGGTTCCCGGAAGCGGACGCCGCCTTTCTCAGCTCACTCGAGGACGGCCTGCGCCCTGGCATCGCGTTCGAGCGCGTCGACGCCACCGTCAACGATCGCGCTTTCGCTGAGGTCGTCGCCGCACACTACCTCACGATCACAAAGGAGCACGCTCATGCCTGACCCGCAATCGACGCGGCCCAAGTCGCACAACTTGTTCGACCTCGCGCCTCCGGACCTGCAGTGGTTCCTCGCCCACTCCGACATCGTGCTGGTGCCGATCGGCAGCCTGGAGCAGCACGGCCCGCACCTGCCGCTCGGCACCGACACCATCACCGCGCTCGAGGTGGCCAAGCGGGCCGCGGAGATTGCCGACGTCCCATACGCGCCGCCGCTCTGGGCCGGGTACTCGCCGCAGCATCTGCGCGAGCCGGGCACCGGAACAGGCACGATCACGCTGCGGGCGCAAACGCTGAACGAGGTCCTGTACGACATCGGTCGCAGCCTGATCCATCACGGCTGGAACAAGCTGATCTTCGTCAATGGACACGGCTCCAACGTCAAGGTGATCGATCCTGTCCTGCGCCGGATCCGCTACGAGACTGGCGCCATGGTCGCGCTCTACAAGCCGTATGCCGAGCGCTACATCGGCATGCTCAAGGACGTGCTCGAGAATCCACCGGATGAAACTCCCGGCTGGCACGCCAGCGAGCTTGAGACGTCACAGGTGATGGCGCATGACTCGGAGCTGGTACACATGAACCGGGCGGTGGACACGCGCGCCCACGCTCCGAAGTGGCTGCCGAAGGGCTTCGACAAGGCGGATGGCGCGCCCGATATCGAGTTCGGTGGCTACCAGTACTTCAACTTCCCGATGGACCACGGCGAGTTCACCGATACAGGCGTAATCGGCAACCCATTCCGCGCCACCGCGCAGAAAGGCGACGAAGCCTTGAATCGATTCGCCCGCCACCTGGTGCAGGCGATTGATGCTTTCCGGCCCCTCAAATTCGAGATCAAGAATCGCGAGTTCGTGGACCGGGTTTGATGATCGACCAGCCGCCGCCAGAGCTGCGACGCATCCAGATCCTCGCTCACGTTCGCCGGAACGGCGGCGCGTCGATCAGCCAGCTCGCGCGCGAGTATTCGATCTCACCGGTGACGGTCCACCGTGACCTCGAGGTGCTGGCCACCGAAGGCCTGATCACGCGAATCCGAGGGGGCGCCCGCGCCATCGAAGGCGACGCGCGAGGCGTGGAGACGGATTTCATGAAACGTGCCCGGCAGAATCCCGCCGGCAAATACGTGATCGCGGCCCAGGCGCTGCGCGAGATCGCCGACGGCTCCACCATCTTCATCGACCATTCGACCAGCTCGCTGGCGCTGGCACGGCAGCTGGAGCGACATCCGCCAAAGACGCTGACGGTGGTCACCAACTCGCCCGCAATCGCATACGAGCTCCACGAGAGCAACATCCATCTGGTCGTGACGCCGGGCGAGGTCGACCAGGTCATGCGCTTGATTAGTGGTGGGTGGACGGAGGATTTCCTGAGCCGCCTGCATTTTCAAGCTGCGTTCGTCTCGGGTGCCGGCCTAAGCCTCGAACGCGGGCTGACGACTACGCGACAGTCGCTGGCCGGAACTCTGAGGGCCGCACGCGGTGTCTCGCAACGCACGGTCGCGCTGGTGGACTCCACCAAAGTCGGGAGAGATTCCCTGCTCACGATCTTCACGGCGCAGGAGCCCGAGGAGATCATCACGGACGAAGGCGTCACCGCGGCGGTCGTCGCCGAGTATCGGGCTGCCCGAGTCAATCTGGTCGTAGCTCAGCCGAACCCCGCTGCCGTCAGGTAACAGCACTCGAGGAGGTGCGCGGATGGGACGTCCTGTGACTCTGTTCACCGGCCAGTGGGCCGATCTGACTCTCGACACGCTGGCGGGCAAGGCGGCCGCCTGGGGATTCGACGGGCTGGAGCTCGCCTGCTGGGGTGACCACTTCGAGGTCGACAAGGCCCTGGCGGACCCAGGTTATGTCAAGGGACGTTGGGAGATCCTCAAGCGCCACGGCCTCAACTGCTGGGCGATCTCGAATCACCTGGTCGGCCAGGCTGTTTGCGACCCGATCGATAGCCGGCACAAAGGCATCCTGCCCCCCGACGTGTGGGGTGACGGCGATCCCGAAGGCGTGCGCCAGCGCGCCGCGCGAAAGATGATGGACACCGCTCGCGCCGCGGCGAGGTTCGGCGTGAAGCAGGTCAACGGCTTCACCGGCTCCAAGACGTGGCACATGCTGTATTCGTTTCCGCCCAACGACTGGGCCGAGGTCGAGCGAGGCTATGCCGACTTCGCGGCGCGCTGGAACCCGATCATCGACGTCTTCGACAAAGAGGGGGTTCGCTTCGGCCTCGAGGTGCATCCAACCGAGATCGCGTACGACTTCGTCACCACGCGCAAGACGCTGGCCGCGATCGGGAACCGGCCCGGGTTCGGCATCAACTTTGACCCCAGCCACTTCGCGCACCAGTTCCTCGACTCGGCGGCGTTCGTCATGGAGTTCGCGGATCGCATTTACCACGTCCACGTAAAGGACTCGAAGAAGCTGCTCGACGGACACCGGTCGATCCTCGGCTCGCACATCGACTTCGGCGAGCCGGATCGGGGCTGGACCTTCGTCTCACCCGGCCACGGCGACGTGGACTTCGAATCGCTGATCCGTGCCTTGAACCGAATCGGGTACGACGGCCCGCTTTCGATCGAATGGGAGGACTCGGGCATGGACCGAGACTGGGGCGCGCCAGACGCGCTGGCCATGGTTCGCCGCAACGACTTCGCTCCCTCCAGCGTCGCGTTCGACGCCGCGTTCAAGAAGGGGTAAAGCGATGAGCAAGCAAAAGCAGGTCGGCTTCGTCACCATGGGCGCCGCCTCCGGCGGCAAGAAAATCAAGGACATCGGCGTCGGCATGTTGGGCTATGCATTCATGGGCAAGGCCCACTCCAACGCTTACCGAAAGATCCAGTACATGACATGGCCCCCGCCTCTGATGCCCAGGCTCGTGGCGATTTGCGGCCGCGATGAGCCGGCAGTGGCTGAAGCGGCGCGGCGATACGGCTACGAGAGCTACACGACGGACTGGAAGCGGCTCGTGCGCGATGACCGCATCCAGCTTTTCGACAACGGCGCGCCCAACAATTTGCACGCGGCGCCAACGATCGCCGCTGCAGAGGCGGGCAAGCATGTGATCTGCGAAAAGCCGCTCGGTCGCACCGCTGAAGAGAGCTACGACATCTGGCAGCGCGTCGCGAAGACCGGCGTCAAGCACATGTGCGCGTTCAACTACCGGTTCGTGCCGGCGGTGCGCCTTGCTCGTGAGATGCTCGAGGCGGGCGATCTCGGGGAGATCTACCACTTTCGCGGCCGCTACCTGCAGGAATGGATCACCGACCCCGCGTTCCCGAAGGTGTGGAGGCTCGACCGGAAGGTCGCCGGCTCCGGTGCGCTGGGCGACCTTGGCGCACATGTGATCGACCTCGCACGCTACCTGGTCGGTGACATCACTTCGGTGAGCGGCGCCACGAGGACGTTCATCAAGAAGCGGCCCGGTGGCACGGTCGACGTGGATGATGCGGTCGAGGCCGTCGTCGATTTCAAGGGCGGAGCCGTGGGCACGATCGAGGCTTCGCGCTTCTGCCTCGGCCGCAAGAACGGGATGACGTTCGAGATCAACGGCTCAAAGGGGTCGATCGGGTTCGACCTGGAGCGCCTGAACGAGCTGCAGGTGCACCTGCCCGGCTCGCTTCCAGGAGCCGACGCACAAGGCTTCCGAACCGTGCTGGTCTCTGAGGCCAACCACCCGTTCTGGCAGTGGTGGTGGCCGCACGGCCACATGATCGGTTGGGAGCACACGATGGTGCACGAGCTGCATCACCTTATCGAGTGCATCGCGAAGAACAAGCGCGTAGGCCCCCATGGAGCGACGTTCGAGGACGGGTATCGGACGTCAGAGGTGTGCGATGCGATCCTCAGGTCGGCAAAGTCTGGGCGGCGCGAGGTGGTGAAGTCGAAAGCCAAGTAGGCACGATCAGGACCTTGAGATGATCCTCCGGGTCTGCCACCAGGGCGTCGAAGCCTCTCTCGACCGCGTCCTCGAGAGGTACGCGGTCCGTGATGAGCGGCTCGATCTGGATGCTGCGCTCGTCCAGCAGTTCGATTGCTCGGACATAGTCGTCCATGGAATGGGACAGCGAGGCCAGCATCACCCGTTCGTCCATCAGCATCGCGACGAGATCGATCTCGCGAGGCCGGTCGTGGACGCCGATCACCACTGTGGTTCCGCTCTTTGCGGTCGCGGCGAGCGCTTCTCGTAAGCCAGATGCGGTACCGGAACATTCGAAGACGACCGGAGCCCGTCCGCCATCCGCCTCGGGCGGCAACGCTTCGAAACGCATCGCTTCGGCACGGCGCAATCTAGGCGCGGAGAGGTCGCGAAGGGTGACCGATCGGGCGCCTGCGGCTCGAGCGACTTGAGCCGTCATCAAGCCAATGGTCCCCGCGCCGAACACGTGGACGTCAACTCCGTCGACGGCGCCGGCGCGGCGCACGGCCCGAACCGCGACGGCCAGCGACTCGGCGAGCGCACCCGCTTCGTCGGGCAGACCGTCAGGCAGCCGGGCGCACATCGACGACGGAACGTTCACCGCTTCCGCCAGGGCGCCGTCCATCATCAGCCCCATCACGGCCAGGTGCGGGCATAGCTGGCGGTTCCCGCCGAGACAAGCGGCGCACAATCCGCAGCCGACGCTGTTCTCGAGGCCGACCCGCGTGCCCGGATCGATGCCGGATCCGGCGCCCGCCGCGCGCACGACACCGGTGCCCTCATGCCCGAGCACCAGTGGAGCTTGCGCTCCGGTCAAGGGATGCGGACTGGTCGGGATCACCACGGGACCGTGTAGGTACTCCTCGATGTCGGTGCCGCAGATGCCGCAGTAGGTGATCGCGACTGTCACCCAGCCGGGCTGCGGATGGGGCGGCGCAGGCCACTCCTGAACGCGAACGTCGCGCCTCCCGTGATAGACGGCGGCAAGCATCGGGCTAGCCTGCGACCCCCGCGCCGGCCATCAGGCCGCGAACCCGGCCTGCGGCCCGCTCCGGATCCCGCAGCAAGCCCGCCTTGCCCTCAACCCTGTCTCGATGCGCGGAAATGATCGCGAGGCAGACCTCTTCGGCCTGGTCGAGGTCTTCATGGCCCCAGTAGCCGGCCAGCATCGGATCGAACATCTCGCCCAACCAGGGACGCATCCAGCAGCGCATCGACGCCGGGGTTGAGCACATGCACACGATGACTGCGGACCTCGCGCAGCTCGACTTGTTCGCCAAGCACGTGTTGCAGCCGTTCAAAAAGACTCTGCCTGTTCGATCGCGAGCGTGAGGTCAGCTCTGGGCGTTGCGCAGGAACGCGAACTGCCTGGAGTTCGCCTTGCGCGCCACGCCGGTCGGATACGCGGTGAATCCGTGCACGGCCTCGGGATAGATCACCACGTCGGCGACGTTGCCGGCCAGGCGCCAGCGCTCGGCCATGAACATGGAGTCGTCGATGAGGCAATCCATCGTGCCCACGCTGAACAGAGCCCGCGGCATATCGCCCAGCTTTGCGTAGAGCGGCGAGATGTCTGGATCGCGCCGGTGCTCGAAGGATCTCCCCGGCACGAAGTTCTCGACGAACCATTTGACGATCGGCCGTGACAGGACAAGATTTCGGTCGCCCCAGAGGATCTGGCTCGGCGTGCCGTTCAGGTCGTAGGCGCCGAACACGAGATTCGCTGCGGCGATGCGGCCCATGATCCCATGGCGGTCGCGAAGCCTGAGCAGCGTGACCACGCTTAGATGAGCTCCCGCGGACTCGCCTCCAATCGCGAACGCCGCCGGCGCGCCGAGCAGCTTCGGCCCATTCTCCAGCAGGTGCAGCACCGCGTCCTCGCAATCGTCTGGTCCGGCGGGGTATGGGTTCTCGGGGCCCAGCCTGTAAGCGACGCTCGCCGCGACCAAGCCGGTCTCGTTCGCCAGCTGCTTCAGAAGCACGTCCTGCATGTCATGCGCGCCGAGGGTCCAGCCTCCGCCGTGGAGGTGTAGGTAGATGCCGGTTGGCTTTTGATCTGGGCGGATGACGCGCACCTTGATCGGGCCCCCGCGGCCGGGGACTTCGATGTCGCGCGCCTCCTCGAGGAAGATCGGCGCCGGGAAGATCCCGGTCCCATAGCGACGGGCCTTTCGGGTGGCTTGAACGGGCACGGTGTGGACGGAGGGAACGCTTGCGATCAGGGCCTCGAGCTTGGCGTTGAAGGCCCGCGCTTCGTCGACGTCGTTCTGATCGACAGCCGCTGTGGCTGGGCGAGTCGTGGCCACGCCCTAATTATGCTGGGGACACCTGTTCCGGCTCAGAGAGCTGATATCCGGATGGGGGCACCAGCCGGCGCACGCGTTCGACGGCCTTACCGGAGGCTTCGCGAGGGGACGCGGCCTCAACCGCGGGGACGCTGATCCGCATCTTCGCCGTCCCGGCCACCGGCTCGACGGTCAGCCCGTTTTGGGCCAGAACTTCCAGAACTCTCGGGTCGCCCGGCCGGCCCGGCTCGGGCTCGAGCGTCAGGCTGAATGCGTACGCGCCGGCGGCTGCCGGCACCAGCTGCTCGCCGGTCCGGAGGCCCAAAGGCTTGAATCTGCGATCCTCCGCCGCGTCCAGTAGATCGTCCAGCTCCTTGGTCGAGCGCCGCCCCGCGAATCGCGACGCCAGCGAGTAGAGGACGGGAACGAGGATCAACGTCAACACCGTGCTCGTGAACAGGCCGCCGATGACGACGATGGCAAGCGGTGTGCTTATGAACGCCCCACCAACTCCACCGCCACCGCCGAGAACCGCCAGCGGCACGAGGGCGAGCATGGTGGCGAACGCGGTCATGAGTATCGGTCGGAGGCGGTGGCGCCCCCCTTCGATGATCGCGTCGTGGAGGTTCAGGCCACGGTCTCGGTACTGCTCGACGAGGTCGAGGAGGACGATGGCGTTGGTGACGACGATTCCCGTGAGCATGAGGACTCCGATCAGCGCGGGCAGCGAGAGCGACGTGTTGGTGGAGACCAGGGCGATGATCGCGCCAGTCGCCGCGAAAGGAATCGCGACCAGCAGCACCAGCGGCTTCAGCAACGAGCGGAAAGTCGCGACCATAATCAGGTAGACCAGGCCGATGGCGGCCAGCAGCGCCAGCGCGAATTGATTGAGAACCGTCGAGAGCTGGGCGAACACCCCGCCTGTGGAGATCGATGAACCAGGCGGCAGCGAGACCCCGGCAAGCGCGTTGCTGACGCTGTTCTGAACGGCGCGTGTGTTGTTGCCGGTGATGGTCCCCGTGATGGTGGCGTCGCGGTCGCCGTTGACTCGAGCCACCGTCTGCGGGCCGCTGACTTGCCGAATCGTCGCCACGGTTGAGAGCGGCACGATTCCAAATGCGGTTGGGATCGGCAGCGCAGCCAGGGTCGCAGCCGTGTCGGCCGTGCCCGGCGGCAGCTGCACGCGGACGATCATCGTGCCTTGCGGCAGGTTGGCCTGCGCCGCCACCTGGCCGTTGATCTGCTGGGCGACCAGTGCCGCCAGCGTCTGGATGTTCAGACCCGATGCGGGCAGCTTGTCGGTGGGCACGAGCTGGTACTGCGGCTTGGATGCGACCAGGTTCGACTTGAGCTCGGCCAAGCCGGCGACTCGCGAAAGGGCCGTCAGCACCTGCTGGTTGGCGATCTGCAGGGTGGCCGGGTCGCCGGCGCGAACGTCGACCTGCATCTGGCTGCTGCTGGCGTTGGAGCTGTTCTGCGCTTGACCCACCACCACTTTTGCGATGCCTCTGTAAGCGCTGAGGGCGTGCCTCACGGCGTTGATGGCGGTGTCGTATTGCCCGTTCTGCACCAGCACCAGCACCGAGGCCTGAGTCGGGTCGGCGGGGATCGTGCCTGGAGGCGCGAACGGATCACTCTGTCCGCCGACCGTGGCCTGATAGGCGTTGATTCCGGAAACGCCTGAGATGAGCGTCTCCACGTTCTGCGTTTCGGCGTCCGTCTGGTTGAGGGTGGAGTTCTCCGGCATCGTGATGCTGATCGGGAAGGTCGGGCTCGACGATTGGTCGAGCAGGTTCACGCGCAGGAGCGGGATCAAAGCCATCGACGCTGCGAAGAAAGCGGCGGCGGCTCCAAGAGTAAGCAGGCGGTGACCGGTCGCCCAGCGGATGACCGGGACGTAGACCCGCTGCGTCCAGCTCCAACGCAGCCGGCGCTCGACCCCTTCAGCACGAATCGCAGGCAGAAGGCGTGAGGCGAGCAGCGGGACGACGGTCACCGCCACCACCAGCGAGGCGAGGAGGGCGACCACCACGGTCAGCGCGAACGGCCTGAAGAAGCTGCCTGCGATTCCGGTGAGGAATGCGATCGGCAGGAAGACGGCGACCGTCGTCAACGTCGACGAGGCGACGGCGGTGATGATCTCGCGGGCACCGGTATAGGCGGCGACGAGTGGCCGCTCGCCTTCGCTCACATGCCGGCTGATGTTCTCGAGGACGACAATCGAGTCGTCGACGACGCGCCCGATCGCGACCATCATCCCGCCGAGGGTGAGGATGTTGAGGGTTATTCCTTGCCACCAAAGCGCGATGAGCGCGACGAGCAGGGAGAGCGGGATGGAGATGGCCGCGACCACCGTCGCGCGTGCGCTGCGAAGAAAGACGAATATCACCAGCACCGCGAACACAGCCCCGAGCAGTCCCTCGCGAAGGATGTCGCTTATGGCCTGCGTTATCGGCGTCGCCTGGTCCTGGATCGACTGCACTTGAATGCCACGGCCGATCGACGACTTGATGCCGGGCAGCACCGCCCAGACCTCATGGGCCACGGTCACGGTGTTTGCGTTCGGGCCTTTGATGATCCGCAGGCCGATGCTGGGCTGCCCGTTGGTGCGCGTAATCGTGTCGGCGGGGATGGAAACGACCTGCACGGCGCCGAGCTGATCGATCCGCACCGGCGCCGCAGGCTTGCTGCCGATCGCCGGGGGAGTGACCGTGAGCTTTCCTATCTGGTCGACGCTGATCAACGACCCCGAGACCTGCAGCGGGATCGTGGCCGAACCCTGCTTGAGGGACCCGATCGACGCGACGATGCTGGCCTGCTGCAGCGCGGCCGCCACCTGTGTAACCGTCACGCGGTTCGCCGCCAGCTTCGCCGGGTCGAGGGTGACGTCGACCTCGTCGGTGGGCGCGCCCGTGATCACCACCGAGGACACGCCCGCAAGGCCCTTGAGCTTTGGCAACGCTTGGGCTCGCAGCTGGCCGGACAGATCGCCCAGAGGTTCGTTCGCGGAGACTGCATATTCGAGGATCGGCAGGCTGTTGGTGGAGAAGGTCTGCACAGTCGACGAGAGCGCTTGCGGAGGGAGCAGCGGGCGAATTTTCGACAGAGCGCTGTTCACGTCCTGCTCCGCCGACTTGATGTCCGTGCCGTCCTTGAACAGCACGATGACCAGCGACGCCCCCTGGGTGGAGGTCGTTTGAACGGTGTCCGCGCCGGCGATACCCTGCATGGCATTTCCGACCGGGACGCCGACCTGCTCGTCGACGACCTCAGGTGAGGCGCCTGGATACGGCGTGATCGCGATGACCGCCGGCACTGAGATGTCCGGCAGGAGGTCCTGCTGGACCTGAGTCGCTGCGAAGATGCCGGCCCCGAAGAGCAGCACGACCCCGAGCAGGACAACGACCCCGAGGCGGAGGGAAAGACGGGTTACGAAAGCCACATCGATTTTCCTTCGCGGAATGGTAGGACGGTGGCCGTTGCGCCGCACGGATACGATCTGATTCCATGGCTCACGGCCACGACGTCGACCGGTTCAACCGTTGGGCGACCACTTACGACCGCCACTGGATGCAGCGCATCATCTTCAACCCGATCCAGCGAGCGGTGTTGGAGGTAGCGGCGGAGCAGGTTGGCCGACCCGGCGCGATCCTCGACGTCGGATGTGGCACCGGGAAGCTGCTCAAATCGGCGCGCAGTCGCTTCCCTGACGCAAGGCTTGTCGGCGTCGACGCCGCGGAAGAGATGGTGAAGTACGCGCAGAGCACGACTCCCGCAGGCACCATCGAGTTCCGTCAAGCCATCGCGGAAGGCCTCCCGTTTCCGAACGGTTCCTTCGACCTGGTGTTCAGCACGATGACGTTTCACCACTGGCAGGACCAGGCACGCGGCGCCGCCGAGGTGGCCAGAGTATTAACTCCGGGCGGTCGCTGGCTGCTCGCCGACTTCGTCGCATCTGGATTCATGAAGCCAGTCCACGCCTTGCTGAAGATCCATCAGTTCCCCGATCGCGCCCACCTCCAGGCCATGCTCGCGGATACGGGAGTGAAGGTGGTCAAAGAGCAACGCGTGTCGCGTCTGGGCGGGCAGGTCGCGGTGATCGTGATCGCGAACGCCTAACCCTAGGCCCTAGGCAGGCTCCGAAACGGCGGCGAGCGCTCCAGACCGTAGCTCGATGGCGGTCGGCAGCGGCCGATCGCGAAGCAGCAAGGTGCAGGCAAGACCCGCCGTCCCGGAGAAGATCGTGATCCAGAAGAGGTCGCCGATCGCAAGTGCCAGGGCATTGTTGGCACCGGCGATGATGTGTGGGATCAGAGCCTGTTGCGGCCCTTGCAGAAGATGCTCGAGCAGGGCGCGGCCGTTGCCAACGTTTTGCAGTGCACCGGAGAGCTTGACCACCTGGGGGATCAACGGCGACGGCACCCCCGCGTCAGCGAGATTGACCGGCAGCCGGCTGGCAAACGATGAAGAGAAGATCGTGCCCGCGGCCGCCAGCCCGACGGAAGCGCCGATCTGGCGAACAAAAGTGAGTGTGCTCGTAGCCACGCCGAGCCGACTCGGAGGCACCGAGTTCTGCACCACCACCGTGAATCCAGCCATCGCCGGTCCGATGCCGAGGCCGAGGATGAGCATCCAGGTCCACAGCACCCAATCGGACACATCGGCAGTCACGTGCGTCATCAAAAAGCCGCCCACCAGCATCACCACGGCTCCGCCGGTCATCAGCCATTTGTACCGGCCGAGCCTGCTGATCAGGAGCCCGGTACCGATGCTGCCGCCAATCAGCCCGACCAGCAGTGGCCAGATGTAATAACCCGACGCCGTGGCGCTGATGCCGCGAACCGTTTGATAGAAGCGAGGCATGAAGATGACGGCCGCGAACATCGCGATGCCGAACGCGAACACCGCGGCCATGCTCATGGCGTAGTCCCTATCCCCGAACAAATCGAGCGGGATGATCGGCTCCTTAGCCCTCGACTCCGCGAACAGAAAAATCGCCAGGATCACGAGGCCGATCAGGATCAGCCCGCCCACATCGGAGTCTGTCCAGTTCGCGAGCTGGCCCGAGCTGTTGACGGTGCCTTTGTTCGTAAGCCCGAGCATGAAAGGAACCACGCCGGCAGTGAACAGCGCAATGCCTATGTAGTCGAGATCTCGGATCGATGCTACGCGTCGCCCCGCGCTCGGGAGCACCGTCGCCAGCACGATGAGCGATGCGATTCCAAACGGCACGTTGACATAGAAGACCCAGTGCCAGCTGATGTGGTCGGTGATCCAGCCGCCGATAAATGGACCGACGATGAAGCTGAGAGCGAAAACAGCTCCGAACAGTCCCTGGAACCGCCCGCGTTCGCGCGGACTGTATAGGTCGCCGATGATCGCGATGACGATCGGGAAGAGCGCGCCCGCACCGAGGCCCTGGACGGTTCGGAAGGCGATCAGCTGATTCATATTCTGCGAGGCGCCGGACATCCACGAACCCGCGAGGAACAGGCACACGCCGATGATCAACATCGCCTTGCGACCGAACACGTCGGAGAACTTGCCATAGATGGGAACGGTCACCGTCGATGACAGCAGATACGCGCTGACCACCCAGGAGTAGAGGCTCGCGCCGTTGAGGTCGGTGACGATTCGCGGCAGGGCTGTCCCGACGACCGTCTGGTCGAGGGAGGCCAGGAACAAGGTCAGCAGGATCGCGCCCAGGATCGCCAGCTTCGTCCGAGGCGGCAGTGCGATCAACGAGGGTGCCGCGGCGCTCGCCAAGTCTTACTTCGCCCTGGGCTCGCGAGCCGCCGCGGATTTCGCGAAGAGGTCCTTGGCCCCGAGCACGATGATGTCGACGCACGCGTCAAGGGATATCGCCGTGCTGTCGAGAACCAGGTCGTAACAGCGCGGATCTTCCCAGGCGCCCGCCCTTGGATAAAAGTGGCTGACGTAAGCGCGCCGAGCCTGGTCAGTCTCTTGCTGCATCCTGGCGGCGGTCTTGTAATCGAGGCCTTCGTGGACCATCGCCGCTCTCCGCCTGGCTTCGACCTCTCCGTCCAGCCGAACGTGAAGGACATCGGGGTAGCCTTTCAAGACGAACACCCCCGCTCGGCCCAGGATCACCGCACCGCCTGCGCCCGGTAACCGGCGAATAGCCGCTTCGGTCTTCGCAACCTCAGGCGAAACCCCGAGCTCAGACTCCGCAATGGGAACGCCAACCCATAGACCGCTGTAGTTGAGCGCGCTGTTCAGCACCCGGCCGACGGCACTGCCTCGCTCGGAATCGTCGGCGAGGGCCGCGACCAGGGGTTCATGAATCTTCTCGACGAGCGATGTCGGGATGGCTCGGTCCACGAAGGGCAGCTTCAATCGTTTGGCAACGGCGGGCCCGATGATGCTGCCTCCGGCGCCAAAGGTGGCGGCGATCGTTACGGTTCCCATTCGCTACTTCGGTTCGACAAACGGCTCGAGGTGCTCGACGTCGGACGCCTTCAGGTCGGCGAAAAGCGCCATGTCGTCCGCGCGAGAGATGAACCGTATCGGCAGCACCACATCGTGCTTGAAGAAGCCTTCGGGCTTGATGACGATGCCGACCAGCTCACCGTTGTCGAACAGGACATCCTGGACGCGGCCCAGCCTGTGACCAGTCGTGCCCAACATCACGTTTTCGTCATGGTCGATCTCGATCTGGTCCGCCGGCTTGTTGGCGACCTCTTGAGCGTTGGCGGGCAGCCCGAGGCCGCCGCCCAGGAAGTCGACCTCTTCGAGGCCCGCTTCGCCAGCGCTGAGCGCGCCGAACCGATAGCTCAGGTAGGGCGGCTGTTTGCGGATATCGTCGACCGACAGCGAGAGCCGGATCAGGTCGTGCGAAGCCGATTCGACGGCCGCGATCGGGATTACGACCTCGTCGGTGATGAAGAACTTCTCGTCCGACACCAATCGCCCGGCGAGCGTTGACTCGTCTTTGACGACGAGCGCCTTGGGATCGAAGCCGGCAGCCTCGACCAGAACGCTGGTGAGCGTTCCAGCCTTGCCTCCATCTTTGGCGACGACGTCGGCGCCGAGACGGAAATCGGATAGCTGCGGCACCGAAACAGATTAGCCTTCAGAAAGATCGAGCACAGGCTCGGCCGGCCTGACACCACGCCAGGAAACGTCCTTCGCCCGGTAGAGCATCTCGCCCGCATTCCGGACGACGAGGACACCTTCAGCTTCACGATGCTCCCACTCGGACGGGTCGATCTCAAGTGGATCCATGTAGCCGAGGTTGACGCGCCGGCAGCGCTCCTCCGAGATGCCGGTCGCAAGCGTGACCTGGATTCGCGGTTCCTCAACTCTGCTGGTCGCGTCGTACGCTCCCGCGCCTTTGACGTGAGTGCTGTGCGCCTTGATCATGCCGGGGATCGAGGCGAAACGATCGGGCTGTTTCGTGAAGTACTCGAGCACGTGATACCCGACCTGGTCGATCAAGCGTCCGTGCGTATACGAAATCTCGGTGAGGTGCGGCGCGTAGATGACGACCTCGCCGCCGTCAGCTATCGCGGGCTCGGTCTTGTACATGGCCTTCGCCGCCGTCCACAGGTCGTCATAGATCGTGGACGGCATCGACAACACCCTGCGGAAGCCATGCGGTACCTCGATGATCTCGAGCTTCGCCGATAGGCCGGCCGCCTCGATCCAGGCTTCCTGGTAGTCACCAACCCACATTCCATGCAGCTCGTCACCTCGAACCACCAGCGCGATGCACGTGATCGGAGTGGGCACGAGCTCGGCGGCGCGGTGGATGACCCGCCGAACCGCCGTGTCCTTGACGCCGATCGTTCGCATGCTCGAGACAAGTGCACCCAGCCAGTGCGTGGCGCTGATGACGGCCGGTCCTGCGATGCCCGGGATGATGTACTTGGCGCCGCCTGAGAATCCCGCCACCTCGTGCGGAAAAACTGGGCCGCAAATGATCAGCTCGTCATAGTCGAGGATCATGCGGTTGAGATCGATAGGCATCGCTTCGGCGAGGATGCCGTCGGTCAGCTTCTCGACTTCGGCCGAAGTGAGCGTTCCGAACCGCTCCAGGGCCTGTGGCCTTCCCCACTCATGGTTGTGGATCGAGGTGTTGGGATACCGAGCTTCACGCTCCGCAGCCGAGATTCCGAGCAAGTGGCCGATCGCGTCGTCTGGCATGGCCGGGTGAGTGCCGAGCGCGATCAGGAAGTCGAGTCGCACCGCTCGCTTGCCGATCAGGTCTTGTAGGAGTCGAAACATGAGCGGAATTGGAGCGTGCCGGGTGCCGTCAGGCAGAAGCACGAGCACTCGGCGCCCTGGGCGCAGGCCGATCAGCCCGCGCGCGAGCGTTTCCCGGGCTTCGTCTTCGTTCATTCAGACACCGCTGAAGGCGCTGAAGCCACCGTCAACCGCCACCACGATGCCGTTCACGAATCGTGCCCCCGGACCGCAGAGCCAGACGAGCGCGCCGGCCAGGTCGTCCGGTACGCCGAAGCGGCCGACGGGCGTGTTCCGGATGACCGCCGCCCCACGTTTGGTCAGGGTGGTTCCGTCAGCCTCGAGCAGCAGCGCCCGATTCTGATCGCTGACAAACCATCCAGGGGCGATGGCGTTGACGCGTATCGAGTCTCCGTGCCGCCGCCCAAGCTCGACCGCGAGCGACCGCGTGAGGTTCTCCACGGCTCCCTTCGCCGCGCCGTAGCCGGCCACTCTCGTCAGAGCGCGAGTCGACGACATTGACGAGATGTTGACGATCGCGCCGCCCCCGGCTTGGACGATCGCCTCACCGAAAACCAGGCTGGGTATCAACGTGCCGCTGAGGTTCAGGTCGACCACTTCCTTGAAAGCGGCCGCCGACATCGTGAAGACGTCGGCAGTCTCGCCAAGGACTGCCCCGGGCATATTTCCCCCTGCGGCGTTGACCAGGATGTGGACCCCTCCCCACCGCCCGATGACGCTCTCTCGAGCGGCGACGAGCGACTCCCGGTCGAGAACGTCGGCCGGGAGTGCCATCGCGTCGCCGCCACGCGCCTGGATTTGCGCGGCCACCTCTTCGGCCACGGCCCTCCGGCGTCCAAGCACCCCGACTTTTGCGCCGGCCATCGCCAATGCCATAGCCATGCCTCGACCCAGAACGCCAGTGCCGCCGGTGACGATCGCGGCCTGGCCGTCGAGGCTGTAAAGCGAACGCAAATAATCGACGCTCATGGGATGCGATCCAGGATGCGGTCTTTGATGAGCGCCTGGTACAGGGCAGCTTGCCGCGCCTCGATCTTTCTGTAAGCGGCCGCATTCATCCGGCGCGGGATGAAGACCTTCGCCGTCCCCGACTCATTGACGGCGGGCGCCTTGATTCCCAAGCTCTCCATCGCGAACAAGGCGGCACCCCGGCTTGATGCTTCCCTTACGCGCAAGGCGGCGACGGGCCGCCCGGTGGCGTCGGCGATCATCTGCATCCATTCCGGCGAGTTGAGCAGCGCCGCGCCGCTCGCCACCAGGCGTGCCGCGCCCGGAAGGATCTCGTCCAGCTTGCTGTCGATCTGCGCGAGCTGCACCGCCACCGCCTCGTAGGCGGCTTGCATGATGTCGTCCGCGGTACTGGCTGAGGTGAGGCCTGCGACGGCGCCAAATGCATCAGCAGCGTAACCGAGGCTGCGCTCTCCAAACAGGTGCGGAAGGAATGTCAGGCCGTGCGCACCGAGCGCCGCGCGGGGAAACCGCGAGCCGGTGCGCAAGTTCGTCAGCAGCCAATCGCGGAGGTTGCCTCCGTTGCTTAGCGCCCCGCCGGTGACGAGTCGCGACTCATCGAGCCTGTAGCGCCATAGTCCTCGGGGGAGGCTCGCGGTCGAAGGACCGTGCATCACCCGCAATGCGGCGGAGGTGCCGATGGTGATCGCCCGATTGGCCTTCGTGGTGGAGCCGCTGCCGAGGTTCGCGAGGGCACCGTCTCCGGCGGCGTGCACCCACGGTTTGTCCACCAGCTGAGGCAGGACTCTTGCGTACGCAGGCGTCAATCCCTGCTCGGCTTTCGCCAGCGGCGGCAAGCTTTCTGGCCCGATGCGCAGCTCGGCGAGCAGCTCTTCATCCCACTTGCGGTCGTCGATCCGGAGCAGTCCCGTTCCGGAGGCCATCGACAGGCTGGTGCCCAGGCGGCCGAACAAACGCCAGAAGAGCAGGTCGCCGAAGCTCAGCCATCGCACCTGGCGACGCCAGAGGTCGGGTCGTTCCTCACGCAGCCACCACAGCTTGGCTGCCCAGTAGCTCGCGTGGAGCGGGCAGCCGGTTCGGCGCCAGACATCATCGGCATCGAGGCGCTCGCGCAGATGTTCCGCGGCGCTCGAGCTCCGGACGTCCGACCAGAGGTACACCGGAGTCAGCGCACGTTTCGAGTCGTCGGCGCCGAGGAGCCCGTGCCAGAACGTTGAAAATCCAACGGCGGCGATCCGCTCCGCTCTTCGTGGGCCGGCGAGGCCCATCAGCTCGACGAGAGATCGAACGACCAGACGGACAAGCCGATCGGCGTCGATCTCGTTTGCAGCTGCGTACTCATGTTGGACTTCGAGACCTCGCGCCTGGCGACCCTGAAAGTCCCAGAGCATCGCCCGTACTGACGACGAGCCCACGTCGACTGTGGCGACGTACCGGCCGGCGCTCACCGTTTGACCGAGGCGAGCAAGGACCGGAGAGCGGAAAGTGCGACGGCAAACCGTTCCGCCCCGTCCAGCTCGTGCAAATGCAGCTGCAGGTGA
>DATNOD010000209.1:0-3376 GCA_035601515.1 Candidatus Eiseniibacteriota bacterium | reverse complement strand
CGCATTCGACCTGGCCCGTGAAATTGCCCAGGACCTGGCCGCTACCACGAATCTGCAGGCGGCCATTGAACGTGTCGTCGCGCGACAGCACGGTCGGCTTGGCCTCTGCGGCTGCAGCGGCCTCACGCCCCCCGTTTACAGGCGGGGCCCCCAACGTCTCCACACTCGTCTCAGTCGTCATTGCGCCTCCCAAATGCCCCAGCCTCCCCGCTCGCCCCAACTCCTTCCGCAGCATAGCTGGTGCTGGCCTAACGCGGCATTGAGCGTTGACTAAAGGTCCCGGTGTGATTCGAGGTACGAGAGCACCGCCTCGCGGGTGGGTTCGAGTGCTCCGTCCATCACCAGCTCCGTCAGTCGCTGTTTGATTCGGCCGACCTCGGGCCCCGGTCCGATCCGGCGCACCCGCATGATGTCGTCTCCGTCCACAGGAGCCGCCATTCGCGACGGGTGTTCGGCAAGAACCGCATTTAGCCGTGCCTGCAGCTCGTCAATTTTCTCCGGGTACGGATAGGCAGACGCTTCGATGTCAGCTCGCGCGAGTGCCATGAGCGGTTCAAGCAACTCCCCCGCATCGCGGGCTAGGCGGCGCACCGCGCCATCGGTCCACTCCGAGCTGTAGAACACCGGCCGTAGATGCAGCCTCACGAGCTGGGCGACGTTTTCGATCTCCTTTTGAGGAAAACGCAGCCGTTCGAGCACCCGCGTCGCGATCTCCGCACCCACAGCGTCGTGGCCCATGAACGTGCCGTCGCCCGCGGCGGTCGCCGGCTTGCCGACGTCGTGGAACAGGGCGCCCAGCCGCACGAGGAGGTCCGATGGCGTGGCGGCTACGGCGAGGAGCGTGTGACCGAATACGTCATGGGTGTGGTAGCCGCCCTGCTGGACCCCCTTGCAGGCAGCCACCTCGGGCAGGATGACTTCGAGCAATCCGGACTCGTCGAGAAGCTCGAGCGCCAACTTGGGCCGGTCGGAGATCAGCATCTTCCGCAATTCGTCGGCGACGCGTTCGACCGAGAGCGCGGGGGGACCGACCCGGTCGCGCATCTTGCGCATGGCGGGTGACAAATCGGGGGCAAGATCGAACCCAAGCTGGGCGGCGAAGCGAATCGCCCGCAGCATGCGCAGCGGGTCGTCGTTGAACGTCTGGACCGGATCGGCAGGGGTTTGCAGCATGCGCGCCTCGAGGTCGGCAAGGCCGCGGCCGAGCGGGTCTCGGACGTTCCCTTCGAAGTCCATCAGCAGCGTGTTGACCGTGAAATCGCGACGGCGGATGTCGTCGTCGAGCGTGGCGTCCTCGGTCATCGGCTTGCGTGAGTCGGGGGCGTACGACTCGCGACGGGCTGACACGAACTCGACCAGGTGCCCAGGCAAGGTGACCTGGGCCGTGCCGAAACGCTCGAAGATCACGGGCTCGCCCGCGCCGGCGAGCTCAGCGAACCGGCGCGCCAGGTCCAATCCCAACCCGCCCTCGACGACGACGTCCAGGTTCGGGCGCGGGCGTCCAAGCAGGCTGTCGCGCACATAGCCGCCGACGATCCACGCGCTGGCCCCCAGCTCGGACGCGGCCTGCTTCAGGAGCCGGCGGATCTCCTCATCGGTTATCGGTCGATCCGCTACTGGTTGATCCGCGCCCATTCCACGGCCCCTACCTGGCCGGCGCGGTCGCCCAATCGGGCGCGGCGGACCTTGGGCCGGCGGGCAGGCTTGATGAACGGCGAGGACCGCAGCGTCTCCAGCATGGTCGGAGCCACCAGCCTCCACGATCGCGTGACGCCGCCTCCAAGCACGAACATCTCCGGGTCGATCGCGTTGGTGAGGCTGATCAAGGCGAGGCCCATGTATCGCGCCGATCGCTCGACCACCATGCGCGCATGCCTCTCGCCGCGCGCGGCGGCTGCAAACAATTCAGACGCGGGATGTCCGGTCTCCTTTGCGAGGTTGGCGCCTCCGCAGAAGACTTCGAGGCAGCCGTACTGACCGCAGTTGTCGAGGGGGCCGTTGGGGTCGATGATCATGTGCCCGATCTCGCCCGCAGTCCCGTGACCACCGCGATGGAGGCGGCCATCGATGATCAGACCACCGCCCACCCCGGTCGACCACGTGATGTAGACCATGTTGCGAGTCCCGCGCCCGGCGCCGCGGTGGAACTCGCCCAGCCCAGCCATGTCAGCGTCGTTCGCGAGGTGCACCTTGGCGCCCGTGGCGCGATTGAGCATCTTCACCAGGGGCGCGTTCTTCCACGGCAGGTTAGGCGGGTTGACGAGGACTCCGCGCTTGATGTCGATGGGACCCGGAGCCCCGATCGCGATGCTGGTCACCTTCTGGTTGCCGCGAAGGCGCTCGATCTCCGCCGCAGCCCAGTCCACCAGGCCTTGCGGCGTCTTGAGGAGAGGCGTCTTGGTCTTGACGCTCGTGACCAGGTTCCCGTCCGAGCGCGCCAGAGCCACGCGCACCTGAGTTCCGCCGAGGTCGATTCCTGCCAGCATGGCTCGAAAAGGTTATCGGCTCGCGGGGTTTAAGACGCGAGCAGCTGTTGGCCGCGAAGCGCTCCGAGGATCTCGATCGGGGCGCGCGCGCGGTTGAAGGTGTAGAAGTGGAGGCCGGGCACGCCGGATTCGAGCAGGCCCGCGCATTGCTTGATGCAGTGCTCCACACCGACTTTGCGGATGCCCTCGTCGTCGGGCTGCTCATCGATCAACCGCTGCAGCGGCTCAGGAACGGTCGCCCCTGACATCTGCGTCACGAACGCCAGCGATCGGCGGCTTGGGATGGGCATCAGGCCCGGAACTATCGGCACATTGATGCCCGCGGCCCGAGCGCGGGCGACCAGGTCGAAATAGAAGCGGTTGTCGAAGAACAGCTGGGTGATGAGGAAGTCGGCGCCGGACTCGACCTTCAGCCGCATGTATCGGAACTCGTGCTCAAGGTCGGGGCTCTCCGGGTGCTTCTCCGCGCTGCATGCGGCACCGATGCCGAGCCTGTAGCCGTTGCCGCGCACAAATGCCACCAGGTCGCTGCCGTGAACGAGCTCGGCGTCGGTGGGTTGAAACGGCTCGCCCGGTCCGGGCGGATCGCCCCGGAGCGCGAGCACGTTGGCGACGCCTTCACGCTCCATCCAGTTGAGGATTCGTCGCGTGTCGTCACGTGAGTTGGCACACGTGAGGTGGGCCATCGCTTCGATGTGGTACTGCCGTTTGATCCTCGTTACGAGCTGCAGAGTTTGCTCACCCGTTTTGAGGCGGTAGGTCACGGACACCCAATCGGGCGCGTGGCCGGCCAGGGCCGCGACTGTCTTTTCGAGCACCTCGACCTCGTTCTCATCTCGAGGGGCCATGAACTCGAACGAGACCGTCGGCCGCCCTCGGTTGAGCATCTC
>DATNOD010000208.1:0-8113 GCA_035601515.1 Candidatus Eiseniibacteriota bacterium | reverse complement strand
GATCATGGGCGGGAAGGCCTTGCCCATTCTGCCTCCGTACGGCCGCTGGCTCGGGCGCCTCGCACTGAAGGCCACCGGAATCGATATTCCCGAACACCTTGCGGACGTGCTGGCGTTTGGTTCGGTTGCGGACTGCTCGCGGCTGGCCTCAACGTTCGGATGGAAGCCCGCATACACCACAAGGGCCGTGATGGACAGCCTCGCCCGCGGCAAGGACGTCGAGGTCATCGAATCCCCGTCACCGCCTCAGGAGTACGAGCTCCAGGTCTATCTCCAGCGCCGGCGGAGGCTGGCGCGAAACGGCCATCCTGTTGCGGCGCTTACGGCGCATAAGTGATGGCTCAGCGGGCCGCTTCCATAGAAAGCAAGGCGCTACGGCGACGCAGTCGCAACGCCAAGGTCGTGTCGCCTCCCGCGGCTCCGCGCCTCCGGGTACCGAAGCCGATTCGTCGGTTGCAGCGACAGGCGCCGATGTATGCGATGCAGGGCATCAACGAGCTGTCGACGCGCCTGCGTGAGATGACCGGGCGAGACGTCATCGACATGAATCGTCTGATGGAGATCGTGCAGTTTCTCTACCAGCAGCGCGAGCTCGCGAGGCGAGGTGCCGACTATGCGGTCGACGATTTCGGTTTCGACGCCGAGTGGACAGAGTCGTTCCTCGTTTTGTTCAAGGCCCTGTATCGGGACTACTGGCGGGTCGAGACGACCGGGATCGAAAATGTTCCGGCCACCGGCCGAGCGCTGCTCGTCTCGAACCACGCGGGCGTCTTGCCATGGGACGGCACCATGATCAAGACGGCGATCTTCGCCGAGCATCCGCACCCACGGCACGTGCGCGCCCTGGTCGCCAGCCTCTTCATGGGCATGCCAGTCCTCAGCTGGTTCTTACGGCGCACCGGCCAGACCGTGGGGCACCCTGACGACACGCGGCGTCTCCTGGAGCGCGACGAGCTCGTGCTCGTTTTCCCCGAAGGCGTCAAGGGCACCGGAAAGCCGTTCAAGGATCGCTATCGCCTGCGCCGGTTCGGCCGCGGAGGCTTTGTGGGGACCGCGATCCGTGCGGGAGCGCCGATCATCCCCGTCTCCGTGGTCGGTTCTGAGGAGATCTATCCGATGGTGGCGGACGCCACGCCGGTGGCGCGGCTGTTCGGCCTGCCTTATTTCCCCATCACTCCGATTTGGCCGTGGCTCGGGCCGTTGGGCGTGATCCCGCTGCCTAGCAAGTGGCGGATCCAGTTCCATCCGCCGGTCCACACTGAGAACCACCCGCCTGAGTCTGCGAGCGATCAGCACATGGTGATGACGATCTCCGACGAGGTGCGCAACACGATCCAGAAGGGCATCTACGACAACCTGAAGCTGCGCCGGGGTGTCTTCGTCTAGAGCCGTGGCGCAGGAATAGACTCGAGCCATGGCGGCGGAAGAGCGGCTGTCCGAGCTCATCGTCTTTGCGATGCGAGGCAATGGCCCCATGACCGCGCGCGAGATCGCGCGGGCGATTCAGCGACGAGTCAACCTGAAAGCTGACGCTCGCAGCGTGCGACGCGTCCTGGCTGACGTAAGCCGCTTTAGAAAGAGCAGGCGAAACTTCTTTCAGCGCGGCTCGAGGTGGGAGCTTGTCGAGGTAGGTCCTGTGGATAGTCCGGGCGCCGCCGAGGCGCGAGTGCCTGCGCGACCGTATCCACCTACGTTGTCGGGCGCTGCAGCTGCCGACCTTTTATTTGGCGAAGACGAACCGCCGGCCAACGCGATTGGCCGACCGTCGACTACGTGATGCGGGACGTCGTTGGAGTCGGTTCGGGCTCTTCGATGATGTCCAGTCCGGTCGCCTGGCTGATCCAGTACTGAACGTCGGATCGGCTCGGAGCGCCGGCGAGTCCAACCGCATCGGCCAGCCTCGAATGCAATGTTTGCGCATCCTGCGAACGCAGGTCCTTCATGGTCTCGATGCCGAAGCGCCGGATCGTCTGCAGGTGATGCTCCATGCCCGACACCTCCATCAGGGTGCACTGGTGCGCGAACCCCAGCAGCCGGTCAGTTGTTATCCCGGTGCGTTTCGAAAGGCGCTTGCGATCTATCTCGAGGGATGTGCGATGGAGGAGCTGGTTGGTGTGCTTGATCCCGGCCGCACGAAGACGGCGCACGTCGGAGTCTGAGATTCCGCGGAGATATTCGAGAGTGCGATACATCTCTTAAAAGGATATTGGTTGTCGGCTCTCCCCACCCCGTTCCGCAAGCGGAACGGAGCTCCCCACTACGTGGGGAGGCAACTGATCTCATATAATTCATCGAACCCCGCCGCCATTGGAGTAAACACAGCCTGAATCAGAGCCGGCTCGCAACCCGTGACGCGGTGACCCGGGAGCAGTCTGGCCTCGAGATCGGGATCGGGCGGCGCGCGCGACGCGCCTACGGTTTCGACGAGGTCGCGCTGGTACCCGGTGGTGTCACGCTCAATCCCGATGAGGTCGACATCACGTTTTCGATGGGCGATCGCTTTCGGCTGGACATCCCCGTATGGGGAGCGGCGATGGACGGGGTCGTCGACGTCGAATTTGCGATCGCGATGGGCAAGCTCGGCGGGGTCGCGGTCCTCAACCTCGACGGCGTCCATACGCGCTATGCGGACTCCAGGCCGATCATCGAACGGATCGCCGCGGCTGACAAGTCAACCATCAACGCCATCCTCAAAGAGGCGTATCGCGAACCGGTCAAGCCACAGCTGATCACCGAGCGCATCATTGCGATCAAGGCCGCCGGCGTCCCCTGCGCAGTCTCGACGGTTCCAGCCCGGGCCGAAGAGCGGGCGGAGCTGGTGCAGAAAGCCGGAGCCGACGTCCTGGTCGTCCAGGGGACTGTGCTCAGCGCGCGCCACTCGTCGAGGTCCTATCACCAGCTCGCGTTCGATGAGCTCGTCAACAAGTGCGACATCCCGGTCGTCGTCGGCAACTGCGTTCACTACGAAACCGCGCTGGAGCTGATGGAGACCGGCATCGCCGGCATCCTCGTCGGGGTCGGCCCAGGTGCCGCATGCACGACGCGGGGGGTCCTCGGCGTCGGCGTTCCGCAGGTCACGGCGACCGCTGACGTGGCCGCGGCGCGAGACGAGCACATGCGCCGTGGCGGTATGCGCGTCGCCGTGATCACGGACGGTGGCATGCGCATCGGCGCCGATGTCTGCAAAGCGTTCGCGTCAGGCGCCGACGCGGTCATGATCGGCACCCCGCTCGCCGGAGCCGAGGAATCGGCTTCGAAGGGCTACAACTGGGGCATGGCGACGCCGGACCCGAACCTTCCGCGTGGCACTCGGGTGCACGTGGGCACGAAGGCGACCCTCAAGGAGATCCTGCTCGGCCCGGCCCGCGTCGACGACGGCAGCCAGAACTTCGCCGGCGCTCTGCGATCGGCGCTCGGAGTCTGTGGCGCGCACGACATCGCCGAGTTCCAGCACGTCGAGATGGTCATCGCGCCATCGATCACATCGGAGGGCAAGTCGCTCCAGCAAGCCCAGCACGTGGGCATGGGGAAGGGCTGAGCTGAGCCGGACCGCCACGGCTGCCCGGCCTGGCAAGGAATCCACCCCTGCGATGCGCCAGCAAACAGTACTGGTCCTCGACTTCGGATCGCAGTTCAGCCAGCTGATCGCGCGCCGGGTTCGCGAAGCCAAGGTGTACTGCGAGCTCGTGCCCGGGACGACTCCGTGGTCGGAGCTGAAGCAGCGCGAACCCGCGGGGCTCATCCTCAGTGGCGGCCCCGCCAGCGTCTACGAACCCGGAGCGCCGCAGGTCGACCCCGAGGCGCTCCGCGCAGGGGTCCCGGTGCTGGGCATCTGCTACGGCATGCAGCTCATCGCGCATCACCTCGGCGGCAAGGTCGACCCGGGGCGGGCGCACGAGTACGGCCCCGCGCTGCTCGCGGTTCGAGAGCCGGCCTCGCTGTTCGAAGGACTGAGCGGCGAGCTGCCGGTGTGGATGAGCCACGGCGACGCCGTGACCGAGATGCCGCCCGGCTTCCACGCCCTCGCCTCCAGCGGCAACTCTCCGGTCGCGGCTTTCACCGACGGCAAGGGCATCTACGGGATCCAGTTCCATCCTGAGGTCGTGCACACGCCGAGCGGGCGCGAGGTCCTGCGCAACTTCCTCTTCCGCGTGTGCAAATGCGACCCATCGTGGACGGCGGGCTCTTTCATCGCCGAGGCGGTCGACAGCATCCGCGCGCAGGTGGGCTCCGGGCGCGTGATCTGCGCGCTGTCAGGTGGCGTCGATTCCGCAGTGGCCGCAACGCTCGTCCATCGCGCGGTTGGCGACCAGCTCACGTGCGTGTTCGTCAACAACGGCCTTTTGCGCAAGGAGGAGCCTGAGCGCGTGCTGGCGGTGATGCATGGCAACCTCGACATGAACATTCGCTATGTCGATGCCACGGCGCGGTTCCTCGACGCGTTGCGCGGGGTCACCGACCCGGAGGAGAAGAGGCGCATCGTGGGTCGCGAGTTCATCACCGTTTTCGAAGCCGAGGCGACGAAGCTTGGGCACATCGACTTCCTTGCGCAGGGGACGCTGTATCCCGATGTCATCGAGTCCACCGCACCTGACGTGGCCGCGACCGCGGTAAAGATCAAGACCCACCACAACGTCGGCGGCCTGCCCCCAGGCCTTCGCTTTCAGCTCATCGAGCCGCTTCGCTACCTCTTCAAAGACGAGGTTCGCGCGGTCGGGGTCGAGCTAGGGATGCCCGAGGAGATGGTCTACCGCCAACCCTTCCCGGGGCCGGGCCTGTCGATCCGCTGCCTCGGAGAGGTGACGGCGGAGCGCCTCGAGATCCTCCGCAACGCGGATTGGGTGGTCGTGGACGAGATCAAGCATTTCGGGCTCTATCGCCAGGTCTGGCAATCTTTCGCCGTGCTGACGCCACTCGAAACGGTGGGCGTGATGGGCGACTACAGGACGTATGCCAACGTCGTGGCCGTGCGAGTCGTGACCAGCGAAGACGCGATGACAGCGGATTGGGCCCGTGTGCCATACGAGGTGCTGGCGCGCATCAGCAACCGAATCGTCAACGAGGTGAAGGGCGTCAACAGGGTCGTGTTCGACATCACGTCGAAGCCGCCGGGCACGATTGAGTGGGAATAGATTCGCCGGAGTGTCTCGCATGAATCTATTTGTGGGGGAGTGCCCCCCGACCCCCCGACCGCCCGGCACCATCGAGTGGGAATAGTCTGAAGGTTCTCGTCGTCGGTTCGGGCGCCCGCGAGCACGCTCTCGTCTGGAAGTGCGTGCAGTCCGACCTGGTCGAGCGCGTCTACTGCGCGCCCGGCAACGGCGGCACGGGCGGCATGGCGCGAAACATTCCCATAGGCGCCGCGGATGTGGTGCGGATCGTCGATTTTGCCAAGCGCGAACGGCTCGGTCTCGTCGTCCTCGGACCGGAGGCAGCGGTGGAGGCCGGGGTGGGCGACGCGCTGCGCAAGGCTGGATTCAACGTGTTCGGACCGAACCGCGGCGCCGGCCGTATCGAGTCGAGCAAGTCGTTCGCCAAACAGCTGATGGTTCGCGCCGGCATTCCCACCGCCGAGTTCGCGGTCTTCAAGGAAGCTGAAAGAGCACGGGCGTGGGCGCGGGAGCACGAGGGGCAGGTCGCGGTCAAAGCTGACGGGCTCGCGCGCGGCAAGGGTGTGATCGTGTGCACGAACGTAGCCGAAGCGAACGCGGCGATCGACGCGATGCTCGTGGAGGGCCGCTTCGGCCGCAGTGGCGCCACCATCGTGGTGGAGGAAAGGCTCGAAGGACCGGAGCTTTCGGTTCTGGGGGTCACCGACGGCAAGGATGTCGTCGCGCTTGCGCCGGCGCGGGACTTCAAGCGCGCCCAAGATGGCGACCGCGGACCGAACACTGGCGGCATGGGCGCCTACTCGCCACCACTCGGAGTGGACGGCGCGACCCTAGACGAGGTCGTTGAGAAAGTGCTGAGGCCGGCGCTCCGAGAGATGGCGAGCTCGGGTGAGGAATTTCAAGGAGTTCTCTACGCCGGGCTGATGCTTACATCGAAAGGCATTCGAGCCATCGAGTTCAACGCTCGCTTCGGCGACCCCGAGGCGCAGGTCGTCCTCCCCCGCCTGGGGTCGGATTTCGTCGCCCTGGCACTGGCGTCCGCAAAGGGCACGCTCGGGAGCCATCCCGACTTGGGCTGGGATCCCCGAGTCGCTGTTGGGGTGGTGGTCGCGTCCGCGAACTATCCGGATGACGCGCTGGTCAAGACGGGTTTTCCGATCCACGGCCTGGCCGAGATGCCCCGGGGCGTCCAGATCTTCCACGCGGCGACGAAGTTCGAGCCGGGTCGTGGGCTCGTCACGGACGGCGGGCGGGTCGTGACTTCGGTCGGCCTCGGCGACACTGTGGCCGAGGCGCGCGACAAGGCGCTCGCCGGGGCCCGGCAGGTACGATTCCAGGGGGCTTTCTTCCGCTCGGATATCGCTCTGGAGGCCGTTTAGTGCAGCCTGTCGTCGGCATCATCCTCGGCTCCCGCTCCGATCTGCCGCTGATGGAGTCGTGCGTCAAAGTGCTCGAGGAGCTCGAATTGACGCACGAGCTCAAGGTTTGCTCCGCACATCGCAACCCAAAAGGCGTGATGGAGTGGGCGACTTCCGCACGCGAACGTGGGCTCAAAGTCGTGATCGCAGCCGCAGGCGGCGCCGCGCATCTTCCCGGCGTGGTCGCCGCGTGGACCGATCTGCCGGTGATCGGAGTGCCCGTGCCCACACAGCATCTAGCTGGTGTCGACTCGCTCTATTCGATCGTGCAGATGCCCGCGGGCATACCGGTGGCGACTGTCGCCATCGGTGAGGCAGGCGCGAAGAACGCGGCTTGGCTGGCCGCGCGCATCATCGGCATCACCGACGCGGCGGTTGCGCAGCGCCATCTCGAGAAGCGAGCGGCCCTCGCGACGTGACGGCAAGGAAGGCGTCGCGCCTACGCCTGCTCGACACGACTTTTCGTGACGCGCAGCAATCGCTGCTCGCCGGCAGCTTGCGCGGGGACGAGATCGTTCCTGTCGCGGCGAAGATGGATGCCATCGGTTTCGTCGCCATGGAGGCGTTTGGCGGCGCCACTTTCGAAACGCAGGTGCGGCGCCGCGAAGATCCCTGGGCTTACCTCCGCAAGCTGAACAAGGCCACGCCCAACACGCCGGTGCAGGCCTTGATCCGGGGCCAGAACCTGGTGGCCAATCGCAACTTTGCGGATGACGTCGTCGAGCTCTTCATCAAGCACTCCGCCAAGAACGGAGTGGACGTCTTCCGTGTTTTCGATCCGCTAAACGACCTTCGCAACATGGAATCCGCCATCGGCGCGGCGTTGAAAGCCAAGAAGAAGGTGCAGGGCACCCTCTGCTATGCGGTATCACCCGCGCACAACCTAGAGCTCTGGGCCTCGGTCGCCAAGGGGTTGGTCGACATGGGCTGCCACGAGATCGTTGTCAAGGACACGTCGGGTCTGTTGAGCCCGCAAGCGACCTGGGAGCTCGTGACCGCACTCAGGGAAGCCGCGAAAGTCCCGATCGACGTCCACTCGCACTGCTCGAGCGGCATGGCTCCGATGGCCTACATGGCCGCTGTCGAAGCCGGCGCCGAGATTCTCGATGTCGCCATGTCGCCGCTCGCGTGGGGCACGTCGCAGCCGGCGGCCGAGAGTGTGGTCGCGGCCCTGCAAGGCGGCGAGTACGACACCGGTCTCGACCTCGACAAGATGTGGGACGTCCAGCATGACGTCGAGTCGCTGCGGCGAAAGCACGCCGATGAGCTGAGCCTGGTGGCGGATCGCGTTGACGCCAGCATCCTCCGCTACCACCTGCCCGGCGCGACTCTCGAAGACATCCACCGACAGCTCGCCGCGCATGACGCCGCCGGCCGTCTCGCCGAAGTGCTCGAAGAGGTCAGCCGCGTCCGGCTCGAGCTCGGCTACCCACCGCTCGTCGCGCCGATCCGCCAGATGATCGCGACGCAGGCGGTCTACAACGTCATCGGCGGAGAGCGCTACGCGACCGTGACGCAGGAGCTCAAGGACTACTTGCAGGGCCTTTATGGACGACCGCCGGTCCCCGCCGATCCTGAGCTCCG
>DATNOD010000207.1:0-4991 GCA_035601515.1 Candidatus Eiseniibacteriota bacterium | reverse complement strand
GTGACAACGACCTCCTCTTTGGGGACGAGGTCTTCCGCCGACAGCTCATTCGGTTCCTGGTCTGTAATCTCGGTGCGGCGGTCGTCGCCGTATTTCTTCGTGAGGTCGTCCATCTCTTCTTTGATGAGCATCCGGACCTTCTGGTCGCTGGCGAGGACGCTCTCGAGGTAGGCGATGGTCTTGATGACCTGCTCGTACTCCTCATCGATCTTGCCACGCTCCAGCTTGGTGAGCCGCCCCAGCGTGAGGGCCAATACGGCCCTTGCCTGCCGGTCGGAAAGCCCGAACTTCGTCTGCAGCTGGGTCGCCGCCACCTCCGTGTCTGCGGCGGCGCGAATCGTCTTGATCACCTCATCCAGGTGGTCGAGGCAGATCTTCAGGCCTTCGAGGATGTGTGCGCGGTCCTGCGCCTTCTCGAGGTCGAACCGCGTGCGACGCAGGATGACTTCGCGGCGGTGGTCGATGAAAAGCTGCAGCGCCTGTTTCAGGCTCAGCACCACGGGCCGGCCGTCGACGATGGCGAGCATGATCACGCCGAACGTCTGCTGGAGCGACGTGTGTTTGTACAGGTTGTTGAGGACCGAGAAGACCTGCGCCTCGCGCTTCAGCTCAATGACGATGCGCATGCCCTGGCGGTCGGATTCGTCGCGCAGGTCGGCGATCCCTTCGAGCTTCCTATCCGAAACCAGCTCGGCGATCTTCGCCACCAGCGAGGCTTTGTTGACCGCGTAGGGCAGCTCGTCGATGATGATCCGCTCACGGCCGTTGGGCGCCTGTTCAAACGTGTGGCGGGCGCGAACGATGATGCGACCATGGCCGGTCGAATATGCGGCCTTGATCCCGGCCGTGCCCATGACCAGCCCGCCCGTCGGAAAGTCTGGCCCTTTGATAAAAGCCAGCAGATCCTCGCCGGTCGCCTCGGGATTGTCGACAAGGTGCTTCACGCCGGCGGTGACCTCGCGCAGGTTGTGCGGAGGTATGTTGGTGGTCATTCCGACGGCGATGCCGGTCGTGCCGTTGATCAGCAGGTTGGGCACGCGCGCCGGCAACACCACCGGCTCCTCCTCCTGACCGTCGTAGTTCGGCTTCATGTCGACGGTCTGCTTCTCGATGTCCGCCATCAGCTCGCCGGTCATGGCCGAGAGCTTCGCTTCGGTGTACCGCATCGCCGCCGGCGGATCGCCGTCGACGCTGCCAAAGTTCCCCTGGCCGTCGATCAGGGGATAACGAAGCGAAAATGGCTGGGCCATCCGCACGAGCGCGTCGTAAACCGCGTCGTTGCTGTGCGGGTGGTACAGCTTCAAGACGTCGCCCACGAATGCGGCGCTCTTCCTGTGCCGGCTGCCGGCCGTCGCCCCTGCCTGGTGCATTGCGTACAGAATTCGGCGCTGCACCGGCTTCAGCCCATCACGGACGTCGGGCAGTGCCCGCGCGATGATGACGGACATCGCGTACTCCATGTAGGAGGTCTGCATCTCCTCCTGGAGGCTGCGCATCAGAACGGTTCCGGCAGTGCTTTCGTCGGTCAATCTATTCCTCGTACTTCTTCAGGACCACGACTGCGTTGTGCCCGCCGAAGCCGAAACCGTTGGAGATGGCAACGCGCACATCCTTGCGGCGAGCCACATTGGGCACATAGTCGAGGTCGCATTCCGGGTCTGGATTGTCGTAGTTGATCGTCGGGTGGATGAGGCCGCGATTGATGGTCAGCAGAGTCGCGATCGCCTCCACCGCGCCGGCTGCGCCGAGCAGGTGGCCGATCATCGACTTGGTGCTGCTGATCGCCACTTTGTAGGCGTCGTCGCCGAGCGCGAGCTTCAGCGCCTTTGTCTCGCCGGCATCGTTGAGCTGGGTCGACGTGCCGTGCGCGTTGACGTAGTCGAGGTCCTTCGGCTCGATCCCCGCGTCCTTCAATGCGAGCTTGATGGCCTGGGCGGGCGCTTCGCCAGTCTCGTCTGGGGCCACCTGGTGGAATGCATCGCACGTGAGCGCGAAGCCCAGCACCTCGCCGTAGATCCGCGCCCCGCGGTTGATGGCGTGATCGATCGACTCCAGCACCAATGTTCCAGCGCCTTCGCCGGGCACGAACCCGTCGCGATCGCGATCGAAGGGCCGGCTTGCCTTTTCGGGCGCGTCGTTGCGCGTGGAGAGCGCACGAATGGCGTTGAACGACGAGATGCCGACCTCACACAGCGAGGCCTCCGTTCCGCCGGCCAGCATGACGTCCGCATCGCCGTGCTGGATGATCCTGGTGGCGTCTCCCAGCGTATGCGTAGACGCCGCGCACGCCGTGGTCACCGTCGTGTTGGGACCCCGAAGATGGAACGCCATGGCCACGGATGCCGCCGCCATGTTGGGGATGATCATCGGCGCGTAGAGAGGATTCAAGCGGCCTTTGGTCGCATATGAAATGGCGCCACCCGTCATCTCGATGAACCCGCCGATTCCCGTCCCCATGTCGACTCCGACGCGAAAGTCGTCTTCTTTGGCAAGGTCGAGGCCGGAGTCCGCAAGAGCCATCGACGACGCCGCCACCGCCATCTGCGAGAAACGGGCCATGCGCTGCGCGGCCTTGCGCTCCATGTACCGGGTCGGGTCGAATCCATGCACCTCGCAGGCGAACTTCGTCGTGAGCTTCTCGGTCGCGTACGACCCCTCGACCAGGCGGGCGGTGCTGCGGCCTTCGATGAGCCCGTCCCAGTACTCATCGAGGGATTTACCGAGGGGGTTCACCGTCCCCATCCCGGTGACGACGACGCGAACGCGCCCATTCTTACTATTCACTTCCCTACCTCAGCCCGAATCTTACGCACGAGTTGATTTTCGACGGCTTCCTTGGTCACCCGGATGGCGTTCTTGATCGCGCGAGCGTCCGACCTCCCATGCGCCACCACTGCCACCCCATCGATTCCGAGCAGGGGCGCGCCGCCGAACTCCCGCCAGTCAATGCTGCCGCGAAGCCGCTGGACACCATCACGGATCAGCGCGCCGCCGACTTTGCCTTGGAACGTGCGCGGGATCTCCTCGCGCAAGCTCCGGAAGAGAAAATCCGCGGTCGCCTCGGCCATCTTGATGGCGATGTTGCCGACGAATCCGTCGGCGACGATCACATCGGCCTTGCCGGAATACAGGTCCTTCGGCTCGACATTGCCGACGAACCCGGGCATCGTGCCCTTCAGGCGGCGCGCCGTCTCTTTGACGAGCTCGTCGCCTTTTCCTTCCTCCTCGCCATTGCTGAGCAGGCCCACCCGCGGGTCGGGTCGACCCATCATCTCGCGCGCGTAAACCGCGCCCATGGTCGCGAACTGCACCATGTACTCGGGCTTGGAGTCGACGTTGGCCCCGACGTCGAGAAAATACGCGAACCCATTCGTGATGGGCACGATCGAACCCAACGCGGGACGCTCCACACCTCTGATGCGGCCCTGGATGAACAGCGCCGTGGCCATGATCGCGCCCGAGTTGCCGGCCGAGATCCAGCCATCAGCCCTCCCCTCTTTGCAGAAGCGTGCGCAGACGGCCATGGAAGAATCCGGTTTCGACCGCACCGCTTGCGCGGGGTGCTCGTCCATCGCGATGACCTGCGTGGAGGGGCATAGGGTCAGCCGCGGGTGTTGGTCGAGCATCGGCTGAATGACGGTCGGCGAACCGACGACAACAACCTCGATTCCGTATTCGACCGCCGCCTGCGAGGCCCCTTCAAGTACCTGCGCCGGCGCGTGGTCGCCGCCCATGGCGTCGACGGCTATTCGCATTGGTGAACGACCTCGTCAGATGTCGAGGTTGACGACGCTCTTGGCGTGCGCCTGAATGAACTTCTTGCGCGGCTCGACATCCGGGCCCATCAGCTTCTCGAAAGTCTCATTGACCGCGGCGACGTCCTCGACGTGGACCCGGAGGAGAACGCGGGTCTCCGGGTTCATGGTCGTCTCCCACAGCTCGTTGGCGTTCATCTCGCCGAGACCCTTCATGCGCGCGACTTCAGCGTTCTTGCCGAGCTGGCGCAGTGCTTTATCCCTCTCGGCCTCGGAATGACACCAGACGACCTGCTTGCCCTTGAAGACTTTGTAGAGCGGCGGCTGCGCCATGTAGAGGTAGCCCTTCTCGATGACGTCGGGGAAATAGCGGAAGAAGAATGTCAGCAGCAGAGTGCGGATGTGGCTTCCGTCCACATCGGCATCGGTCATCGTCACGATTTTGTGGTAGCGAAGCTTGTCGATGTTGAAGTTGTCACCGACCCCGGCACCCATCGCGGTGATGAGGTTGCGGATCTCCTCGAACGTGAGGACTTTGTCGAGGCGGGCTTTCTCGACGTTGAGGATCTTGCCTCGCAGAGGCAGGATGGCCTGCGTTCGCCGATCACGCCCGCCTTTGGCGGTGCCGCCGGCGGAATCGCCCTCGACGATGTAGAGCTCGCACAGCGCTGGGTCGCGCTCCGAGCAGTCGGCCAATTTGCCGGGCAGCGTGCTCGACTCGAGGAGGCTCTTCCGCTGCACCAGGTCGCGGGCCTTGCGCGCCGCCTCGCGAGCGCGTGCCGCGGTCAGCGACTTCTCGACGATGCGGCGACCCTCTGACGGGTTTTCCTCGAGGTACTGCGTCAGTCCTTCGGTCAGCGCGATGGACACGTGACCCTGCACCTCGGCGTTGCCGAGCTTGCCCTTGGTCTGGCCTTCGAACTGAGGTTCGAGGACCTTCACGCTGATCACCGCCGTGAGGCCTTCGCGGACGTCCTCGCCAGTCAGGTTGGGATCGGACTCTTTGAGGATGCCTGCCTTGCGCGCGTAGCGGTTGAGAACGTTCGTCAGCGCCGACCGAAAGCCAGTCAGGTGGCTGCCGCCCTCAATGGTGTGGATGGTGTTGGCGAAAGCCAGGACGTTCTCGACGAAAGTCTCGTTGTACTGCAGCGCGATCTCGACCTGCGTCCCTTCGACCTCGCGGTCGACATAGAACGGCATGTGGTTGACGACCGCCTTGTCGCGGTTGAGCGCGCG
>DATNOD010000206.1:0-1600 GCA_035601515.1 Candidatus Eiseniibacteriota bacterium | reverse complement strand
CCGGACGGTGCGGGCAACCCTGCCCCGGCCTACACCAGCGTCGTATTCATCCAGCACGCTGCGTATCTCGGATGGCTCATACGGGGAATGCATTTCTGGGGCGCCAACCTGTTGATCGCGGTTGCGCTCCTGCACATGACGTTTGTCTTTTGGAACGGAGGTTATCGACCCCCACGCGACCTGAACTGGATGGTCGGAGTGCTTGTCTTCCTGATCATCGTCCTCTTTAGCTTCACGGGTTCGCTGTTGCCGTGGGACGCCAACTCCTACCTGGCGCGAGCCCGCGAGATATCGATCATCTCGGGAAGCGGGGTGCTCCCCGACGGTGTGAGTGCATTCATCAGGTACGCGGTGCAGGGTGGCCCTCTGGTGGGGCCGACGACCTTGTTGCGCTTTTTCATGGCCCACGTTTTCCTGCTGCCGGGGTTGATGGCCGTGCTCCTGTACGTCCACGTCCGACTTGTTCGCAAGCAGGGTCCCGCGGAACCGGCATGATCGCGCCAAGGGCAAGCTCGAGCCGGCTGCGTCGGCACGCCCTCTATCCGATGCTGGTTCTCTACGCGCTAGTCGGCCTCATGTTTGGCCCCATCGGTCATCAGATCAGTGACGACATGCCGGAGAGCAAGACTCACCCCTACTTTCCCGATCACGTCTGGCCTTACCCGATTCTCGCGATGGCGGTCTTGGTCGGCCTCGGTTTGATAGCGCTGATCGGGCAGCCCCTGCTGCAGCCCGGACAGCCCGCCGACCCTCGCGCCGCGATAGTTCCGCTACCGGAGTGGTACTTCCTCGCGCTGTTTCAGTTCGCCAAGCTCGGTCCCGCGCTCATTACGAAGATGCTTGTCCCGGCGGTGCTGGTCCTCGGTCTGATCTTGTGGCCGCTCCTCTCCAGCTGGCTCGGTCCGGGCATCGCGCGACGGCTTGGCTGGCGCGCATGGCCCGCTCCGAAGCGAAACGTCATTACGGGCACGATCTGGATTGCCGGCCTCGCGATCATCGCTGCGCTGACGTTGTGGTCTGCGCTTGCACCCCAGCTCTGCATCCCGTGGCCGTACAACGGGCCCGTCTGCGGCGCCTGAAGCTCAGCGAAATCTGGCTAGCGCCGCCGGCGGTGGCCCCGGTCGCCTCCTCTTGCCAACTCCAAACCCCATTCGCGCCGCCAACGACCTCATATAGCAGTTCACGTAGTAATTCGATCGCCACTGGTGGGTGACATCGGCTCGAAGTCGCTTACTGAGGGTCCGAAATGAACTCAACACAGTTCAAATCCCGGGCCACGACCAGATTTTGAATTCAAAAGTCGCCGCCGATGACCCGTGACGGGCCCATTTTTGGAGTTGGGGTCACAGGGCGGTCAAAGAGATACAGCCACCTCACCGGTAGCCCACGGGCGCGGCTCTATCCATCGAACTGGAGCGTCTCGCCTTCGCCAGCCTAGCTACACCTGCGCAGTCACCGCTCATGCCTCGCCATCCGCGGCAACCCCGTAACGTGGACGTCGTAGGCAAGCGGCAGCTACGCGAAACTGACCGGACGGACTAACGCAGGAGGGCACCCGTGTCGCGTATTCGACGCTTCGACCACGTCGGCATCACGGTCG
>DATNOD010000205.1:0-5693 GCA_035601515.1 Candidatus Eiseniibacteriota bacterium | reverse complement strand
CGTGCCTGACGTTGATTCGATCTATGAAGTGCCATTGATGCTCGAGGCGGCCGGCCTTGGCAAGGTCATGGCCAAGCACTTCGAGCTCGATGAAGCTGCGCACTCACCCGAAAACGAGCCGTGGATCGAGCTGGTCGAGCGCATCAAGCACCCGCGAGCAACCGTGCCGATCGCGCTGGTGGGCAAATACGTCGCGCTGCCCGATGCATACCTGAGCGTCATCGAGTCGCTGAAGCACGCGGCGGTGCACCACAACCTCGCGGTGGACATCCGCTGGGTGTCGTCCGAGAAGCTGGACGCCGGCGACACGTCACCGCTGATGGGTGTCGCCGGCATCGTCGTTCCCGGAGGATTCGGCTATCGCGGCATCGAGGGCAAGGTGCAGGCTTCTCGATACGCTCGACACAACCGCATCCCTTATCTCGGTCTTTGCCTGGGAATGCAGTGCGCGGTCATCGACTTCGCGCGTGAGGCTCTGGACGCCCCGGACGCAAACTCGACCGAGTTCGCCGCTTTCACCTCGACGCCGGTGATCGACCTCATGCCTGAGCAGAGGAACGTCGACCAGATGGGCGCCTCCATGCGCCTCGGCCTCTATCCGTGCAAGCTCGTCCCGGGTTCTCTCGCGCACAAGGCTTATGGCGAAGAGGTCGTGTACGAGCGCCACCGTCACCGCTTCGAGTTCAACAATGAGTACCGCGAATCGCTCGGCGAAGCCGGGATGGTGTTCAGCGGCGTGTCGCCCAACGGGCGCCTTGTCGAGATCGTCGAGCTGGCGGACCACCCCTGGTTCGTGGCTACGCAGTTCCATCCCGAGTTTCGATCCCGACCCAACCGCGCGCACCCGCTGTTTCGCGATTTCGTGCGCGCCGCGTTCCTGCAGAGCGGCATCGACCAGATGGAGCTCCGCCCGGTAGAGCTGCTGGAAGAGCGGGAACTCGACTAGGCTCGGGACCGAGACCAATGCAGGACCCATCACTAAGCTATGTCGGCGCGCGCCGTGAGCTCGCTCTCGAGCTAGTCCACGCAACGGAGGCGGCGGCGCTGACGTGCGCCGCCTTCTTGGGGAAGGGCGATCCCGAGCAGGTGAGTGAGGCCGCAGGCGATGCCATGCGAGCCGCCTTCGAGAAGTCGGGCCTGACCGGCACCGTCGTGCTGAGCCCGCGCCACCAGACGTTTCTCCCCGCCGGCACCGTGATCGGTGGCGGTGACCTGCGCGTCGACCTCGGTATCCATGCCATCGAAGGCGCTAGCCAGGTCGCCCGTGGCCACATCAACGCGGCGACGATCGTCGTTGCGGTCGAGCCCGGAGGGTTTGCCCGGCTCCCAGAGGTGTCGCAGATCGAGCGCATGGTGGCGGGTCCCGAAGCTCGCGGAGCCATCGACCTCGACGATCCGATCGCCGACAACCTCCGCCGCATAGCGTTTGCGCGCAACGTCCGCGTCCAGGACCTGACCGTCGCGATACTCGAGCGTCCGCGGCATCAGGAGCTCATCGCAGCCGTGGCCGCATCTGGCGCGCGCATTCGCACACTCGAGGAGGGGGACTTCGCCAGTGCAGTCATGGCGGCGCTGCCGGGAACTGGGATTGATGCGGCGATCGGGATCGGCGACGTGCACGCCGCACTTATCGCAGCCTGCGCCGTGCGCTGCCTAGGCGGTGAGTTCCTGGCCCGTCTGGTGCCACGCAACGATGAAGAGAGCAAGCTCATCGGGGAGTCTCGCATCTACAGCCTGGCCGACCTGGCGCCGGCGGTGGACATCTCTGTCTCGATCAGCGGCGTCAGCGGGGGTCCGTTGCTGCCTGGAGTGGCGTTCGGAAGCGGCTACGCGGAAACCTCGTCGCTGGTCATGTCCAGCCGCCCGGCGACGATCCGTCGCCTGACCACCCGCCACCATACGGTCGGGGAATCCAGCTAGGGCGGCTTGGGTACTTCCGGATTAGGCCGCAACGGCCCGGGGTATCACATAGGAAGAGATGGAAGACAGGAACCAGCTGCCGCCGCCGCCACCGATATATCCGGTGACGTCGGACATTCCGCCCCAGTCGCCCTACCACTACTCGCCCGCGCCCTCGAAGCGGACCAACCGGGGCATCCTGGGGGGCCTCGCAGCTGCGGCCGCGGCCGCCTTTGCGTACGGCAAATATGCCTTGCTCCTCCTCTTCAAGATCCCGTTCGCCACGACCCTGGTCTCGCTGCTGGTCAGCTTCGGTGGCTACGCGATCTTTTACGGGCCGTGGTTCGCGGTCGCCCTGGTGACGATGATCCTCGTGCACGAGATGGGTCACGTCATCGAGATCCGGCGCCAGGGAATGCAAGCCACCGCGCCGATCTTCATCCCGTTCCTCGGCGCGGCCATCTTCCAGCGCTCTCATCCGACCGACGCTTTGAAGCAGGCTCAGATCGGCATCGCCGGACCGATCGCCGGCACGATCGGCGCCACAGCAGCACTCGCTCTCTACGGCAGCACCCACAGCGAGGTGCTTCTCCTGGCGGCCTGGTTGGGGTTTTTCCTCAACCTGTTCAACCTCATCCCCGTGTGGCAGCTGGATGGCGCGTGGATCGTGGCGCCCGTCTCGAAGTGGGTCCAGGTCGCGGGCTACGCGGTAGTCGCTGCTCTGGCCCTGCTCCACTTCGTGAGCATCTTCTTGATCGTCATCGCCGTGCTCGGCATCCCGACATTGATCCAGCGCTTCCGCAACGACGCTGACCCGTACTACAAGACGGTTCCAACTCGGGCTCGCTGGGCTCTCGGTGGGGCGTGGTTGGCACTGATCCTGTACCTCGGCTTCGCGCTCGTGCAGACCACCAGCTTGCTCAGCGCCATCCCCCGCTAAACTATTTATTCGCCTGGAGGCATCACGTTGAAAGCACAGATCCATCCCACCTATTACGAAGACGCGGTCGTCACCTGCGCGTGCGGGAACACGTTCACGACTGGCTCGACTCGCAAGGAGCTCAAGACCGAGATCTGCTCCGTGTGCCATCCGTTCTTCACCGGCACCCAGAGGATCGTCGACACGGGCGGCCAGGTCGAGCGGTTCCGCAAGCGGGCGGCGAAGACCCGCAGCAACTAAAGGGGTGTGTCCGGGAATGAGCTCGCCAAGGCGCGGCATCGGCGGCCGGTGCCAAGGAAGCGACGAGCAGCGGAGCGAGCGCATCTGTGATGCGTGAGCGAGCAGCGCAGGAGCTGACGCAGGCATCACGGCCGAAGGCCGCCGGCCGCCTAGGCCGATGAATTGGCGAGCGGTTTCCCGGACGCACCCCTAATGCCGGAGGCGGAACCCTCCGCTCCGGCTTCGGTAGCTCTGCGTAAGGCCGAGCCTTTCTTCTATGGCGGCCAGGCCGTCATCGAAGGCGTGATGATGCGCGGCAAGCGCCACTACGCGGTCGCGGTCCGGCTCCCCAACACCAAGGAGATCGTCGTCGACCGGGGTGAGCTGAAGGCCGCGATCTACGTGCACCCGTTCTGGAAGCTCCCGTTCGTGCGCGGTCTGGCCCTGATCGGCGAGCAGCTGCACCTTGGCATGAAGGCCTTGATGTGGTCGGCGAACACGAACGCCGGCAGCCAGGGCGTGCAGATCGGCAAGAAAGAGATACGCGCGTCGGTGGCCGTCGCCAGCGTGTTTGCGCTGCTGTTGTTCATCGGCCTTCCGCTGCTGCTCGCGGGCCTCGCGGTGCATCGCAGCAGCAACTTCACATTCGTCGTCGTCGAGGGCCTGATCCGCGTCGGCCTCGTGCTTGGCTACCTGTCTGTCATCGCGCTGCTGCCCGATGTGCGCCGGGTCTTCCAGTACCACGGCGCCGAGCACAAGACCATCAACGCGTTCGAATCGGGATGGCCTCTCGAAGTGCCGTCCGTTCGGCGCGCCAGCCTTCTCCACCCGCGCTGCGGCACCGGGTTCCTGCTCGTGGTTCTGGTCGTCAGCGTCGTCGTGTTCTCCGTGGTTGCCCTTTTCCACCCGAACTGGTTCTGGCTGATCGCAAGCCGGGTGCTGGCGATCCCACTGATCGCGGGTGCAGGTTTCGAGCTCATCCGCTACATGGCCCGACACCGGACCAACCCGGTCGTCAAGGTGCTGTTGCTGCCCGTCCTCGGGACTCAGAAGTTCACGACTCGCGAGCCGAGCGATGACATGCTCGAGGTCGCGATCGTCGCCTTCAACAGCGCCCGGGAGGGTGAGGAGGACACAGCCGGAGCAGCGGCGTGATAGACCGGCTGGAGGGGATCGCTCGCCGCTATCACGAGATCGAGTCTGAGATGGCGCGCCCGGAGGTCGCGTCCGATCACGCCCAGCTGACCAAGCTCGCGCGCGAGCAGCGATCGCTTCGCGAGATCGTCGAGGCGTATGACGCCTTTCGCAAGGCACGCAGCGAGGCGGAGGCGGCGCGCGAGATGCTCAAGCACGAGAAGGACTCCGACATGCAGGAGTACATGCGGTCGGAGGAACGCCGTGCGACAGCCCGGGCGGCGGAGCTCGAGGAGCGGTTGAAAGTGCTTCTGCTGCCCAAGGACCCGAACGATGACAAGGACGTCGTGGTCGAGATCCAGGGCGCAGAAGGCGGAGACGAGGCGGCGCTGTTCGCGGCCGATCTGTTCCGCATGTACACGAAGTGGGCGGAGAAGAAGGGCTGGAAGGTCGAGGTGCTCGACTCCTCGCCGACGGGGATGGGTGGGTTCGACAAGATCGTGTTCGAGGTCCATGGCCAGGGCGCCTATTCCCAGCTGAAGTACGAGGGCGGCGTGCACCGGGTGCAGCGCGTGCCGAAGACCGAGGCCCAGGGGCGCATCCACACGTCCGCGGCGACGGTCGCTGTGATGCCGGAAGCCGACCCGGTCGAGGTGGAGATCAAGCCAGAGGACCTCGAAATCAAGACATCGACCTCCACCGGGCCCGGCGGGCAGAGCGTCAACACGACCTACTCCGCGATCCGGATGACGCACAAGCCGACTGGGCTGGTGGTGAGCATGCAGGACGAGAAGTCGCAGCTGCAGAACAGGGAGAAGGCGTTACGAGTCCTGCGAGCTCGACTCTATGACTTGAAGCTTGCCGAGCAGCAGGCGGCCATCGGAGCGGAGCGGCGGTCGATGGTGGGCACTGGCGGCCGGTCCGAGAAGATCCGCACATACAACTTCAAGGAGAACCGGGTGACCGACCATCGGATCAAGCTGACCCTTCACAGGCTCGACCAGGTGATGAACGGTGACCTCGACGAGCTGGTCGCCGCCCTCGTCAACGCCGAACGCGCGGCGCAGCTGAATGGCGGGAATGCCTCTCCGAATTGACGGTAATCGAGGTCTTGAAGGCGGCCTCGGGACATCTGCAAAAGCACGGATCCGGTTCTCCGCGCCTCGACGCGGAGGTTCTGCTGGCGCGCGCACTCGGCGTGCGCCGCCTCGATCTCTACCTGCAGTTCGACCGGCCGCTGTCCGATGAAGAGCTCAGCGACTATCGCGACCTGACGAGACGCCGCGCCCGCGGCGTGCCCGTCGCGTACCTCGTCGGACACAAAGAGTTCATGGCCCTGGACTTCGAGGTGACCCCGGCGGTGCTGGTGCCAAACCCTGACACCGAGGTGCTGGTCCAGCGTGCGGTCGAGATCGCGCGGCAGGCTAAGCATCCTCTGCGTGTCGCGGACGTTGGCACCGGCAGCGGGAATATTGCGATCGCCGTCGCGTACTACGCGCCC
>DATNOD010000204.1:0-1628 GCA_035601515.1 Candidatus Eiseniibacteriota bacterium | reverse complement strand
GATCGGAAGTTCGTTCCGGATTAGAGATCAAAGAGCACCCAGGAAAAGGTGTCGGCGACGAGATCGAGAAGGTCGCGCAGCGACGCTTGGAAGGGAGTCGGTTCCCACCGACCAGCGGCATCGGCCACATCGAGAGTCCAGTGCTGCTTGGTGAGGAGGCGCAAGCGAGCGCGTGGCCAGGGGTCGTCGCTGGGACCGGCAGTGAGTGTCAGCGTATCAGCGCGTCGCTTGGCGTGGAGGTGCCGGAGCTTGCGGCGCTTGAGAAATTCTTGGGCGATCGAGAGATCGAAGTCGGTGGTGGCGAGCTTGGGCATGGGCAACTCCGGCAGCGAGCTGGCGCTCAGCCTGCGTGAAGTTGCCGGTGAACGTCCAGCGGAAAGGGCGAGCGGTGAGATTCCAGAAGCGGATGAAGCCGAGGACCGCCGCGCGAAGTGCGGCCACGCCGGCGAAGCTTCCGTGCTTGAGAACCCGACGATGGAGGATGGAAAACCAGATCTCGATCTGGTTGACCCACGAGGCGTGAATTGGCGTGTGGACGAAATGAAAGCGCCGTCCATGCCGGCGATTGAAACGCGTCCAGCGGCAATCGTTATCCTCGCCGTGGATATTGAGATTGTCCCAGACGATGTAGACCTGCTGGTCGGGATACCGCTCGGCGACGGCCTCGAGAAAGGTCACCAGCGCGTGCGCAGTGCGGCGCTGGACGACATGGCCGAAGACTCGGCCGCTCCCCGCCTCCAGGGCGCCGAGGAGGGTACAGGTGCCGTGCCGCTGGTACTCGAACTCACGGCGCAGGCTGCCGTCGATCATCAGCGTGCGCGTGGGGAACCGCCGGAAGAGAGCCTGCATCGGTTTTTCGTCGATGCAGAGAACGATCGAGCCTTTGGGAGGATACAGATACAGATCGCAAACGCGCTCGACCTTGGGGCAAAAGTCCGGGTCAGGACTGTGTAGCCATTGCCGCACGCGATGGGGCCGCATCCCGCGAGAATCGAGCACGCGCTGGACCGTACTGCGGCTGACAGCGATTCCGCGCCGTACGAGCAGCGCGTCGGCCAGCGACTGCTGCGTCCAGACCTCGCGGAACGCGACCCCTTTCTGGCGATCGCACGCCATCTCCACCAACTCGCATTTGACCGCGACCGAGATGCGCGCTGGGCGCCCGGGCCTGTCCGCATCCTCCAGTCCCCGCACGTCGCGCGTGGCCAACCAGCGCGCCCGCCATTTGCTCACGCAACGATCGGACACGCCCATTGCTCGTGCGACCGTCGCCGGCCACTGCCCGCTCGCCAGGCGCAGGATCATCCGCGCCCGCTGCACCAAGGCATGTGCTGCGCTGGTCCGCGCAACGAGCTTGGCCAATTCCCTGCGTTGGCGTCTCGTCAGCCGTATGCGTGGGGTGGATGGCCAAGCCATCGGACCACGTTACCAACCACCCCTGACTTTCCACCTGCGCTCCGGCCCCGGAACGAACTTCCGGGTCGAATGTACTAGGGCGTGTCCGCAAACTCACGCAAGCCAGATCAGGCTCGCCGCGAGAAGCGCGAACCCGAGAAAGTTAGTGGCCGTCTTCTCGTATCGAGTGGCGACCCGGCGGTACTGCTTGAGGCGGTTGAAGAAGAACTCGA
>DATNOD010000203.1:0-2368 GCA_035601515.1 Candidatus Eiseniibacteriota bacterium | reverse complement strand
CACCGCAACTTCGATCACTACCACGGGTCGACGATCCGGGGGATGAGGCGCGAGCGGCCGTTTCTCCACGTGATCGGCCTGCGCGAGAACCTGGAAGCATGGGGCCGGCTGCACGGACTGCGGCCGGAATGGATCCAACCTGAAAAACGCCGGAAGGTCGCCCACTACGACCTGTTCGGTCCCTACGCAGAAGCGTTGATCGCGAAGTGGGGCCCTCCTTGACCCACCTTGACCCAACTTGACGCAATGCGTTATGATGCAATGCGTCAATAAAATCAAGGAGGAAACATGAGCACAGACATTTCGACAGTTGAAGAGGTGGCGTTCGGCGCCGCCAGGACCGCGGCTGAGGTTGCCTCGGACCCGATCGGTTCGGCGCGCAAGCAGGTGAAGGGCCTCAAGCGGAAGGGCAGCCCGACCGCGCGTAAGGTCAACCGGCAGCTGACCGAACAGATCAACGCCGCCACCGCCCCCGCGAAGGACGCAGTGAAGGAGCTCGCGAAAACGGCCGAGAAGGTCGCGACCGACCTGGTGCCAGAGCGGATCGCGATTCGCGGCCTGCACGTGGTCAAGCTCCAGGCCAAGCGCCAGGACCAGGTGGGCGACATCGCCAAGCGCGCGTTGAAGATGTTCAACGGTTCGTTCAAGACCATCGCGCGTGTGGCCACACGGCTCGAGAAGGCCAGCGAGCTGCCGGCCGCGGCCCCGCGGAAGGCCACCACGCCTCGCCGGTCCGTTCGGCGCGCGACCGCCCGCCGCAGCGCGGCAGCGTAAGGGCAAAGTTCACGACAGGGGCGCTCGAGATGAGCGCCCCTTCACCGCTACCTTCGGTTAGCCTTTCTCGGCTGTGAGCGTGGTCTGCACCGGCTCGATCGCATTCGACTACATCCTCACCTTCAAGGGCCGGTTCAAGGACCACATCCTTCTCGATAAGACACACATGCTCAACCTGAGCTTTCTCGTCGACAACCTGAAGAAGCGGCGCGGTGGTGTCGCAGGCAACTACGCATACAACCTCGCGCTCCTCGGCTATCCCAGCGCAGTGCTGGCCACGGCTGGATCCGACGCAGTCGAGTATCGCGCGTGGCTCGAGAAGCTCGGGGTCGACTGCCGCGGCCTGAGGCTGCTGGAGGATGAGATTTCTGCCACGGGCTTCACCACCACCGACCTGGACGACAACCAGATCACCGGCTACTACGGCGGTGCGATGAATCGCGCAGGAAGCTTGGGTCTGGAAGACACCGTGTCCGAGCCCGAGGCCGTGATCATCGGACCAAACGCCCCAGACGAGATGCGGCGCCTGGTCCGGGAATGCCGGGAGCGCGGCGTGCCCTGGGTGTTCGACCCCGCCCATCAGCTGCCGCACCTCTCGGGTGACGACCTTGTCGACGGCTCTCGCGGCGCATGGGTGCTGATCGGAAACGACTACGAGCTGGAGATGATCCAGCACCGCACGGGATGCACCATGGAAGAGTTGAAGCAGCTGTCCGAGCTGGTCGTGACCACGCTAGGGCGGGAGGGCTCGCGCATCGAAACGGCCACGGCGTCTCATGCGATCGCACCCGCGCCGGCGCGGGCCGAGGTCGATCCCACCGGCGCGGGCGATGCATACAGGTCAGGCCTGGTGGCGGGCCTGCTGCGCGGGCTCGACGTCCCAACCGCGGGCGCCGTGGCGTCGCTCGCCGCGACCTATGCGGTCGAGCAGGTCGGCACGATCGAGCACGGTTATTCCCACGAGGAATTTGGGGAGCGGTTCAAAGGCGCGTACGGCAGGCCGCTCCCGGTGGAGCTCTGGCCGGCGGTCAGCTGAACTTCCGGCTCTCTTCTCGCCGATAAGCCCACAGCGCAATCGCGAAAAACGCGATGCCGTAACCCGCCAGATACAACCAGTCGGTGGTGACGTTGTCGCTGGTCGGGGCTCCGACGGCATCCCATCCCAGCTGGCCGAAGCGGTAGAGCGGAAGGTACGGCGAGATGTTCTGGATAATCTGTGGCAGAAGCTGCTTGGGAAAGAACAAGCCCGACGCGAAAGCTGTGGGTAGATAGATCAAGTTGATCACCGCGATTGCCGAGTTCGGCCCCGCCAGATAGCCGATCGCAAATCCGAGGGCGATGAAGGGGATGGAACCAAGCAGGACTCGATAGGCGAGGGTGAACCATTCGGAACCCTCTAGCCTGACTCCGCCGGCTATGTACGCGAATGGAAACAACACAGCGAGGGTCAGGCCGGCAAACACCAGGGCGGTGATGCACCTCGAGAGCAGGTAAACCAGCGCTGGCAGTGGCGTTGCCCGCATGAGGACGTCCATCTTCTGGCCGCGTTCGTTCGCGACGGAGATCCCGAAGCTGAAGATCATCACGTTCGCCA
>DATNOD010000202.1:0-10083 GCA_035601515.1 Candidatus Eiseniibacteriota bacterium | reverse complement strand
TGCGGGTTCAGCGCGCTGTTGCGGGCGCTCGGCGGCAGGGGATCGCGGTGCACTTGCGCATAAAGGACCTCCATCAAGCCCTCGCCGTCGAAAGGGATGACGCCGGTCAGCATCTCGTACGCGATCGTCGCCAGCGAGTAGCGGTCGGCCGGCGGCCCGGCGTGACTTCCAGTCACCTGCTCCGGGGCCATGTAGGCCGGCGTGCCCGTGGTCACACCCGTCATCGACTTCAACGAGGAGCCCTGCAGCAGCTTCGCCAGGCCGAAGTCGGCGATCACCGGCGTGTCGTCTCTCTCCAGGAGGACGTTGGCGGGCTTCACATCGCGGTGGACGATCCCGAGTCCGTGCGCGTGGTCGAGACCCGATGCGATCCCGCGTAGATATTTGAGGGCGGCCGCCTGATCGAGCTGCGGTCCGCTCAACCGGTTCGCCAGACTGCCGCCGGGGACGTACTCCACGATCATGTATGGCGTTCCCTGGTACTCGCCGAAGTCGAAGACGTTGAGGATGTTCGGGTGGCGCATCTGCGCGATCGCCTGCGCCTCGTGTCGGAAGCGGGCGATCGAGTCTTCGTCAGGCGTTATCGCCTGCATGACCTTGACCGCACCGGTGCGAGCAAGCTGCGCGTGATAAGCGCGGTAGACGACGCCCATGGCGCCCTGGCCTATGAAGTCCTGGACTTCATACTGCCCCAGCTTGGTTCCGGTTCCGATCGACACGGCCACTGATTATGCGGTCGTAATACGCGCCTTCCAGCCCACTTAACTAGGCCAGGCGGAGGCGGGGGTTGAGGCGGGGGATCACGATGAAGACAACGATCAAGGCCATTGCCGCGATCGTCGCTAACCGCGATCCAGCAGCCAGCCTCCCTGGCGCCCGCGCCGTCGGGCGATGACCCCGGCCAGGATGGAGACGGCGATCTCTGCCGGCGTGACGGCGCCGATATCCAGGCCGACCGGGCTCTGGATGCGGCCGATCACGTCTTCGGCGACGCCTTTGGCGCGAAGGGCCTCGAGGTGGTGGCCGGTATGGCGGCGGCTGCCGACCAGGCCGATGAACCGTGGGTTCCTGGGCACGAGGACCTCGAGGGCCTGGACCAAATCGGGAGCGTCGTGGTCGGTGTGCACGGCATAGATCTCGGAGCCAAGCGCCTCGCCTAGCCGGTCGAGGTCCGTGAACGCCGGCGGCCAGTCGGCGCCGGCGAGGCGTTGCGGGCGCGTCTCTACGAGCACGGGGCGGAAGCCCAGCTCGGGAGCCCAGCGCATCAGAGCCCGGGCGACCGGGGTCGCGCCGAACACGACCAGTGTCGGCGCCGTAGCGTGCGGCTCCAGGTACACCTCGATGGAGCCGAGGTCGTGCCGGTAGGTACGCAGCTGCGGCCGAGCTCCGTCCGCGATCCGGCTCGCGTCCTCGAGCGCGGCGGCGTCGAACTCGCTGCAGCCGAGCGTGCCGGCGAGCGTCGCGGAGCGCGACATGAGGAGCTTGGCCCCGGTCCGAGAAGGGGGCTCGCCATCGAGGCGGATCACGGTGGCGAGCACGACTTCTTCCCCGCTCGCGAGCCGGGCCGCGAGGTCTTCTTCGAGGCTAGGCACGGGCAGGGCTGCGTACGAGCGCGGCGGTGATGATTTCGCGCGCCTGCGAGATATCGTCATCAGTGGTGGCATAGCCGGTCGTCAGGCGGAGACTTCCGAGCGCTTCATCAAGGCTCAAGCCCATGGCCAACAGCACATGCGACGGGTCGAGCGAGCCGGAGGCGCATGCAGACCCGCTCGACGCCGCGATGCCTGCGGTGTCAAGTGCGAGCAGCATGTCCTCGCCCTTGCGGTCGGCGAAGGTGCAGGTCGCGAAGTCAGGCAGGCGGTGTTCGGCGCCGGTGGGGCGCCCGCCCAGCTCACCGAGAAGATCGCGAAGAGCGGTTGATTGCTTCCGCGCTTCGATCGAGCGCTGGATTCGATCGCGCACGCACACCGTGATCGCGGTAGCGAAAGCCAGCGCCGAAGCGACGTCTTCATAACCCGCACGGCGGCCCCACTCCTGCGGGCCCCCATAAAAGATAGGGTCGATACGCACGCCGTCTTTGACATAGATCACCCCACTGCGGCCGGCGCCGAGCTTGTGCCCGCTGCAGGAGACGATGTCGGCGCCGCCGGGGATTGGAATCCAGCGTGGACCGGCGCATGCGTCGATGTGTACGAGGGCACCGATCGCATGCGCGCGATCGATCACCTCGCGAACGGGTTGGATCGTGCCGACCTCGTTGTTCGCGAGGCCGATCGAAACCAGCGCAGTGCCGGGCGCTATCGCATCGGGGTCGGCGCGGGCTTCTTGATCGACTGGGGCGATCTCGACACGACGTCCTTCGGCCTGGAGACGCCGAGCCGCACCCAGCACGGCCTGATGCTCCGCCGCCCAGGTCAGGATCGTGCCGCTCGAAGGCAAGCGTCGAGCCGCGCCGAACAGGGCGAGGTTGACGGCCTCGGTGCCTGAAGAGGTGAAGGTGATCTCGGTTCGATTGGCGGCCAGCGCCCGGGCGGTCTGGTCGCGGGCCTGGTCGAGGGCGGCACGGGCGGCGCGGCCCTCGGTGTGCGGGCTCGAGGGATTGCCGTCGGGAGCGCTGCGCAGCGCTGCGGTGACCTCAGGAAGAACGGGCGCGCCCCCAGCGTCGTCGAGAAAGATCCGCCTCACTTGCGGACCGGGCGCGAGATCAGCCCCGGCTGTGGTCGGGCTGGTGGATGAGCTCCGTAAGCGTGCCCTGGAAGTTCTTCAGATAGAGATGCAGATCGAGGATCTCGTCCACGCTGATCGGCTCGCGTGCAGGCGCCAGCTCTTCTTCGGACAGTGTCTCGACAGTCTCGATCTCTTCCACGGCGCCGCCCGCGATCGCAATCACAACAATGAAAGTCACCTGGCACTGCGCGCACGTGACCTGGATGTGGAAGCGCTCCTCCTCGTGACTGAGGACCTGGATGTCACAGCCTTTCAAGCTGCGCCCGCACACCGGGCAGTTATAGAAGCGGGCCCGGTCGCGGATGAACTCGATGATGCTCATCGGCACGCCCATATTACGCCGCACGTGTTTGGCAACACTGGTCCTAACGCTTGCCTTCGATGCAAGTGCAGCCCGTGGGTCCGACGACTGCCGAGTGGATGGTGCCGGGAGGCAGGACCATCCGATCGCCCGAGCTCAAATCGACCCGCTTCCCCTCGCGCTCGAGTACAAAAGTGATCGAGCCTTCTACGCAGTACAGGACCTTTTCGTAGGGATGGCTGTGCGCCACGTACCGGTCGTGCGGACCGTTCGACCACGAGTAGCACGATTCCGCCTCGCGCCGCAGGGTCGACATCAGATCGTCAATGGTCGCCACGCCCCGATTCTAAGATGGGGCAGGTGAAACCAAGGTGAGACCCAAGTTTCTCGCCGACTGCAACGTCGGGCGGCTCGCGCGTTGGCTGCGGGCGCTGGGTTACGACGCGTCGTATCACCCACGGATCGACGACGCGGCGCTGGTTCGTGAAGCCGCGGCCGAGAGCCGGGTGCTGCTCACCCGAGATCGAGACCTCACCAAGCGGCGTGTGATCCAGACCGGCGTCGTGCGAGCGATCCTCATTCGCGATGACGAGGTCACGGCGCAGCTCCGCCAGGTGTTCAAAGAGCTTGGCCTCGAGCTGAAGGAAGCCCTCACCCGCTGCATCGAATGCAACGCCGAGCTGCAGGCGCGTGTCGCCTCTACTGTGGCGGAGCGTGTGCCGCCCTATGTCCGCCAGACCCAATCGCGCTACTCCGAGTGCCCTGCGTGCGGCCGCATCTACTGGGCGGGCACGCACTGGCAGCGCATGCGCGAGGTGCTCGCGGGCCTTTGAGAGACGTCCTGCGCCGGTTGACGGCGGGCCAGCTGACGGAGGACGAAGCCCTGGCCGAGCTGCGAAACCTTCAGCTCGAAGAGCTCGGCGGGCGGGCTCGGCTCGACCTCGGCCGCTTCATGCGGCGCGGGGTCCCCGAGGTGGTGCTGGCGACCGGCAAAGCCCCCGCCGAGGCAGCGCGGCTGGCGGTGTCGCTGGCCCAGCGCCAGGGCCAAGGGCTCATCAGCCGCATGACCGCCGAGCATCGCGCTGCGCTCACCGAGGCTGCGGGCGAAGCGCACATGGAAATCGTCGACTACTCGAACTCGGCTCGAGTGTTGCGGGCGGGTTTTTCCCCGGAACCGCTCGACGGCAAGGTCGGCGTCCTCACGGCCGGCACCTCGGACGTGCCTGTAGCCGATGAGGCGCGCATGGTCGTCGAGGCATGCGGGATGGGGGCGCGGCTCGAAGCCGACCTGGGCGTGGCCGGCCTGCACCGGTTTCTCGGTCCGTTGTCCGCGATTCTCGAATGGGGGGCAGACGTGATCGTCGTTGCCGCGGGCATGGACGGCGTGCTGCCCGGATTGGTGGCCGGTCTTATCGACGTCCCCGTTATCGGGCTGCCGGTCTCGACCGGTTATGGTCGGGGCGGAGCGGGGGAGGCGGCGCTCAACACGATGCTCCAGTCTTGCTCGACCGGTTTGGTGGTCGTCAACATCGACAACGGAATCGGCGCCGGTGCCGCGGCGGTGTTGATCGCTCAGCGCCGCTTGCGCGGGCGAACAGAAGCGACGATCGCAAAAACCAACGCCGCAACCAAGAGCCCGCCGACAAAGATGGGGAACGCGGCGCGCGACAAATCGGGTCCGCCGAACACACGGAAGGAGAGGGCTCCAAGGAGCACCGCCACTATCACGAAAGCGAGAAGCCAGGGAAAGCCCCGCCGCGCTCGGCCGTAGAAGAGCATCCACAGGAAGCTCGGGCGCTTCACAACAGCCCGGTCAGGTCGCGAAGCCTCGCGATCGTTAGAACTCCATCGGGCGAAGGCTCTGGGTTGTACGCGGTGCAGATCACCGCTTGCATTCCCAGCGATCGAGGCCCTTCGTAGTCCTCGCGCACGCGGTTGCCGACGAACAGGACCCGGGCCGCATCCAGGCCGATGACGTCGAGCGCGGCCCGATAGATCTCGGGCGCCGGCTTTCGTCGCCCGACCATGCTCGAGAACACGATCCCGTCCATCAAGTCGCCAACCCCATTCGCCTGCACCTGGCGCCTCATCATCTCAGGGGGGAATGGCGCGTTCGAGCAGATGGCACGCCGGATGCCGCGCGATCGCAGCAGCGAAAGAATCGGCAGCGCGTCGCGGTCGACGCTGACGATCCTGTCCCAGCACGTCTGCTCCGCATCGACGATCTCGTACAGCAAACCGTCCGGCAGCGGCAGGCCGGCGTCTTGCCAAGAGGACCTGGCCACATCGAGCCAATCGACCTCCTCGTCGCTCTCGCTCGATACGTATCGCTCGAGGGGCATGAACACGTCCTCGAGGATGACCTCGGCGGCCGGCGCCGGCGCGCCCAGCGCTTCTTCGATGGTCGGCCTGAAATTGCGGATGACCTCGAGCAGCTCCGCCTTCGGGTAGGCGAATGTGACCAGCGTCTGGCCGTAATCGAAGAGGACCCCGTCGACGTTCGGCATCTGGCGAATATCCTGAGCGAGTGGCGAAACCGGCGGCGAAGCGCCTGACGCACCTCGACGCGAGCGGGGCCGCGCGGATGGTCGACGTCGCCGACAAGCCGGTGACCTCGCGCGAAGCTCTTGCCGAGTGCATCGTGCGTATGGCGCCGGCCACCTTACGGGCGGTGCGCGAGGGCACCCCCAAAGGAGACGCGGTGCAGGTTGCCCGCATCGCGGGCATCATGGCCGCCAAGCGCACATCGGAGCTCATCCCCCTCTGCCACCCCCTCCCGCTCGCCAGGGTCGACGTCGATTTCGAGTTCCTCAAAGGCGGGGTGCGCGTCCTCGCCAGGGCGCGGGTGGTCGGCCAGACGGGGGTCGAGATGGAGGCGCTCACAGCGGCCGCCGTCGCCGGGCTCACGCTCATCGACATGACAAAGGGAATCGAACGGGGCGTATCCATCGAGTCGGTTCGACTGCTCGAGAAGTCGGGCGGGCGCTCGGGAACGTGGAAGCGCCCCGCCACCACACCGCGGTGAGCAAGGCACAGGTGGTCACCATCAGCGACGGCGCGTTTCACGGCCAGCGCGAGGATGCCAGCGGCGCAGCGCTCGTCAAGCGTTTGAGCCGCGACGGCTTCGAGGTCGACGGTCCCCAGGTCGTTCCGGATGATGTCGAACGTATTCGCGAGGCGGTCATGACCGCGGTCGAGCGAGGCGTCGACCTGGTCGTCGCCACCGGTGGCACAGGGCTCGGTCCCCGCGATGTCACGCCACAGGCAATCTCCACCCTCATCGACTACGAGGTGCCTGGCATCGGAGAGGCGATGCGTCGAGCCGGCGCAGGCACCACACCGATGGCCCTGCTGTCCCGCTCGATGGCCGGCGTGCGAAAACGAACGTTGATCATCAGCGTGCCGGGCAGCCCAAAGGGCGCAACCGAATCGCTCGAGGCCGTGATGCCTGTCGTCGGCCACGCCATCCAGCTGCTCCACGGCGACACCAAGCACAAGTGAACCTGAACGCCGACGTCGGCGAGGGCGCGGGCGCAGACGAGGAGATCCTCCCGCAGATCGACAGCGCCAACATCGCGTGCGGTGTGTACGCCGGATCGGTGTCGATCACTATTGCGACCGCCCAACTCTGCCGTCAGCTGAACGTGGAGATCGGCGCGCATCCCGGTTACGACGACCGCGCTGATTTCGGCCGTCGTGAAGTCGGGCTCTCACCGGACCAGATCGAGGCGCTCGTCACGTTTCAGGTGGCCGGTCTCGCCGCGGTAGTGCCCATCGCGTACGTGAAGCCACATGGCGCCCTTTACCACCACTGCCAGCACGATCCAGCCGCCGCCGATGCTGTGGCGCGTGTCGCCAAGGCCCACGGGGTCGGCCTGATGGGACAACCAGGGCTCGAGCTTCTCGCGGCCGCCCGGCGCGCCGGGATTCCCGCGTACAGGGAAGGATTTGCGGACCGACTTCTGCTGGCCGACGGCAGCCTCGCGCCGCGATCCCAGGCCGGCGCGCTGCTCGACGCAGCTGCCGCCGCGGCCCAGGCGGTGCGCCTGGCCAAGTCCGGCGAGTACGACACCATCTGCATGCACGGCGACTCGGCGGGAGCAGCCCAGGTGGCACGAGCCGTGCGCGCCGCACTGCGTGAGGCGCATATCGATACGGGTCCGCTGACCGGAACCTAGTTGCTCGCCCAGTGATCACGGAGCTCAAGGAGCTGGATGACCTTCGTGCGCTGGAGCGCCTCTTCGCGGACGTCTGGGAACGCCCGGGTCAGCCTCCGATCGGCTCCGACGTGTTGATGGCTCTCGCGCACTCCGGCAACTACGTCGTCGGTGCCTACCTCGACGATCGTCTCGTCGGCGGCCTGGTCGGCTGGCTGGGCGGATCGCTCATTGACCTGCACCTCCATTCGCACATCCTCGGTGTCGTCCCCGAAAGCCAGGCGCACGGCCTCGGCTTTGCGCTGAAGCAGCATCAGCGAATCTGGTGCCTCGACCGCGGCGTGAAGGAGGTCGAGTGGACGTTCGACCCACTTGTGAAGCGCAACGCGTACTTCAACCTCAACAAGCTCGGCGCGGAGGCGCGGGAGTACCTGGTCAACTTCTATGGCGAGATGACCGACGGCATCAACGCGGGCGAAGAGTCCGACCGGATCCTCATCACCTGGCGCCTGGACTCGCAGCAGGCTGAGGAGGCGGCCGCCGGCCGCCCACACGACCCATCAGCTGACGACCTGCAGCGGTGGAGGATCGACACGCTTGTAACGGTTGGTCCGGGCGGCGAGCCGGTGGCTGGATCGACCGCAGCACGCGTGGTCACGTGCCAGGTACCGGATGACATCGTCGAGGTGCGCCGCTCCAATCCAGAGCTGGCTAGATCGTGGCGCTTGGCCGTACGCAGCGCGTTGAGTAAGGCCTTCGATGACGGATACCGCATCTCGGGCGCGACCCGAACCGGCTGGTACGTCCTAGAGCGCGGCCAGTATTTCTAAGAATGCGAAGAAACCTGCCGGTTTCTTCTCATCGGGCGGTCGGCGAAGCCGACCCGGCCTAAGCGGCCGGGCACGCCGCCCTGCTCATCTTCCCGCTGTTGGGATTGTTATCTTTTTGGCGTGCTGCAGGTAGGGGACAAGGCGCCCGAATTCAAGCTGCCGACGACGAGCGGTCAGGAGCTGACCCTCGCGGACGCCCTGGCGAAGCACAAGGCGCTTGTCTTCCTTTTCTATGTGCTTGATTTTACGGGTGGTTGAAGAACCGAGCTGACCGAGTTCCGGTCACGGCATGAGGCGGCGGCCGCCGATGGCATCGGCATCTACGGCATCAGCGTCGATTCGGTGTTCTCGCACCAGGCCTTCGCCAAAGAGCTTGGCGGTTTGCCTTTCGACCTCATCGGCGATTTCGAGCGCAAGATGGTCACCGACTACGACGTCCGCCGTGATGACGTGGCCGGATATTCGGGGATGGCGCGGCGCACCGTTTATGTAATCGACGGTTCCGGGACCATCACGTACAGGTGGCAGGGGTCGCGCGAGCAGCCACTCCCTGACTACGATGCAGTCATCGAAGAAGCACGGCAAGCGGCCAGCGCGGAGGCCAGCGACACCCGCATCTGATGCGCGCGTTCCAGCGACACCTCGGCAAATCGGAGGTCGTCGCCCGGGAGGAGCTGCCCCGCGACGTGCATCGAGGCGCTGACAACAGTTGCGACCACCGGGTAGCCGCCGGCCGTCTGGTGGTCGGCCATGAGAAGGATCGGCTGGCCGCCGCGAGGAACCTGGACCGTGCCGGCCGTGAGCCCGAACGAAAGCAGCTCCGGGCCTGAGATCGCAAGCCTTGGCCCGTCGAGCCGGTAGCCCATCCGGTCCGCCTCGCGGCTCACGTTGAACCCGCCGCCGAACAGCAAGCTGCGGCTCTCCGCATCCAACCGCTTGATGTGCGGCCCGGCGACGGCGGAGAGCGTGTGGTCCGCATATCGAGGTCGGAGGCGCTCAGGTAGATGGCGGCCAGACACGACGGGTCCGCCGAATTCGCGCGCGACCCTGATCTCGTCGCCGGCCTTCAGGTTGCGGCCGTGCATGCCGCCGCGCGCAGCCATCAGGTACGTGGACGTCGAGCCGAGCCAGCGATCGCCGGCGACGCCGCCAGCGACGGCGATATACGCACGTCCACCTGAGCGGCGAGCCCCAAACGTGAGGCGATCCCCCAGGCCTAGAAAGATGCCCGTCCAACCTGGAACAGGCTGCCCGTTCACGCGCGGATCGAAGTCGGCACCGGTGATGGCCACCAAGCACGAGTGAACCGCGACCAGCGTCGGTCCACTGAGGGTGCACTCGAGGCCCGCATCGCCCTCGGCATTGCCGACCAGAAGGTTGGCGGCTCGATGCGCGAAGCGGTCCATCGCGCCGCCAGCCGGCACGCCCGCAGAGATCGCGTTCGGCCGGCCCAGGTCCTGGACGGTCGTGAACAGTCCGGGCTCGACGGCGCGCAGGACCACGGTCATCGAGTCGATGCGAAGAACTTCACTCGGTCGCCCGCTCGAAACAGGCATGGGGGATCGCGGTCAGGCAGGAAGGTCTTGATGGAGGTCCGCCCAATCAGGTGCCATCCTCCAGGCGTCGGCAGGGGATAGATGCCGGTCTGCCGTCCCGCGATCGCGACCGAGCCGGCCGGCACCTGTGTCCGGGGCACGTGCCGGCGTGGAAGCTCGAGCTCTTCAGGCAATGGGCCCAGGTAGGCCCAACCGGGCACGAAGCCGACGAGGAACACGCGGTAGATCGGTGTCGAGTGGAGCTCGGCGACCCGCTCGGGCGTCAGGCTCAACCGCGCCGCCACCTCTTCGAGGTCCGGGCCTTCGTACACGACCGGTATGCGGTGCAGACGGCCGGGCTCTTCCATCGGCGGTCGCTTGGCGGCCAGTCTGTTGATGGCCGCGCCCAGCGCATCGTGCGTCGTCTGGTCGGGATCGAAGTGCACCGTCACGGTCGCGTACCCGGCGACTGCCTGGCGTACGTCCCGCCGCTTCTTCAAGCCGGCGGCGAGCGCAATGGCCCTTGTGTTCAG
>DATNOD010000201.1:0-3523 GCA_035601515.1 Candidatus Eiseniibacteriota bacterium | reverse complement strand
TCCAGCTCTCGTACTGGGCCGCCAGCACGAGGAACACGAAGACGGCGGAAGCTGCGAAGACCGCGATGGTCGGAATGCCCTGCTGCTCCTGCTGATGGGAGAGCTCGGTCCATTCCAAGGTGAAGCCGGGCGGGAGCACCTCTTTGGCCAGGACCGCCATGCGCGCCATGGCCGTGCCCGATGCGACGCCGGGTGCCGCGGAGCCCAGCACGTCGGCGGCGGGATAGAGGTTGTAGCGTGGGATGCGATAGGGCGCGGTTTCGTCGTTGAAGGTGGCGACCGAGCCGATCGGCACCATCTGGCCGCTGGCATTGCGGACCTTGAGCCGCGCGATGTCCTCCGGGGTCTGCCGGAACGATTCATCGCCCTGGGCGAGGACCTGGAAGGTACGGCCCAGATAGTTGAAGTCGTTCACATACTGCGAGCCGAGGTAAAGCTGCAGGGTGGAGAACACTTCGGTCGGGGTCAGTCCGACCTTCTCGGCCTTCAGGCGGTCGATGTCCGCGTAAAGCGAAGACGAGCCGGCATTGTAGAGAGTGAACACCCCCGCGAGCGCCGGGTCCTTGTTGGCGGCCGCAACCAGCGCATTGGTCGCGTTTGCGAGCGCCTGAGGCCCAAGATTGTTACGATCCTCGACCATCAGCTTGAAGCCGCCTGCGGCGCCCAGACCCTGGACCGGGGGCGGGTTGACCACGAGGACGAAGGCATCCTTGACGCCCGCCAGGCGCTGGCGCACCGCGGCCAGCATGGTCGCGGCATTCACCCCGGGGATGTGCTTGCCGTACAGCGAGGGCAGGCTAAAGAAAATGGTGGCCGCGTTCGGTGAAACGGTGCTTGTCGTCACGTCGAACCCAGTCACCGGGGACGTGTGCTCGACGCCAGGCGTCTTCAGGATGATGTCATTCACTTCCCGAACCACCGCGTCGGTCCGGGCAAGGCTGGAGCCGGGCGGCAGCTGGATGAGCGTGACGAGGTAGCCGATATCCTGATCCGGGATGAAGCCGGTGGGCATCCTCGCGAACTGGAAGCCCGTGAGCGAGATCAGCCCGACGTAGACCACGAGGATGATGGCGGTCGCTCGGACGAAGCGGGCGGTCATCTTGGCATACTTCGACGAAATCCATTCGAAACCGGCATTGAAGCGACCGAAGGCGCTCCGCAGGATCCGGCTCAGGCCCCGCGGCTCGACATGAGCCTGATGGGGCTTCAGCAGCACCGCGCTGAGCGCCGGGCTCAGGGTGAGCGAGACGAAGCAGGAGATCACCGTCGAGGCGGCGATGGTGACTGCAAACTGCATGAAGAACAGGCCCGAGATGCCAGAGATGAAGGCCGACGGGACGAAGACGGCGCACAGAGTTAGCGCGATGGCGATGAGCGCGGTGGAGACCCCGCTCATCGTCTGATGCGCCGCCTCGCGAGGCGACATGCCGAGAGCCATGTTGCGCTCGACGCTCTCGACCACCACGATGGCATCGTCGACCACGATGCCCACGGCCAGCACCAGACCGAACAGGGACAGGTTGTTGATCGAGATGCCGAGCGCGGCGAGGATCGAAAAGGCGCCGACCAGCGAGACCGGGATGGCGATCACCGGGATGATCGTCGCCCGCCAGCTTTGCAGGAACAGGTAGACGACGCCGACCACAAGGATGATCGCGATGCCGATCGTCACGATCACTTCGTGGATCGACTGGCTGACGAACGTGGTCGGGTCATAAATGTTGATGTAATCGATGCCCGGCGGGAAGGTCTTCTTGAGCTCCGCCATCTTGCCCCACACTTCGTGCTCCACCTGGACAACATCCGCGCCTGGCGTGGCGATGACCCAGAAGGGAGCGGATGCATGGCGATCCGCGTAGGCGATCGAGCCGTAGTCCACCGAGCCCAACTCGACGCGACCGATGTCGCGAATGCGGGTGACGCGCCCCTGCGGGTCCGACTTCACGATGATGTCGCCGAACTCCTCGGGCGTGGTGAGACGGCCAAGTGCGCGGACATTGATCTGATAGGCCGCACCCGAGTCGTTGAAGACGGGCGGCTGGTTGAGAGCGCCGGCCGAAACCTGGGCGTTCTGGGCGCGCAGCACGTTCAGGATGTCGCTGGCGCTGATGTTGCTCACAGCGGCCTTGTCCGGATCGATCCAGATCCGCATGGCGTATCGCCGCTCGCCCAGAACCCAGAAGTCGGCTACGCCCGGAAGCCGCGCGATCTCGTCTCTCACGTGAAGAATAAAGTAATTGGAGATGTACTCGGCGCTACGGGATCCATCCGGCGAATACGGATGGACACCCAGGAGCAGGGCCGGGATGGTCTTCTTGACCTGCACCCCCTGGAGCTGGACCTCCTGCGGCAGCCGAGACAGCGTGTCCTGGACTCGGTTGTGCGTGAGCATGAGTGCCGTGTTGATGTTGGTGCCGATCTTGAAGATCACCGTGATGGTGAGCTGGCCGTTACCCGTGGACTGGCTGCTGATGTAGTCCATGTTCTCGACGCCATTGATGGCCTGCTCGAGCGGCGTCGCGACGGTGCGCGCGACCACGTCGGCCGAAGCGCCGGGGTACGCGGTGGTGATCTGGACGGTCGGCGGGACGATGTTCGGATATTGGGCGACCGGCAGGAATGCCGCCGCGGCAAATCCGAACACCATGATGAAGATATTGATGACCGCTGCGAAGCGGGGATGATCAATGAAGAAGTGCGAGAGTTTCATGGCTCGCCTGAGCTCCGGCTCTGATCGGATGCGAAGCGGATCGATCCAGACTGGGGTGATACTTTCGAACCCGGCCTTACGGTCGGAATCCCGTCGATGATCACGCGGTCAGAGGGGTCGAGTCCGGAGCGGATGACCCTGAGGCCGTTGCGGAGGTCGCCCAACTGGACCCGCTTCGGCGTGACCACGTCATTCGGGCCGACGATCAGGACGATGTGCTCCGACTGATCCGGCAGGACCGACGCGTCCGGCACGAGCAGGGCGAGCGCCGGCGGCGCGACCGCGAGACGGACACGGGCGAAGCCGCCCGGCGTCAGCAGCAGATCGCTGTTGGGGACTGTGGCGCGGGCATGGATGGTTCCGCTCGAGCGGTCGAGCGTGTTATCGACGAAGTCGAGCGTGCCTTCGTGGGTGAAGCCCTTCTCGTCAGCCAGGGAGATCTGCAGCTTGTCGGCGAGCGGCCCCTTCCGCTGCTGACGTCCCCGCTGGAACGTCATGTAGTCGGCCTCGCTCATGTCGAAGTTCAGGTAGATGGGGTCGATGGAGACGAGCGTGGCGAGCAGGGTAGTCGGGCTGGTACCGGCTCGGCTGCCCGCGATAAGGTTGCCGACCGAAATAAGATGCGAGCCGATGCGGCCTGTGAAGGGTGCCGTGATACGGGTGTGGTTGAGGTCGAACTCGGCGTCACGAATCTGAGCCTTCGCATCGTCCACGGCGGCCTGCCCGGTTCGCTGGTCGGCCGTGCGCTGATCGACGGTCTGTTCCGTTCCGAACGCTTTAGCCGCTAGTACCTCAGCACGATGGAGTTCGCGC
>DATNOD010000200.1:0-7452 GCA_035601515.1 Candidatus Eiseniibacteriota bacterium | reverse complement strand
GCCGCGGCCCTCATGTCCGCGGGCATCTGGTCGGTAGCGTCGTACTTGGCGATCTTGGTCGCCACGAGGATCTGGGCGCTTTCCTTGGTGAGCGCGTCGGGGTAGGCGTCCAAGGAGGTCTGCTTGTTGGGCGAGATCTTGCCGCCCCGCTTGACCCAGATGGTCTGCGCGTCGGCGGTGATCAGGTAGTTCATCAACGAGCGCGCCTGTGAAGTGTCGCGGAACATCGACCACGAGTCCCCGGCAACGACGTGAGCGCCGGCGTACTGAGAGGTGATGTCCGGCAGCGGGAAGAAGTTGAAGTCGGTCACCGGCTGGAGGGCGGGGTTGGCGCTCGTGAAGAAGGTGGTGATGAACGACGCCTGATTGTGCATGTAGCACTTCGGCGGGTTGTCGAACATGTGCGTGCCGCCGTCGCCGAAGTTGGTGGCGAGCATGAATTGCTTGCCGCCATAGACGTTGGTGTCGTTCGCCCCGAGGATCTGGCCCCAAGTTGTGAACGCCGACTTGATCTCCGGCGAGGTCCACTTCTGCGTGCCGGCGACCCACCCGTCGTAGACGCTGGGGCCGGACTGGCTCAAGACGATCTCTTTCAGCCAGTCGCTGCCGGGCCAGCCCGAAGCCGAGCCGCTCTCGAGCGCGACACACCATGGAGTCGTGCCGCCGGTCTTGATCGTGCTTTGCAGATCGAGCAAGGACTGCCAGTTGGCGGGCACGTTGTAGCCCTTGGCCTGGAAGTTCTTCGGGTCATACCAGATGAGGCCTTTCACGGCAACCCACGAGAAGGTCTCGTAGAGCTTGCCGTTGATCGTGCCCAGGTCGATCCAGCTCTGTGAATAGTTCGATTTCAGCGAAGCGACATCGATCTTGTCGTCGAGCGCTATGACCTTGCCCTGCTTGGCGAAGTTGGTGAGGGTCGTGGGGCTCGGCGCCGCCGCCAGGTCGGGCGGGTTGCCAGCGCCGACACGCGTGGTCAGGAGGGCATCCAGGTCACGGCTGTATTCGTAGTTGACCTTGATGCCGGTCTTGTCTTCCCACGGCTTGAGCACAGCGAAGAAGGACGCTTGCTCCTGTCCGGACCAGGCCGCGAGGATCTTGATCGAGCCTGCATTCGTACTCGACGAGGTGCCGCAGGCTACCGCTGTGAACACTGCCGCCATGGCGACGACCAGTGCCCGAGTGAAACTCGAAGAATGCATGTTCTAGATCCCCCACATGTGGAAGGCCGGGGGCCTTCCTATCGACGATCTTGACTCCGAGCTGAGAACCATTCTATGACCCTCCCTTAATTTGGCAAGCGCGCGTCAGGCGCGCCGATCGGATTCCTCGCGAATCAGCCCTGGCCCGGCACCTCCTTTGGACGTGCGGTGGAACCGCGCACCACCAGGCTCGTTCTCAGCGGAGGCGGCGAGCTGACGACCTTGCCCTGCAAGCGCTGGATCAGAAGGCGGGCCGCGACGCGGCCCTTCTCGACGATCGGCTGCCTGACTGTGGTCAGCGGTGGGCTCGTCCAGGCCGCCATGGGCAGGTCGTCATAGCCGACCACCGACAGGTCCTCGGGCACGTGCAGCCCCGCAGCCTGGGCCGCACCCAACACGCCGATCGCCGCCATGTCGCTCATGGCGAGGACGCCGGTCGGTCGCCGTTTTCCTTTTGGAAAGGAATCGAAGGCGCGCGCGCCGGCCGCCATGGTCGCGCCGGCGGTGAGCGTGTATGGAGCCGGCGCATCGAAGGCGGCGAGAGCCGCCTGATAGCCGGCAAGGCGGCGAGACGCCGCCGGGGTGAGCACCGACTGCGAGCGCGTCGGCGGCAGCATGATCACCGCGAGCTGGCGGTGTCCGAGATCGAGGAGGTGCCGGGCCGCGGCCTCGGCTCCTCCGGCATCGTCGACGTTGACTGCCGGGTGCTCGGGCGACTCTTCCGAGTCGATCAGCACGGTCGGGATCCCGATTCGATCCAGCGTCGCCAGGGCAGCGTCGTCGGGGCTGAGGCCGAGGCTGATGAAACCGTCCACCGAAGCCTGGCGGATAGCGCCTTCCAGCGAGCCGTCGAGGGGCGGGACCAGCAGCAGCGTCAGGTCGTGCTCCTCGACCAGCTCGCCAAGGCCCTGGAACAGCTCGCTCAAGAACTGGTTGGCGAACACCGTGCTGAGGCGCTGCGGAATGAGGACGCCGATGGTCCCGCTGCGGCGGAGCGAAAGTGCGCGCGCGGCCGGATGCGGCGTATAGCCGAGCTCGTGCGCGACCTGCAGCACCCGCTCGAGCGTGGCCTGCCCGAGCTTCTCTGGGTTGTTGAACGCGAAGGAGACGGCGGTCTTCGACACGCCCGCGGCGCCGGCCACGTCAGCGATGGTTACTCGACTCAAGGCCCCGCCGATCTGAAACCCAGGTCATCCCGTGTTCCCCCCACATCACCCCATGAAATCTGGCGATTTCGCGGGGACCCCGATGCGCGTAAACCGCTTTAGTAAAGCGGTTTAGGGCCGAAAGTTAAACCGGATCGTTGGCGCTGTCAAGTCGGGAGTTTGGCCGCTACCCTTCTCGTGCCTTGGCATTTCCATCCGGTTTTCTATTCGGCGCCTCGGTGTCGGCCTACCAGGTCGAAGGCGGCAACACCAACAGCGACTGGTGGTGGTGGGAGCACAAAGAGGGCACGCCGTGCCTCGAGCCGTCGGGCGACGCCTGCGACTTCTACCACCGCTACGGCGCGGACATCGCGCTGCAGGGAGACCTCGGGTACAACGCCTTCCGCTTCGGCATCGAGTGGGCGCGCATCGAGCCGGCCGAGGGCGAGTTCTCGCGCGCGGCGCTCGATCACTACCGGCGCATGCTCGCCGCCTGCCGCGAGCACGGGATCGTTCCGATCCTCACGTTTCACCACTTCACACTGCCGATGTGGCTCCATCAGCAGGGCGGCTTCAGGTCACCTCAATTTCCCGAGCAGTTCGAGCGGTACTGCGATCGCGCCGCAACGGCGCTGGGGGACCTGATCGGCTATGCGTGCACGATCAACGAGCCACAGGGCCTCGGGTTGAGCGGCTACGTGCTCGGCCTCAACCCGCCGGGGCGGAAGGGCGACGTCGAGGGTGCAGGGTTGGCGACCGAGAACCTGCTCGAAGCTCACCGCCGAGGTGCTGCGGCGATCCGCCAGCGCGCGAAGGTCCCAGTCGGCATCTGTCTGGCGATCCCTGACCTGCAGTACGAAGACGGCGCGCTGCCGGGCGACAGCGGCTTCGAGCAGGAGTCGGCGATCAACGACCGGTATTTCGAGCTCGCCCGAGATGACGACTTCATCGGCGTGCAGACATACACGCGGTTCCGGTTCGGGCCGGAAGGCCCTCGTGGTCCAGGACATGTATGGAGCGACCTCTCGCGCGAGCTGAGCGAGACGGACGAGACCACGCAGATGGGCTACGAGTACTACCCGAAAGCCCTGGGAGGTGCGATCCGCCGCGCGTGGACGAGCACCGGCGGCATTCCGATCCTCGTCACCGAAAGCGGCATCGCCACCGCCGCCGACTCCAGGCGCATCAGCTTCATCGATGCAGCCATGCGCGAGACGCTGGCGTGTATCGCCGAAGGCATCGATGTTCGCAGCTACGTGTACTGGTCGCTGATGGACAACTTCGAGTGGGCTTTCGGATACAAGCCCACGTTTGGGCTCATCGAGGTAGACCGCAAGACGCTGGCGAGACGGCCGCGGCCGAGCGCGTACTGGCTGGGAGATGTGGCCCGGGCCGGCACCCTACCGGCTACTCGTGGGGGAACAGGCGGAGCATAGATTCCTCCGCGTCGCCGATCAGTCCCTTCAGCCGCTCGCGCGCGACGATCAGCTTCGAACGACGGCCGGCCAACCTGTCCTCCAAGAGGCCCGCGTCGCGCAACAGCTGGATGTGCCCGCTGACCGTGGGCTGCGAGAGCTCGAAATGGCTTGCGATCTCGGTCACCGACGCCGGGTGCTTCGCAAGCCACAGCAGGATCCCGAGCCGGGTTGGATCTGCGAGCGCTTTCAGGTTGCCCGCGACCCGCGTCGCGGTCTCGCGGCGGACCGCATCCTGGTCCTCCGTCCTTACGCCGCGGCCGAGGTAAACGGTGCCATCGACCTCGACTACATGAATCACCCCGAAGAACCACCCCGGGGACAGCACCATACGGCCCTCCGCCAGCGCTGATTCCGCCAGCTCTTCCAGCTCCGGACGGCCGGGCCAGACGTGGGGCCGGTCGAGAAGGGTCCGGTATCCCGTCCCCTCGTCCACCATGCGAGCCCATTCGATGGCGGCATCGCCGGCCGCGCGCCGGCCGGAAGCTTCCCATTCCGCCCGCAAGGGCTCCCAGGCCGACAGCAGCAGCGATCGATATTTGCCGCGCAGATCGCGATCTTCACGAAGGCGCTTGACCCGGGTCTGGAAGGCCACGCGCTCCGAGGGGCGCTCCGACAGCAGCGACAGGCCGCCGTCCACCATCTCGATGGCCTCGTCGAGCTTCTCGAAATAGCGATCGAGATCGAGGTCGAGAGTGGTGCCGCTGCGCTCCGCGAGGACGATGGTCTCCGTATAGCCCCTGACACCGTCTGCCCAGAACGACGCGACGTTCGGCTGCATGTCCGCGCGCAGGCGCTCGAGGCTGGCGTAGGGGCCGTTGAGAACGTGCTTCGCCTGGAGGTTGTGGAGGATCCACATGAGCTCGAGAGGGGCGGAGGCGCTGACTCGTACCTGGGTCGCCTCACCGACCTCTTCAAGGATTGGCATAGGTCAATAGCTATGTTAACAGACTGGTTATGATGATTGCAATAGGCCCTTGACTATCACCAGAGGCATTGGTCTATAATCGCCGGGTGAACATGTACTCCCAGGAGAGGTGGCTCCTGGACCGACATCACGAAATGATCAGGACCGCGGAGGAGCATTCGCGGCTGGAAGGGTGGCAGCCTCGCGAGCGTCTGGCCGAGCGTGTCGCCGCGCGCCTACGCCGGCTGGCCGACCGGATCGAGGGAGAGCAGCCGGTAAAGCTCCGGATCTACGGCGGTTAGCTCCGCTTCGGGGTCAGCGTCACCTCCCGAAGCCGCTCAGGGTCGACCTTGGGTTCGCGCTCGAACGTAAGCAGCCCGTTCTGCTCCTCCTCGATGTCGGCGAGCTGCGTGTAGCCAAAGCCCTCGACTGGCCCGGGCTCCATCAGCGCCTCGACCATTTCTTTGTACGTCTTGAGGAGGTCGCCGGCGTCGGCTACGCGCTGATACCCCATCTCCCCGCCTGACATCGAGAGACCGCCAAACTCGCTGAGCACCACTGGCTCGCCTCGGTAATCAAAACCCGGCAGGTAGGGCGGCTGTTCGCGGGCGCCGGGATCCAGCGCCGTCTCGAGGCTCCCATAGCGGCTGCGAAGAGTCGAGGCGGCGGCGTAGTCGTGCAGCGTGCACAGGTCGCTGATGGTGTGCTGCCAGCCATCGTTGGACATCACCAGCCGCTGCCCACCGAGCCGGTGAGTCAGATGATAGAGGCGAGTGATCAGCCGCGCCACAGCACGAGGCTCCACGTTTTTGAGCCCCATGCTCTCGTTGATCGGGACCCACGCAATCAAGGATGGATGGTCGCGATCTCGCACCACCCTTTCCCGCCACTCCGCCTCCAGGCGCGCCTCAGCCTCGGGCGAGTGTTTGTGGAAGTTCGGCATCTCGCCCCAAACGAGAAAGCCGAGCCGGTCCGCCCAGTGGTGCCAGCGCGGGTCCTCGATCTTCTGGTGCTTGCGCGCGCCGTTGAAGCCCATTGCCTTCGCGAGCTCAATGTCGCGACGCAGGTCGGCGTCTGAAGCTGCGGTGAGCAGCCCGCCGGGAAAATAGCCCTGGTCGAGGATCAGGCGTTGGATGTAGGGGCGGCCGTTGAGGATGAAACGTCCGTCCTTTGTTTCCACCTTTCGGAGGCCGAAGTAGCTCGCGACATGGTCTGACTCGTAGCGTGCTTGCAGCACGTAGAGATTGGGGTCCTCGGGGCTCCACTCGTGGATTTCGCTCAGCGCGATCCTTCCTTTCGTCCCGTCTCCGCTCCATTCGCCGACCGGCCTGCCATCGAACGTGACGATCACGTGCTTTTGTCCCTCGGCGCCGATGTCGAACTCGACCTCGCGAGCGTCGTAGTCCGGCTTGATGCGGAGGAGCTCGATGGCGCGGCGCGGGAGCGGTTCGAGCCAGACGGTCTGCCAGATGCCGGTCGTGGTGGCGTAATGCCACGGACCGTGCAGCTCGGTCGAGCGCTGCTTGCCGCGCGGAAGGCTCGCATCGTCGAGCGGATCCTCGGCTCGGACGACGACTTCGTTGTCATGCTCGCGAACGACCCGAGTGATGTCGGCGGAGAACGGCGTATGCCCGCCTTCGTGCCGGGTCACCAGCTCTCCGTTGACCCACACCACGGCCCGATAGTCGACGGCGCCGAAGTGCATCACCATCCGGTCGGCTGCAGGCGCATCGAATCGTCTCCGGTACCAGACGACGTCAGCCGGCTTCCAATCCCTGATTCCGGACAGCTTCGATTCCGGCGCGTAAGGCACGACGATCTGGCGGTCGAACCTCCGCGAATCACCCACGCCGAAATCCCACTCACCGTTGAGGTTCACCCAGTCGCGCCTGTGCAGCAGCGGGCGCGGATACTCCGGGCGCGGAAGATTGTTCAGAGTTGGCGACCTATGATGCGGGTGCACCGATGCATCCGCCGCTAGAGACAGCATCAGGCCTGGCAGCAGTACTTCGCGGCGTGGTCGCCGACATGCAGCACGCTTCGGGCGCGGACATCGTGTCCATCTTCCTTTACGAAGAGTCGAGCCGGAAGTATTACGCGCCTTTCGCGACGGGGCAGCCGCAGGAAAGCCTCCTCGACTCGCTCGCCGACATGACTCAGCAGCTGGAGCGTTACCTCTCCGACCAGAAACAAGGCAAGGTCCCGGACGAGCTCGGCGTGCACCACTACGGTTCGACCGTCTGGCTGACGATTACGAGGCAGAAGCTCGTGGCGCGAGACGCCCCGTCCGAGATCGACAGCACGTTCATCCGTCGCTACCAGGTGCAGGCGACGATCGGACTCCCGCTTTTGTTCGGCGACCGTCTTCTCGGCCTGGTCTACTTGAACTACCGCACGCGCGAGCGCATACCCGACGCCGCGCAGCTCGTCAGCCTCGAGGGCCGGGCCAATGCCGCGGCGAGGGCGATCCAGACCGTGCTCGCCGACTCGGAGCGCTCGGCGCTGGAGGGCCTGGGCCGGTTGACGTCGCTGCTCACCGGACCGATCGGCGATCCGAAGACCGACGCGACAGAGCTGCGCCGTCTGCTTTCGATCGCCCTCGCCGATCTATTGCTTGCAAGCGATTTCGACGCCGCCGCGATCTATCAGTTCGCGGGGCAGCGCACCAGCCTCGAGCTGGTAACCGCGCACGCTCCGGTTGCGGCACCCCCGCGAATCGAACGCCG
>DATNOD010000199.1:0-15220 GCA_035601515.1 Candidatus Eiseniibacteriota bacterium | reverse complement strand
TCCGTCAGGGCTGCGCCGGCGCCGACGGCGACCTGTGCGGCGAAGACGACCAGGGTCGCGATCGAACTCAACCCGATTGCCGATCCAGCCCCCCATCGCCTGATCGCGGTCACCAGCACATAAACGATGAGAAGCCCAACGACGAGCACGGCGCCGCGATGCAGCATCGTGAAAGCGCTGGCGCCACCAAAGTCAGGCGTGAACCCGCCACCGCACAGCGGCCAGGATCTACAGCTCTGGTCTGCGTTGCTGGCGACCACGGTCGAGCCGGTGAGCAGCATGAGGTACGTTGCGGCCGCGGTCAAAGCCGCCAACCGGCGGAATGAACGGTCCCGTATGCCGGCCGATGGCCGGCCGGCCATGACGGCGGTCGCCACCAGGAACCCCAGGATCATCATCGCCAGGCCGAGGTGCACCACCACCAGCCAGGGCTGAAGCTCGTTGGCGACGACGATTCCGCCCAGCGCCCCTTCCCCCACCACGCCGATCAGCGATGCGGTCGCGATCCAGGCCACGGGTGGGCGCCGCGTGCGAAATACGACCCAGGCCAGCACGACGGTCGCGATGATCAGCAACCCCGTTACGGTGCCGACCGCCCGATGCGAGTACTCGATGATCGCGTGTGGGTCCGCCGGTGGGTAAGGCCGGCCATGGCACAGGGGCCAATCGGGGCAGCCCAGGCCTGATCCCGAAACACGCACGAGGCCGCCGAGGGCTATCTGAAGGTACGCGAAGGCGGCGGTAACGAGCGCAAGGCGGCGAAACGCCACGACCCCCATCATCGACCGAAGTCTACTGACCGATTAGTTTCGACAGCTCCGCGACCAGCGTACGGTCGTCCAGCTGGCCGACCTGACGCGCGTCGATGGAACCATCGGCGCGCACGAAGACGGTGATCGGCAGCCCGATCGCTCCGTAGGCGCGACCCACTCTGAGGTCCGAGTCGAGGAGCGCGGGCTGATGGACCCCCACTGAGCTGAGAAAACCACGCGCGGACTCCGCGCTGTCGCCTTCATCGATGAGGACGAGCTGCACCGACGCTTGCGCACCCACGCGGTTGGCCAGCAACGGCATCTCCAGACGGCACGGCGGGCAGTACGTGGCCCAGAAGTTGATGACGAGCGGCTTGCCAAGCAGTCCCTCAAGACTCACGCGCCGCCCCCCGGTGTCCAGGAGCGAAAAGCTCGGCGCGACGCCACCACCCACAGCCGGCGGCGCCTCCGGGCCGCTGATGGTGATCAGCGACTCCAGCACCTGTGGCGTCCCCCAGCCGTCGCCGCCCGATGCCAGCTCGCGAAGGCCCTCGGCGCCGAGGGAAGTGATGAGCGCAGGCGAGATGTCGTGGCCGACGTCCGGCACGCCTCGATAAACGAGGCGGATGTAGCCGTGTCGGTCGAGCAGCGCCAGCGTCGAGACGTGGCTGTCGCCGGAAGCAAGCGCGACGCCGAACGGTTTCCAGAATTGCGTCAGCTGGTCAGGTGTTCCGGTGGCGAAGGTCCACGATGCGTTGATGCTCTTCGCGTAGCTCGCGAGCACCGATGGAACATCCGTTGCCGGATCGGTCGTCACCTCGGCAAGCACCACGTTGGATGGCAGCTTTTGCTTTTCGAGCTGCTCGAAAAGCGCTGTATAGAGCGGACAGGTCTGATGGCACGTGGTGTGGAAAGCCGCGATCACGACATCATTGCCCGCGATCGCGCTGTTGTTGAAAGCACGTCCTGCCTGGTCGACGAGGGCGAACGCGGGCATGGCCCAGAACTTGCCCGACAGCTCTCCGAGACCCAGGTTGACCTGATCGTTGCCGGCGTACGCGGCTCCGGTGACGAGATGCCCCGATTCGATCCCGAGCAAGAGCGGTTCCACCTGGCCTGCTACCAGCGAGATGGCCACTGACTGCTCTTCGGCCCCCAGCCGAACGCCGTCATAAGTGCCGACGGCCACCGGCAAGGCCAGCAGCTCCCGTTGTTCCGGCGCCGCCGGAACCGAGCCCGAAACCGAGCCGATGGCCGTCCAGCCTGCTGAGCCGTGGAGGCTGACTGTCGTCGAGGGAAGCGATTCGGGTGACCGGGCCGCGGCGAGGACTAGCAGCGTGCCGGTAGACGGCTGCAGGCGTGGCAGCGCTATCAGAAGGCCAACGATGAGCAGCGCCGCGAGCGCCGAGCCCGCCCACAGGACCCGAAGATTCGCCAGCGGTCTAACTCGCGGGGAGAGGCCTGCCGCCGTACTTCGCCGCGATCCTATCCACATACTCGCCACAGAGCTCGGCCACCGCGTGGCTCTCGATCTGGACCACGTTCTCCGCATTCTGCTCACCGCTGTGCGAGAGGTTGAAGCTGCCGGCGTACACGTAATCGTCGGCGACCAGGATCTTGGCGTGCATGAAGTCGTGCACCGAGCCCACCGCATACGGCGTCGAGCGCTTCGATCCGAATTTCACCGCCGCGACGATGCTCCGAAAAGCCGCGATCTTCCACTCTGATGTCGACTGCTCGCCCCATTGGTGCTGGACCTGGTCCATCTGAGTGGCATCGTACACACCGGAAACATCGACCTTCCCATGGCCGATCACCTCGGCGAGCGTGCCGAGGACCGGACCCGAAGTGAGGACTGGAGATGCGATGCGAATGCGCCGCTGCGCCGAAGCAATCGACCTCGCCATCGCATGCACCAGCTTCAATCCGCGACCCGGACAGAAATAGACGCGCACGCGCGTGGAGTCGGCGAGCGCCTGCCAGGGAGCGTTGATCCGTCCTGAATCCGCGACCACCGGGTTCTGCCACAGCTCGGTGAAGTTCTGCTCGAAGACCGCAGCGACGTCCGGCGACGCGATCGTGAAGACGACATTCTCTTCGCGATTCCACGAATCATTGGTCCAGTTCGTCGATCCTGTGAGCACCGCCGCCAGCGTCGTGCCCACATCGCGGACCACGTACTTGTGGTGCATGAGGTCGGGCACGCCGGGAATCGGCTTCGTCTCCACGCCGGATGCTTTGAGCCGGTCGACGAAAGCCCAGTCGATCTCGGCGGGAGGCGGCACAGGCAGGTTGGCGGGATGGTCCTGATTGAACATGAGGCGCACGTGCACGCCGCGCTTGACGGCGGCTTGAAACGCACCCAGCATGACCGCGCCCGGCCCTGCGGCGAGCCTCAGGTCGTAGATCGCGACATCGAGCGTTGTGGTTGCGCCGTTGAGAAACGCGGCCATCCGCTGGGCGACCGCATCAGCCGTCTGGCCACCGTCGGTCAGATAGTAGAAGTCAAGCGACGGAGTCACCGATGCGATGGCGGCTATCGAGCTTCCGCCCTTGGCTCACCGGTCTCGCTTCGAGGCTCGTCCACATCTACGGGAAGCGGTCTCGTCGCCATCGCGGCTGCTTCCTCGGGGTCGTCGGTCAGGCTGACGAGGTCGAAATCCTGCGGTGACATCGCGCCCCGCGCGAGCACGACCTTGTGCATCCAGTCCAGCAGACCGCTCCAGTACTCGGTGCCGAACAGAACGATCGGGAAGTGTTCGATCTTTCCGGTCTGTGCCAGCGTGAGCGATTCGAACAGCTCGTCGAGGGTTCCGAGACCACCTGGAAAGATCACAAAGCCGCGCGCGTATTTGACGAACATGTTCTTGCGCACGAAGAAGTATCGGAACTCGACCCCGAGGTCGACATAAGGATTGAGCTCCTGCTCGCGAGGCAGCTCGATGTTGCAGCCCACCGAAAGGCCGCCGGCCTCATGGCAGCCTCGGTTGACCGCCTCCATCATGCCCGGCCCGCCGCCGGTGATGACCGCAAAGCCGCGCCGGGCAAGGGCTGCACCGAGGGACCGGCCCATCGCGTAGTAAGGGTCGTCCGGCTTGGTGCGAGCCGAACCGAACACGGTCACGGCGGGCCCGACGTCGTTCAGCGCGTCGAAACCTTCGACGAATTCGGACAGGATGCGCAGCACTCGCCATGGGTCGGCGTGGTGGCTGAGCTCCTCGATCGCACTGCGCTCGAGCAGCATCTTGTCGGCCGGCGCTGCCTGCTTGGGGACGACGAGACGACCGGCGCGGCGGCGATCCGACATGATCCTGGTCAGGCCTGTGACGCCGGTTCGGCAGCTTTGGTTGGTTCGGCCGCGGCGGCGGGAGCCGTTACCTCGCCGTTGGCCGGCTCGACCTTGGGTTCGGGAGCGGCGAACAGCTTGGCGCGCTTCTTTCGATCGCCACCGCCCTTGCCCTGCGCCTGTGGCTCCGGCAGCGCAGTCATCGCCGCGGGCTCCTCGAGGGGTGCCAGCTCGGGCGCCATCCCATCAGCCTCAGACAGCGAAACCCGAGCCGGGGATTTGACAGCCTTACCCGAGTGGTCCGGCATCTCCAACACCTGGTCGAGGTGGGCTCGCAAAGATGCGACCTCGACCTCGAGCTCGTGGACGCGGTGGCGATGGCGCATGTGCTCGGTGAAGTGGTGCAGGCCGTCCATCCAGTGGTAGAGCGTGCCCGCGATCAGCGCGAGGGCAAGCGGCACCACGGTCACCGTCCAGAGCGGCACGCCGTTGATGTGGAACACAGACCAGTGGACGTCGACCGACCCAAGGTTGCTGTATCCGAACACGGTCGCGGCCACTCCGATCGCCAGTCCGATCAGGAGCGAGCTCGTCAGCAGGAAGCGTTGCCAGAGGTGATTCAAGTTCGGCACCCGGCCGAAGGTTACCCGGTTTGCCCTACCGTCGCCACGGCTTAGCGCGAAGCCACGCGGACGAGGGCTTGAGCCAGCTGGCGGGGTCGCGACAGGAACGGCGAGTGGCCTCCCGGAAGCTCGATGGGATCCACGCCGAGCTGGAGCCGGGCGGCGCGAACTGCATAGGCCCGGGACACCATACGGTCGTCGGTGCAGAGGACGTATGCGGCCGGCACGGCCGGCCACTGGCGGAGGGGCGTCACCTCTTGCGTGACTCTCCAGTACTGCCGTCGCAGCTGCCGCGCCGCGGCGAGGGCGACCTCTGGCTCGCAGTCGTGGAAAAAGACTTCGACCGCTCCCTCTTCGGGCCAGGTGTCGCTGCCGTCCGGATGACCGACGGCAGGTTTCGAAGGGGCAAACCCTGTCGCCACGTCCGCCCGCTGGGCGTCAAAGCTGAGCCCCGGCACCGGCAGGATCGCGCACAGATAGATGGTCATGGCGGTGCGGGTCCTCGAGGCTGCGATCGGGATGCTGAGGCCCGCCAGTGAGTGCCCGACCATGACGACGGACTCGGCTCGCTTCGGGATGGCGTGGAGGATCTCGTCAACGTAGCGCTCGGCGCCCGCATCGGGATCGTCGCAGGGCAGGTTGACGGCTGTGCTGGCATGTCCGCCGCGCTCCAGCTCAGCGCGGAGCTCGTCCCAGCACCAGGCCCCGTGGTACGCACCGTGCACGAGCACAAAGTGCATGGGCGAACAATAGTCCCGGATTACCTAAACGGCCACCACTGCCGGCAAGGCCACGGTGGGAAGGGCCGACTCTATATGCCCGTCGCGGATGGTTCGGCCCAACGCCTCGACCAGGGCGCCATCGAACTCCGAGCCGACCTTCTCGCCCACGTGCTTGAGCGCCTCAGGCGCGGCCAGACGCTCGCAGCCCCTACCCGCCGTGATCGCTTCGAAGGACTCGGCCAACCCGAGGATGCGTGAGGCAAGGGGGATGGTGTCGCCAACGAGATGGTCGGGCGTCCCCGAACCATCCCAGTGCTCGTGGTGGTGCCTGACGGCTGACGCAACCTCATCCGAGAATTGCGCAGCCTTGACTACGACCTCGCCGGCCTCGGCGTGGCCGGGCGCCTCGAAGACCGCACCGTCGGCCATCGCCAGGTGGCCCACGTCGTGGAGGAAGGCGGCAGTGCGAAGGTCTTCGAGGTCGCTGGCCGGAATGCTGAGATGGCGCCCCACGGCATCGGCTATCGCTGCCACGCGGCTGGAATGACCCTGGGCCATCGGGCTGCGATGGTCGACGGCATGAGCGGCGGCGACCACTACTTGCGGGCCGGCATCGGCAAGCAAAGTGACCAGGTTTTCGGTTGCGAGCTCGAGCTCGGTCACCAGCTGGGGGAACGTACACGCGCGATCCTTGCCCTCGCGCTTGGCCAGATAAAGCGCCTGGTCGGCGGCCGAAACCAGCTCCTGCGCAGTTAGCGCGTCTTCCGGATACGTGGCGACGCCGATGCTGAAAGTCAGGTGCTTGCCTGGGACGGTCGACACGGCCGCTGCGTGCACGGAATCGACGATTCGATAAGCGAGGCGCTGCGCGCCAACACCGTTGAGGTCCGCGACCATGAGGGCGAGCTCGTCGCCGCCGTAGCGAGCCACGAGATCCTGTGTGCGCGCGGCAGCCCGCACGATCCTGGCCCCGAGCTGGAGGACCAGGTCTCCGTGCTGGTGGCCGAGCTCGTCGTTCGCCTCTTTGAAGTGATCGAAGTCGATGAGAAGCAAGGAGAGCGGCGTCGTGTGACGGTCGGGACGCGCGAAGGCAACGTCAAGGCGCCGGCGGAGCTCGCGAACGTTCGCAAGCCCGGTGAGGCTGTCGGTGATCGCCTCCTGGCTGCTGCGATGGAAGCGCAATGCGTTCGCCAGCGGCACCGCGGAGCTTCCGGAAAGGGCGGCCACCGTGAAGAGCTCCTGGTTGCTGAATGTGGCTTCGGGCTTGGTCAGGTAGAGCAGCGCGGTGACGCCATCACCCGAGGCGATCGGGACGGTGAGACTCTTCTTGTCGTTTGCGATCGTCGCCTCGCCCGAACGCGCGGCCACGCTGAGCAGGTCCTGGTCGATCGGCTCACCCTCGGGCGGGGGATCAGAGGTGCCTTCGCGGTTGCCGGTGGCGACCTCTTCAAAACCTTCGTGGGACGTGAGGATCAGGCGGCCGCGCTGCGATCCGGTCATCTGCACCGCGTTCTGGACCAGCACTCTGAACACGTCTTTGATGTCCGTTCCGCTGACCATGTCGGTGCTGAGCTCACGGAGCGTGTCGGCCTGCGCGGCGCGCTCGACAGCGTGTCGGCGTTCGCGTTCCAGCTCGCGCGTCATGTAGCCGGTCGAAAGGGCGACCACGACGAAGAGGAAGACCTTTCCGATCGTCGCGTTGGGATCGAACGCAAAGTTCGATGGCGTGAAGCTGCCGCCCACGAAGAGATAGATGAAAGCGATGACAATCGCGGACACGACGCTGGCAGTGGCCCCGAACCGCACCGCGTTGGTGATTACGGCTAGAAAGAGCGCCAGAAAGAACGGGCTCGAGAACCCGTTCGACATGTACACCAAACCGGCGGCGAAGAGGATGTCCAGGGTCATGGTGCTGAGGCTGAACTGCTTACCGGGCTTGTAGCCCCGCAACAGCAGGACGTTGATGACGATGTTCATCGCCGCCCAGGCCCCGAGGATGATGTCGACCGTAACTCGGTCTTGCGCGCTGGTATGCGGCGTGACGTTGTTCAAGACCGCAAGGACGATGAGAAAGAGCCACCGGAACAGGACGGCGACGCGCTCACCGATGAGGCGGCGGTCGGCGTCGAGGGTGTCGTCGATCAGGCGGGCGCGGAGCTTCTCCCTGAGAGTGGGGTCGGGCTGGGCCAGCCGCAGCACTCGGGACGGGGAAATCGGCTTCCCCGCAGGTGGCGTGAGAGTGACGCTGTCTTCGTTAACCGGGGACATAAATAAGGTGGCGATCGAGTAGTTTGCGGCCTCGCGACCTGAGTTCAGCCGGGCAATCAGGACCAGGCAATCGGAACCGTTTATCGGCGGATAAACAAAAAAGGCATGGGGCGCCTCAAGCCGGCTTCCAAGCCGGCTGGTCAGGCAGGGCTGGCGTAGACGGTTCGGCAGAGGCGTGAGACGCTGGTCGTCGTCTCAGCAAGGGGTATGCCTGGATGGCGAACCAGAAGGCAATCGCGCCTACAGGGAAATCAATGCGCAGGAGGACGATCGTCAGCACCCAACCAATCAAGCCGGCGAGAGCGGGGAGTCTGGCATAACGCAGATCGTCAGCTGCGAGCACTACAGCTGGCAGAGCCAGCGATCCGCTGTAGGCGCCGGCTACGGTGGCCAGCATCACAGTCATTGCCAGGGAGAACGCTGCCGCTTCGGCAACGGTGCGGCGGCGAAGTAGCCAGATTCCGACGACAGCAATCGCAACCTGGGCTCCCGCGTATGCAATTGGCCCAGCATCGTGCAAGAGGTGGGGGCCGGGTCCGGCCCAACCCAGGTAAATGGTGAGCAGCTGCATGTAGGTACGTACCCAGCCGGGCTCGATCAGAAAGGCCAGAGCGGTGAGCGGAGCGATGAAAAGGGTGCCCGCGAGGGCCGCAGTCACCAGGTCGCGCCAGCGCCATCCCGACACAAGTAGCACTGCAATTGCGGGAAGACAGTTCGCCGGCCGCCAAAGGCTGAGCGCAACGCCAAGACCAACAAGAGGAAAGTGACCAGTGCGCTTCGCCCAAACGGCAAGGCCCAGACCAAAGATCGCGACTGCGCTGTTGAAGTTCGAATTAACGAGTACTCCAAGACCGACGGGCGATAAAAGAGCGGCTGTCAGCACAGATATCCGGTGCGCCCCCCAAAGCCAGAGGCCCCAAGCCAAGAGGACGAGGCAGATCGCGGGCGCAAGCCGCTGCGGCCACGGATCCGGGAGTAGGCCTAGAGGAGCAAACGGAAGGTACAGAGGGAGCGGATACGCGAACAGGAAGCTCGATCCATATTCGACATGACGCTCGAGCGCCAGCGCGGGCCAGTAGTCGAATCCGGAGCTGAGGCGCGGAGCAGCGAACACAATTAAGGGCAAGCTCGCGATGATCAGCAGCCAACTCCAGGGGTCTCGCCGGCCTCCAATCACTCGAAACATGCTTGGCCAGCTCACCCCGGTGCGGCCGCCGATCGTCGTGGCCTCAGCACCTTTTCGATCCAATCGCCTGGAAGCCTACAACCTGAGGAGCGACCCGCACCCAGCTCAGGCGCAGCTCACGGCCTCCATTCAAAAATGGAGTTCGACTTGGTGGAGGCGGCGGGAATTGAAACCGCGGCCCAAGGCCGATTGCGTATTTGGGATCGGCGGCTTGCAGTTCCGGGAAGGGCGGGCTGGAGGTGGATTGCAGCTATGACCGAGTACCGCGTCGAGACGGTGGAAATGGGTAGCGGATTCAAATCGAAGGATCCGAGAGAGGTAACGAGGGGGTTCTCACGGAGGCGGCCGAAGAGGGATGGCGACTCGTATCGACCTGCATGGAGGGGCGCAGTCTCCTGGCGGGTTGGACCATGTACATGTTCTTCGAGCGCAGCAATGCCGCATCAGACGCCCAAGGTTGTCTTCGAAGCTCTTCCGAGCTGCACGACGCGTCGACGACATCGAAGGGATCGCCTCCGGCAGTCCGCAGCAGATCGCGCGCCGAGCGAAGAATCGCATCGTCGGCAGGCTCCTCGCGCGGCCCAGCTTCTGGCGTCGGCTATGGCGCTGATTTAGCCTGCCGCAGACCGGCCGTCCGGTTTCACTAAGATGGGGCGGCCCGCCACATGGACACGAACGTCCCTTTTCTACTATGGCGACAACCTCGACGTGCTGGGCGGCGGTAGATCCCCGACGACTCAGTCGACGCATACCCGCCTGAAACGACTCCCTAGGAAGAAAGGGAGGCGGTCCGAGTGGACCGCCTCCCTACTTGGTCTGCTTTAGTTAGTGCTCATTCTCCTCCGTTACGGATCGACTACCACTGTGCAGGTGTAGGTCCCCGGGGCGAGATTGGTGTATGTCTCGTCCAGGTCATCAAGTGCAGGATCCGGTTGACCGTTCTCCGAAACCGGATCGACGTTAACGGAATTGAGACTGCAAACGATGCTCGCGTTTGTGACGCCGTTCCCCGCCAGCGAGGTGAATTTGACCTCGATACTGGATAGGGGCGTGTCGGTGGCTGAAAACGTCGCCTCGTTGCCGTCCCCACACGTCGAATTTGCGTTGACTGTGACGTTATGCGCAGTCGAGTCGTCAATCTTGTATCCGGTCGGAGCAGCAGTCTCCTGTACGGAGTAGATGCCGAACGGAAGGTGATCGACACACACTGTCCCATTGGTGCCGCTCGTTTGGGTGCTCGAGTAGCTGTTTGGACCAGTGATGGCGAATGTCGCCCCTTGCAGGCCCGGGTGCGTGGCCTTGCTGGATGTCTTAGTGATCTTGATCGCACCCAGTTGCTGCTGGTTGAAGTAAGTGCAGGTCACATGGCCGTTAGGCACGAGCGTGATGTCAGCCTTGAATGGATTCGTACCGTCCTGGCTTCCGCTCGAGCCTGTCGTTGCCGTGCAGGTCAGGCTCTCCAAGATGAAGTTGGCCGGTTCCGTCCCCTCCAAGACGGTGTAACTACCCGCAGGCACTTTGAGGCAGTCCTCGATGTTCGGCGTGCTGGCCGATCCGTCGTTCAGCGTGAAGCTGGAGGGCGTCGTGTCGGCGGTGCAGCCGGGTGAGGTCGAGGCGCCGACTGGGTTGGCGATGGTCGACGTGTAGGTGAAGTCCTGGTTCAGGGTCCGCGGGTCGGTGTTCTTGATGATCGTCACCTGGCCGCAGTTGGTGATGTTCACCGGGACTGGCGCTACGAAGTCCTTGACCTCGGCCCCGAACGATGCCGAAGCGCGGCTCTTCAGGAACACGCTGCCGAGGGCCTCGCAGGTCGCAGGGGGGAAGACCCCGGCGAGGGTGAGATTGATGGCGGCCTCCCCGAACGTTAATGAAGGCAGCGGGTTGCTTGCTGCCGGAAGAAACGGGTCCATTACGGGGTCGAGGTTGTTGACGGCCGCAACCGAGTCGGTGCCGTTCAGGTTCACCTGGTTGCCCCAGCAGGGCAGGCTATTGCTGGAGAAGCACTGGCTGGTTGAGCCGGTGGTCACCCACGTGAGCAGCCCGAGGGCTGGCCTGCCGCCGCCGTTGTTGAAGTCGAAGGTTATCAGGAGATCCCCGGCGGTCCGGATGATGGTGTGCGGACCTGGGCTGCCTAGGCTGGGTGTGGCCACCTGGTTGATCTCAAAGTCCATGTTGGCGGAGCCGAGGACGTTCGTTCGCTCCCAGGCCAGATAGAGGAAGTTGCTGTTATTGGCGAACTCGGCCGCCTCGTAGAAGCGGGTGAGGTCGCTCTTGTTGGGCGGGATGGAGCCACTCACCACCGTGACGGCGGCGTTGTCCTCCTTGGTTCCCTGGCCGAACGCATTGTCCCCCGAGCCGCTGGCCAGGTCGATGCCCGTGTGCAGGCCGGAAACGCCCTGCCAGTCGGTCGTCCCGAAGGTCGTCGGGCTGGTCAGTAGATTGCCGTCGCCGCCCGCAAAAGTGCTGCCGCTCAGCGGCGGCAAACATGACGGGCTGGAGCCGGTCGGAGCGAAGTCACAGCCACCCGCGAGGTCTGCGAAGACCCCGGGGGGAATTGCGAAGGCCATGACCAGCGCGACGCCTCCGACTAGCGTGAGCCACGTTGGCCTGGCCCGAAGAAATTTACTCATTGGCGAAAGTCCTTTTTCAACACGGCTGCCTGCTCATTTCGGACGGCGTGGAGCTGCGCTACCGGTGTGTACTGGCTTGACTCACGCGCCCTGCCCGAACTGAAGGGGACGCTCGCCTCGTCCGCGTCCCGACCGTGTCCACGGTCCGCTCCGATGGTGCGTGCGACGGAAGCAGTCGGCAATCGGCGAAACTGCCTACTCCTTTTGGACGAAGTCATTTGCGAGCAGCGGCCTGCCCACGTGCGATCAGAGGCTCAGCAGACCGCTTCGCAGCGCGTTGACGACCGCTTCTACGCGGTTGCTCGCTCGCAGCTTGATGTACACCCGCGTCAGGTGGCTGCGCACCGTCTTCTGGCTGATGCCAAGCTGCCGGGCCACCTCTTTGTCCGACAGCCCGGACGCCACCTTTCGCAGCACCTCAAGCTCTCGACTCGACAGGTCGATTGGCGGCGGAGAGAGGCGGGCGACGGCGGTGATCAGCAGTGGGTTCACGCTAGGGTCAGTGGCACCCGGGTCTGTTTCTACCGCAGGCCAAAGCGAGCTTAGCCTGGGCCTTCGGAAACCCAACCACCACCTGACCCTTCCCTTCAAGGATCCAAAATTTCGGATCCTTAGTACCACCGGCGCTAGTGAGATCCCAAGTGTATGCGCGGAAAGCTATCAGTCAATAACTATCTTGGGGAGGACTCAAGTCTTTAGTGAGAGGGTCCACATCCGACCAACCCGCCTCCCAGTTTTGGCAAATGCGGCCGTGCGTCGCACTTCCTTACTTCGAGGCGGCTCCGACCTGCCCGAGAGCTGTCCCCGCAGCCCGAACACCAGGCGCGGTCGTCGTGGACTCGCAACTCGACCTTGCACAGCGGGCACTCAGCCTCCACCATCGAGGCAATAGCACCTTCGGCTTGATGTCTAAGAGTCGTTGGGTCAGCCACTTTCCGCCCTAACCGACGTTCGTTTGTGATCCCCTTCGGATTTAGTCGCCCCACCAGCTGTGGCAGCGTCGGAGTCTCCCACTAGCTTGGCGTCCGTGAGGAGTGCACGCCACACGATGTCGTTCTTGCCTCCGGCGACGGCGTCACGCGCCGCCGTTGTGAGGCGGTCAAGCGCGTCATCGAGCTGATTCTTCCGGGCCTTGAGCCGCTTCACTAGAGCCGTCATTTCCTTGTCAACCAGACTCAGATAGGAAGTGATGAAAGACTCCTCGACGACATCGATTTGATATTCCTCACGGCGGTCTCGACTCCAAATGCTCCTGAGGTAGCTCAGGTGCCTTTGGGGTCTGAGAACTACGCCGCGCTTCCCCGGTTGCGCCAGATAAAGGTCGCCTCTAAGTACTATCAAGAGGTAGTACACCTGCAGATTGAGGACGTCCCGCTTTGGGTGTTGGCGCTCACGAATTCTGGACAGATCTGGTCACGAAAAATGAACAGGTCCGGCAACCGGAGTCAGCGAACTCTAGCACCACCTCCTTCGTTGGCCAGCGCGCGTTCTCGGCTCACGCTCCCTCCGATGGCTCGTCGAGCCACGCATGTCGCGTAATCTGCCACGGCTGGTCCGGCCCGGCTCGCTTGGCGATGTGGTCGAGGGGTAACGAAGCCAACTCTTCCAATGTTGGGTCAGCGTCAACCGCGTGCCGGATATGGGTAGCAATCGAGGCGCCGGGCACATTCGGGTCGTGGACGCCGTCCCCCATCAACCAAGAGTTGTCGTCTGTATGGATGACCTCCCTCGCCGGTTCCTGCCCCTCGAGCACGGTCTTCTGTACGACCGCGCCAAGGTGAGGCGGAAAGCGCCCATCCGGGAAGGGGAACGGGACGTGCCTGGACATGTCGCGAGGGGAACTCATCGGACGGAGATTAGCGACTCGCATGAAAACTTGAGTTCACTGGTTGGTCTTTGACGGTCGGCCCATTTTGATGGGCTCTCATCCGGTAGCTGCGACCACGGATGTTGAGCACGGTGGCGTTGTGGAGGAGGCGGTCGACGATAGCTGCGGCGACCACCTGGTCAGCGAAGACCTGACCCCAATCGGAGAACCCGCGGTTGGAGGTAAGGACGATGGTGCCTTTGTCATAGCGGCGGGTGACGACCTGGAAGATCCAGTTCGCCGAGGCTTGGTCCATCGGCAGGTAGCCGAGCTCGTCGACCACCAAGACTGAGGGGCCGGTGTAGGTGCGCATCTTGTACAGCGCGCTGCCTTCGAGGTGTGCCGACTGGAGGTTCTGCACCATGTCGGCTGCACTTGTGAAGTAGGTGCGGTAGCCGGCCTCGGTGGCGGCGGCCACGCTCGACGGGACGGCCACCTTGCCCTCCCGAGGTTGAAAGCGAAGAAGGCGGCTCTCAACCTCAAGCTCGCCGAGGCCAACAAGCCCCAGCTTCCATAACCACGCCCAACCTGCCCGCCGAGCCCCCAGGTGGCACCCGGCGAACCCGCGCTGAAGGCCCCACGGTGCCCGCGGCGGCCCGATCTACAGCTCCCAGGTGGTCCACGCGTCCGAACGTAGGTTCGGCGAAGTGGTTGAGAGCCGGTGGACGTTGCCCCCAAACCTGCCCCCCAAACTGGTGCGCTTTGGGGGGCAACCGTGCGCTTCGGTGCGGTAACTCCATATTCAAAACGGGTAGAGCGAAGGTGGAGGCGGCGGGAATTGAACCCGCGTCCGAAGCAGTGTCCCCCGGGATCTCTACGAGCGTGTCCAGGATTTTGGTTCTCGCTTGGCGGCTCCTCCCGACGGGATCCGCTGTCGCCAGCTGCGGTGGGTGTCCCGCCTCAGGGCCGCAGCGCCCCTGAGGCGGCAATCCGGTCTTTTGTGATGCCGCTCCCTGGTCCGCCGGATTGACCTGGGGCAACACCCGGGGTCTAAGCTCCGGGGCTTACGTCTCTACTGCTTACGCAGCGAGGGCGAAAGCGGTGTTCTTGTTGGCGTTTGTAAACGCTGCGCTGTAACGCTCGCGGCTCTCGGCTCGCAATCCCGAAGCCCAACTACCCCGTCGAGACCAGACGCCCCCACGAAGACGAGCTCGGTTGCGGTTCAGATTCTACCCGCGCCGCCGCCCCTCCAATCGTGCTCTCTGGTCTAATGGACCGGCAGCGCCATGGCGGTTGAGACTGAACGGGAGCAGCTGGACCCGGACCTGGAACGGATCGCTCGGGCGAACCTGAAGGAGCTCGGCGACATCCGGATCGACGACGTTCTCTCCTTTATCGACCGCGGCATCGAGAACATGCCCAGCTACATGGACCTCTACCGGCGGTGGGAGACGCAGCAATGGGCTGTCGGCGACCTCGATTTCACCCTCGATCGCCAGGACTGGCTCGACGCCGAGGACATGGACCGCAAAGCGACTCTGTGGTCGCACCGTCTGTTCTTCAACGGCGAGGAGCGCGTCACGTCGACGCTGGCCCCATTCGTCTGGGCCGCACCAACACCCGAGATCGAGATCTTCCTGTCGACGCAGATGGTCGACGAGGCGCGTCACACCGTTTTCTTCGACAGGTGGTGGCACGAGGTCGTGGGCACGGACACCAAGAACCTTGGTGAGCTGCTGGTCGAGATCCGGCCGGACACCAACGAGGGCTACAACGAGCTCTTCTATGAGCGCCTGCCTTCGGCCGCTCAACGCCTCGCCAGCAATCCGAAAGACTTCGATGCCTTTGTCGAGGGCATCACGCTCTACCACCTGCTCATCGAGGCGACCCTGGCTCTGACCGGGCAGCGCTTCGAGCTCGAGGCGATGCGCGAGGAAGGCAACACC
>DATNOD010000198.1:0-14683 GCA_035601515.1 Candidatus Eiseniibacteriota bacterium | reverse complement strand
GCGTTCTTGTAAGTCATCCCTTTTGACAGGCGCAGCACGTCGGTCAGCGCCTCGTCGATGGTCGCGTAGGGATACATGCGGCAGCCGCCGGCGGCTGGCCCCAACGCCGTGCTGTGGACTGCGATGATCCCGCGAAGCCCGGTCCGCTCCTCGTGGCAGAAAAGAACCTGTTCGTGATGATCGAACTCTGCGTGCGTAAACAACAGCCGTGGCCTAAGCGGGTAGGTACGCGGTGGCGTCCACGTCTATGAGGTAATCAAGAGGCGGCTTCCCCTCAAATGCCATTCGGGCAGGCAGATAGCTGCTGAAATAGGTGCGATACACCTCATTCATCGCGGGCCAGTCGCTCGCGGCGTGCAAGTGAATCGTGACTTTCACCAGATCGTCCATAGTGGCGCCGACCGCTGTGAGAATCGCCTTGATGCTGTCGAAGACCTGCCGGGTCTGGACAGCGATCTCACGAGCAACCACCTGGCCGGTCACGGGATCCACCGGTACCGTGCCGGAGATGAACAGGAAGTCGCCGGCACGTACAGCCTGCGAATACGGTCCGACTGGTTTCACCGCCCTGTCGGTGAAGACCACCTGCTTGGACTTCCCCATTGAGCCCCCTCCTTACTAACTAGCCGCTTCCCTGCGATGCCGGTGCTGTTCGCCAGGGCGACCGATCGTTCAGTATAGTAGGTGGCGTGATCGGAGCGGTGTCGCGTGCGCACGCCTTGGGTCCTGCGCAGCAGTTGGGGCGTTCAATTCGCGCCCATCGTGAGGCGGCTCGGCTGTCGCTTGGAACGCTGGCTGCGAAGAGCGGGGTGTCGAAGGCTAACCTCTCGACGATTGAGGCGGGCGCGGGAAATCCGTCACTGGAGACGCTATGGCGGCTGGCGGGGGCTTTGGGCTTGCCGCTGGGAGTGCTCTTGGGTGAGGCGGAGCCGCCACGCACCAGGTTCCTTCGCGTAGGCGAGGGTGCTCCCTTCGCGTCCGAGTCGGGGCTTGCCGGGGAGATGCTGTTGACGGAAGGGCGGCCGCATCGGACGGAGATCTTGGCGCTCGAGTTGCCGGTCGCAGCCGATTACCGCTCGGGGCCGCACCAGGTTGGGACCGAGGAGTTCGTCCTGTGTATCGCCGGCACGCTCGAGATCGGCCCGATTGATCAAGAGCAGTTCCTGAGGCCGGGCGATTCGCTTTGGTTTCCAGCCGATCGCGACCACCGGTACGCGAGCCGTCGCGGCGCTCGCGCCCTGAGCGTGATCAGCTATCCGACGTTGAGGGAAGCGTGATGGGAGTTTCGGGCACCTGGGCCGGCGGGCCCGGACGAACCGGGTCCGCGGGTGATCCAGATGCTGCGGGGGATGGGTTGGTTAGCGGGGCGGGAACTGTGAGTTGGGGGCGGGAGCGACCAGGTTCGCGGTCGGCGGCTCGTCGATGAACCCGATGACCGCGCAGTTGATGTCGATGCCGACGCTCCCATAGGGTGCGCCGCCCGGGCCGGTGATGAGGTCGGGGCGAGTAGCGGCCAGGTTGAAAACGACGTTCTCGTCGATCTGCCGCTTGTCGAAGCCCTCGTCGATCGCCTTCTGAGTCCACTGACCGAGCTGGGCGTCCCACAGCGGGCTGTAGGCATCCGCGTGTCGCGGGTCCTTGAGGGTTGGAAAGTCACCGAACACGTTCAGAAGGTCACCGCCATTCCGCAGCGCGTCGATCAACGCGGTGTTGGCGGCCGAGGCGTCCTCAGCGGCGTGTCCGTCAAGAACGATGTGCTGGAAACCTTGCGACTGCGGGTTGTTCGCGCCGGTCTGGCCGTTGATGAAACCGAACAGCCTCTCGCGAGCCGAGCCGAGGAAGTCGTCGCCACCGTTGTAGGCGGCGTTTGCGAGCGCAGGAACGTAAACGGAGCGCTCCAGGACCGCGGCCAGCGGGTCGCCCGCCTCGGTGCTGAGGTACAGGATCGGCTGGCCGGCGTCGAAGCCCTTCACCAGCAGCAGGTCGACCCAGGAATCGAGGAACTGACCGGGCGGCGGCGGGGGAGCGATGTGAATCCCGAGCGCCCGGTCTGCCGTGTTGGTGTGGGTTGTCACGTCAAACGGTCCGTCTCCGGTGGCCACGATCGGCGCGTTGTAGACGACATTGCTGCCGTCGATCCGGATGAACGGGCTGTAGCCAGGGCCGGCGATCGCGCCGGGCGAAAAGCTTGCCGGCGGGAAACCGTTCGGTCCTGGGACGAGCGTGCGGGTTGGCGTGAAGTCGGGCTCGCCGGCGAAGTGGACGATCGCCGGACCGAACTTGTTCGCGTCGGCCGTCGGCGAATCCAGCGTGACCGTCTGCACGCAGGCGGGACATGAGATCCCGATGTTGGCGAGCTTGGGGGCGTAGTTCAGGCCGCTGTTCTTGGCCAGTCCGGCATCCGAAGCCTCGGTCAGGATGAACCAGACCGTGTGGCCGTTTGCCGTCGCCTTGTACAAAGGCAGGCGAACGGTCTCCTTCGAAAGATCGACCTGGAGTGCGCTTTCCAGGACGAGGTTTTTCGTCGGCAGCAGGCCGCTGAGCTGCCCAAGTCCGTGGGCCGCGCCAGGCATCCCATTTTCAGCCTTGGCCGGCGAGGAACCGTACCAGGCGATCCCCACGAGGACTACGGCGATGGCGATGAAAATCGAGGCCAGCCACCGGGTGCTGCCCCGCAGCGTCAGAGCTCGCATGTCTGGCTCCTCCGCTGACATAGAAGCGAACAAAGAGCGTCGTTTTGCATCTACACACTCCTTTTGTGTTGACCCGTCGGTGACGTGTCGGATGGAGGTGTAGTCCCCGGCCGGCGCCGGACGTTACAGCACTGTCTGGGAGTCTCTCCAGCGACGGAACGCGCTCAATAGGGAGTCGACAGTCTCGGGCTCCAGCGATCTGGTGGTCAGCTTGCCAGTGAGCCGAATCAGGGCTCGCATCTGCTCGAGATACTCCTGGCAGGACGCGCACGAGGCAAGATGGGTTTCGAAGCGCGCGCGGTCGAATTCGCTGAGAGTTCCCTCCAGGTAGCCGGTGATCACCTCGACCAGCTCCTGGCACGCCATCTCTCGGCGAGTGTCATCGTTCATCTGTGCTTGCCCTTCAGTATCGGGACTTGTGCTTCTGTTACGCATTGTCTTTGAAATAGTTCTCGAGAACTCCCCGTAGGCGGCTGCGGCCGCGGTGCAGGAGCACTCGCTGGTTGCCCTCGCTCAAACCAAGCACCTCGCAAACTTCAGCCGCCGGCCATCCCTGCACATCGCGAAGCGCAACCACGACGCGCTGCGACGCCGGTAAGCGATCCAGCTCACGCTGCAGTACCCCCATCGTCTCGCGGCCGACGACAGCGTCTTCGGCTGACGCGGACCACGTGTCGAGAGGACTTGCCCAATGACCGGGCCACGTGGGGTGGGAGGTGGGCAGGAATCGTACAGGGTCGACGGCGGGTTGATCGGGCTCGAAGGGATCGTCCAGTTCCGAGAAGTTGATGGTTCGTCTTTCGCGGATTGCACGCGTCTTTGCGCGGTTCGCCAGGATCTTGAAGATCCACGTCTTGACGCTCGAGCGCCCCTCAAAGCGAGCTATCCCAGTCAGGACGGCAAGCCAGGTCTCTTGAACCACCTCCTCCGCCACCGCTTCAATTGGTACGAAGGCCAGCGCGAGTCGTCTCAGTGACGCGCTGTACGTGTTGACGAGACAAACGAATGCGGCCTCGTCGCCGCCTCGCAGGCGGTCGATGAGGTCCGCCTCCGCAGAATGCAGCTCCACCATAGGCATCATTCGCATGTTTCGTACCGGCCGACGTTACTCACGTGTTACCGCGGATTGTGCCGGGCAATTCCGCGATTGGGCACCGAGGCCGCGTCCCACACCAGCGCGGCGGCGAGTCCGTTACAACGCGGCCGTCATCAGATTCCCGCCACGCCATGGGTGCAGTTGCGACCGAGCTCGACTACTCTCTTCAAGGAAGGAAGGACGTCATGGATCTTGAACTGGCGTGGCTCCGCTCGTGGCTGGAGGTAGTCGATTCGGGAGGATTCGCCAAGGCGACCGAGCGGATTCACCTGTCTCAGCCGCGCGTTTCTGCTCATGTCGCCAGCCTTGAGCACGCCCTCGGATGCTCCCTGATAGAACGCAGACTTCGTCCTCTGACACTGACTGATGAGGGAAAGCGTCTGCTGCCGCGTGCTCGCTCGATCATTGCCGCTGTGGACGACACGGTTTCGGATCTCCGATCCACCAAGACAACGATCGCGGGCAGGATCGCGATCGCAAGCTTTGCCAGCGCCAGCTCTGAGTTCCTGCCAGACGTTCTGATGCAGTTCAGATCGGCCAACCCGCTGGTTGAGATCAGAGTCATCGACGGAGACGTGCAAGTAATCGAATCCGCCCTTTCGGATCGACGGGCCTCCGTCGGATTACGGCCTAGTCGCCCCGAACCTACCGACCGCGCCCTCGTGATGCGTCCGCTCTGGCGCGAGCCTTTTGTGGTCATCGCTCCGCTTCGGCATCCGATTCTCGAGTCGGAGCTGGTCGGACTTGAGCAAATCGTGTCCTATCCGGTGATCACGATCGGAGATCCCATGGCGGACCAGAGCGTGGGCTACGAGGCGTGGTCTGCAATTCGCGCGACCCGCCTCAAGCCACCCATTGGCATCGTCTCGCATCAGCCCAGCACATTGGCGGCGATGGTCCGAGCCGGGCATGGTGTGGGCTTGGTGAACCTCCTGGTCGCTGCGATGGTTCGAAAGGACGGACTTGAAGTCCGGGAAATCGAGAACAGCAACCTGTATCGCGACGTGGGGCTCTGGTGGCATTCCGAGCGTCCGCTCAGCCGCGCTTCGCTGGCGTTCATCGATCTTGCGATGGCAGCCCCACTGCCACCTGGAACGTCATCCGTGCCAGAGGCGGACTGACCCTCCACCGACATCAGTGAAACGTATCGAGGACATCCGGTCTTCGGTGTTGATGGTCTGTTGTCGCGATGGCTTAATCGCACGTACAAGAGCAATCGTTGAGCGACAACCCGACGATGCCAGTGCGAGAGGTACACCCATGGGTGGCTGCGGCCACCGCCGGCCCGAGGTTCGGGGTTGGTCTCGGTCCCCAGACGCTACCGGAGTGCATCGAGTTCGTTCAGCTCGCTGAAGAGCTCGGATTCGATTCCTACTGGGCTAACGACCATCCGACCCGAACCGCCGATCCCTGGAACGTGCTCACGGCTCTTGCGGCCACCACGAAGAGAATTCGGCTCGGGTCTCTGGTCAGCTGCGTCTACTATCGCAACCCGGTCGTTTTGGCCCGGCAGGCGGCTGACGTCGATCGCCTGAGTCAGGGACGCCTGGTCCTTGGCCTCGGCATCGGTGACGACGCGAGGGAGTTCGACCAGTTGGGATTGCGCTTCCCTTCTGTGGCTGAGCGCCACGAGGCGCTTGGAGAATCGATAGAAATCGTTAACGGCCTTTGGGGTGAGTCCCCGTTGACCTATCGGGGCACCCACTTCCAGATTGAGGACGCCCTGCTGGCTGGACCGGGACCGGTGCAGCGGCCGCACATTCCAATCCTCATCGGTGGCGGGGGAGAACGACGAACCCTGGAGCAGGTGGCGCGCTACGCCGATGTTTCGAATTTCGGTGAGCACGAATGGGTCGGTGGCGCCACCAAGGCCAACGATGTCATTCGCAAATTTGCTGCGCTGCGCTCGCACTGCGACGCACTCGGCCGTTCCTTCTCATCGATTCTCCGAAGTCATGTGGCCATCTTCCTGGTGCTGGCGGAAACGCAGAGCGCCCTTGAGAGAAAGGTTGGCGAGCTGGCGCGCAACTCCGACATCGGCCGATTTGGGGCGGCCTTGTTACCCGACGGCAGCACGAACGCAATCGATCCGCCTCCGCAGCTGCCAGATGATCTACGCGCAAGCCTGATCGCCTGCACACCTCGCGAACTGGTTCATCGATACCGATCGCTGATGGCGCTCGGGATGCAGTACTTCATTGCGCTTGCGTATGGAAACGATCTCGAGACCATCCGCCTGCTGAGCCGGGAAGTCATACCCGAGCTGAAACAGGCTACCGATCAAGGCGCTGCCGTCAGCTGATATCGCGACAGCCGCGCGCTGCCTACATCAGCGAAACGTATCGAGGACATCCGGTCTTCGATGTTGATGGTTGTGCGGTGCCATGCCTTAATCGGACGCGGATGGATTCCACGAACGGCGCACGCGGCATCCTCTCGTCGGCGGTGGTAGACCTGCCGCCCGGCGACGAGGGCGCGTTGATCACGTCCGTCGAAACCTACGCCTTGGCCGTGCCGCTGGTTAAGACGATCGCGGACTCGACCGCGTCGATACCGGCCTGGATCGTGCCCGTCGTCGAGCTCCACACAGCCGATGGACGCGTCGGCACCGGTATCTCCGGCGTTCACTGTGGACCCGAGCTCCTTTGCGACATCATCGACCGGTACTACGCGCCCGCGTTGATCGGAGCATCGTCGCAAGACATCGTCGGTACATGGAAGCGCCTGTACTGGCTACCGACACACTGGATCGGCCGGGCCGGTGTCGTTCACATGGCTCTCGGAATGGTTGACATCGCGCTCTGGGACCTAGCGGCCCAACGTGCGGGAGTCCCACTGTGGCGCTTGCTCGGAGGGTCAGCCGACGCCATCGAGACGTACAACACCGATGGGGGTTGGCTCAACCTCGAGCTCGACGACCTGATCAGGGACGTCAGCTCTTTGATCGACCAGGGCTGGCGTCGGGTCAAGATCAAGGTCGGCAAGCCCGGGTGGCGCGAGGATGCGCATCGCGTTCGCATCGTCCGTCGAGCGATTGGCGACGACGTTGCACTCATGTGCGACGCCAATCAGCGCTGGGAGCTGGCGACCGCCGCCCGAATGCTTCCGGTACTGGAAGAAGTGGGGATGGACTGGGTCGAGGAACCCATCCACGCGGACGATCTCGATGGCCACGCCCGTTTGCAGCGGTCGACCGTCTCAGACATTGCGGCCGGCGAGAGCATCTACTCGTACCAGGCGTTCGCCAGTTTCATTGCCGCCGGCGCCATGCGCGTGGTTCAGGTCGACGCTACACGTGTCGGCGGAGTCACCGAGTGGCTCCAGGTCGCCGCACACGCTGCCGGCAGGGGCTTGAGGGTTGTTCCTCATGCCGGAGACATGATGCAAGTGCACCAGCATCTGGTCGGCACGGTCCTGTCGGAAGGGCCTCCGCTCCTCGAGTTCATCCCTTGGACACAGGACGCCTTCGTAGAGCGAAGCGTTGTGCGCGATGGCTTCCTCGAGAGGTCGCAAGCCCCTGGGGCCTCGACGGCAATTAGGCCTGACGCTCGCAGCAAATGGGAGATGCCGGGCATCGGGAGACGCAGCACGACATGAGGCTCGAAGCAGGCGAGCGCTGAAGCGTTCGCTGAAGCAATGAAGACGAAATTGGAGGAGGCAACGAAATGAAGCTAGGAGAGGCATTGAAATGAACCGTACGTTTGGGAAGCTGTTCGCATTGGTGGTGATCTCAGCGGTATTCGCAGTGGCATGCGGAAACTCGTCTCCGGCGGCGAAGAAGACGGTCATCGGTGACATCCTCTACAACAACGACGCCTACCAGACGGCCCAGCAGAAGCAGATGCAGGCTTACGCCGACAGCCTGGGCATCCAGATCATCTTCGAGAACCAGCTCGGCGTGGGCACGAACGCCCCCAACCTGATGGACGACCTGCTGTCCAAAGGTGTGGACGGAATCATCTTCCAACCGGCCGATGCTGCCGTTTCGGTCCCTCTCGTGAAGCAGGCCCAGGCCAAGAAGATCCCCGTGCTCGGCTGGGCGATTCCCTTCGGGCAGGGCATCACCGCACCCTACGTCGGCCTGGATGAGCGGGCACAGACCGTCGGGGCGGGAATGCGCGCCGCGCAGTGGGTCAAGAGCAACTCTCCGGGCAAGCAGGTGGACGTGCTGCTCGTCACGATCCAGGGAGCTTCGATCTGCCAGGACATCCGGATGGGTGGGTTCAAGGAGGGCGTCCTGTCCGTGGCGCCTGACGCGAAGATCACGATCGTCGATGGCGCCGGTTCGCGCGAGAAAGCGGTGACTGTCGCCGAGGACGCGCTCCAGCGTGACAAGGGCTTCAACGTCGCGACGGGCTGCAACTCAGATATGGCCTTTGGGGCGCTGCAGGCGTTCAAGGCGGCAGGCTTAGGCGGAGCCACCAACAAGAAGCCCGATCACACGTACTTCTACAGCATCAACGGAACGGACGAGGAGCTGAAAGCGCTCGTGGATCCAGCGTCTCCCCTGATGGAAGTGCTCGGGCTCACGCCCAAGGAAATCTCGCAGACGCTCATTGATACCGTGCTGAAGATGATCAAGGGTACGATCGACCCGTACGGTAGCTACAGCGCCAACGTGCCCGACAAACCCATCCCCGCCGACTGCACCGCTGCCAATACGTTCAACAAGGTCGAGTACCTGGCAACCCAGAACCTTCCTTGCACGTAGTTCTTTCCGACCGGGGGAGGGACAGGTTCCTCCTCCGGTCTTCGATCTCCCATCAGCCGAATGACAGATGAAATGACTTGCGCGAGATGAGCGAGGTAAAGATGCGCGAGCTGCTGGCCGTCGAGTCCCTTTCGAAGAGCTACGGAGGGGTAAGGGCGTTGCGTTCGGCGGAGCTGGACGTGCGCGCCGGTGAGATCCACGCGCTGCTCGGCGAGAACGGGGCCGGCAAGTCCACGCTTGTCAAGATCCTTGCGGGAGCGACAACGCGAGACTCCGGCGAGATCCGCCTGGACGGCGTTCCGGTCGACTTCCGATCACGGGCGGAGTCGATGCACTCCGGCATCAGCGTGATCTTCCAGCACGCGAACCTGATCCCTCAGCTCACGGTGGCCGAGAACGTCACGCTGGGCGTCGAGCAGTCCCGCTTCGGCTTTCTCCGCGACTCCGCGCAGCGACGAATTGTGCGAGACGTCCTTGCGCGCCTCGGATCGGGCATCGACCTGAATCGCGTTGCCGCAAGCTTGCGCTCCGCGGAACGTCAGCTCGTCGAGATCGCACGGGCGCTCCTTCACGATTCGCGTCTCCTGATCCTCGATGAGCCGACAGCCTCGCTCGGCTCCGACGAGGTCACCCACCTGCATCTGGTCCTCGCTCAGCTCCGCGCCGCGGGGCTTGGGATCATCTACATCTCACATCGGATCGAGGAAGTATTGGCGGTGAGCGACCGCTTCACAGTGTTGCGCGACGGGCAGACGATGGCGACCCGCGAGGCAGCCGGTACCCGGATCGAGCATGTGGTCAGCTTGATGATCGGCCGCGACTCTGACCACGTCTTTCAGACCACGTCGCATGCCCGTCCAGACGTCGTCCTGGAGGTGCGCAACCTGAGCACTGAAACGGGGCTGCGCGGTATCACCCTCACCCTCCACGCCGGCGAGGTGCTCGGCGTCTATGGGCTGCTCGGCTCGGGCCGGACGGAGCTGGCCCACGCCATATTTGGCGCAGACCCGATCACAGGAGGCGACGTTCATATCGCGGGAAGCACGAGGTCCATCGGTACGCCGCGACGTGCGGTGCGTTCGGGCATCGGCCTGGTGCCTGAAGAACGGGTTCTCCATGGCCTCTTCCCGCAGCTGTCGGTGTTGGACAACATGAGCTCCGCTCGGCCGTGGCTGTATTCGCGCTTCGGAGTTGTAAACGACAGCGCACGCTTCCGGCTGGTCGATGCGATGGCCCGGCGGCTCGGGGTAAAGGCGGCATCGCTCGAGCAGGTCGTATCAGCCCTGTCGGGTGGCAATCAGCAGAAAGTCGTCCTTGGCCGGTGGCTGATCGGTGGGTCGAGGCTAATCATTCTCGACGACCCCACCGTCGGGGTCGACGTTGGCGCGAAGCAGGAGATCTACAAGCTCATCTCGGACTTGACCTCCGACGGGACCGCCATCCTGCTCATGTCGTCGGAGCTCTCCGAAGTGATCGGGCTATCCGATCGCGTCCTGGTTCTCAACGAAGGAAGCATCGCCGCAACATTCAGGCGTGGCCAGATGTCGGAGGAGTCAATCCTGCGCAGCGCCCATGGATTGTCCGCATGAGCAAGCCGACCAGCATTAACGAGAAGTTGACAGTCGCGCCGGCAACGCGGACTGAGAGGCTCGTGGCCTATCGCGGTTCACTCCGCACGTGGATTGCACGACCCACGAACCAGACGTTCGCCCGCAACATCGGAATCCTGCTCGCGGTGGGAATCGTGTTTTCCCTGACCACAGATCGTTTTCTGACGGTTGAGAACCTGACCAACGTGCTGCGTCAGGTTTCATTCGTCGGTATCGCAAGCTGTGCCGTCACCCTGGTCATGGTTGCCGGAGGACTCGACCTGTCGGTGGGATCTGTGGTCGCAATCGCCGGCGTGGTTGCCGCCAAGTTTGCCGCCGAGGCCGGCTGGCCCCTCCCAGCGGCCTTCGCAATGGGGATTCTTGCCGGCGGCACTTTCGGTTCGCTGAACGCGTTTCTTGTGGTCGGGCTGCGAATCAACCCGGTCATATCCACCCTTGGCACCCTCTACATGGGACGCGGGCTGGCGCTCCTGCTGGCCGGAGGCGAGCCGGTGAAGGGCGTGCCCCTTGCATTCAACGACCTCGCCACGAGCACGATCGGGCCCATCTCGACGCCCGTTGCCATCTTCGTGATCGTAGCCGCGGTCTTGTTGCTGATCGAGCGCAAAACCCTGCTCGGCCGCTGGGCCGTGGCCAGCGGCGGCAACACCGAGGCGGCTCGTTTGTCCGGCATACCGATCGACCGGACCCGAATCACCCTCTATATCTTGTCGGGCCTGGCCGCGGGGATCGCCGGCATTTTCATCAACTCACGGGTGGCTACCGGCGATCCAAATTCGGGCGTCGGTTTCGAGTTCGACGTCATTGTGGCCGTCATCCTCGGCGGTACAGCACTCGCGGGCGGCCAGGGAACGATCATCGGGACAGTCGTTGCCGTCTTCATTCTTGGGGTCTTGGGCAACGGCCTCAACCTCCTCGGCGTGGAGTCGTTCTCGCAGTACGTCGTCAAGGGCATCCTGCTGGTCTTCGCCGTGGGTATCGGCGAGGTCTTCCGTGGGACACGCAGGACCCTTACACGCCTCGGACGCCTGTCGAGCCTCAACAGTGGTTAGCAGAGAGAGGAGACCTTGAATCCATGACCACCCCAAGAGAAGTTGGCGAATCGTATTGGCGAGCCGAGGCGCGGAGGGACGTTGAAGGCGTACTGTCCCACTTCCATAGCGACGCGGTCTTTCATCCTGTAACGGGTCCCTTAGTTGGCCACGATGAGATCCGGACTTTCTACGAAGGCATGGGGGATGACTTCCCAGGCCTCGAGGTCACAGTGGTCCGAGACATCACCGCAGGTGACGAAGCTGCACTTGAGTGGGCCGCAGTGCTGATCGACCGAGCCGGCAACCGGTTTCCGATCTACGGGGTCAATCTCGTGCGGATCCGAGATGGCAAGTTCACGCACGTTCGTGCCTACTACGACCCGACGAAGTTCCCCCAGCCGGCGGGTCGCTGATGGATCTGAACGCACGCGTCAGGGTTGGGAAGACGAGCCTTGCAGTCCCCCGGGTTGGAGTGGGCACCGCGCCGCTCGGAAACATGTTCGAAGCGCAGTCAGACGAGCATGCGGACGCGGTTCTCGCAAGGGCCGTCGCGCACGGGCTTCGGTACTTTGACACGGCGCCGCTCTATGGCCACGGCCTCGCCGAGCAGAGAGTGGGTCGGGCGGTTGCCAGGCTTTCGCGCGACGAGGTCTTTGTCTCCACGAAGGTGGGCCGGCTGCTCCGGGCCGATGCGCCTCGAGATGAGAGCCAGTTCTACCTCGGCGAACCGTTCTACAAGGACGTTCCGCCGGTCGGACCTGTCTGGGACTTCACCTACGACGGGATCATGACGTCGGTTGAAGAGAGCTGCCGGCGGACTGGGCTCGACCGGTTTGACGTCTTGCTCCTTCATGATCCGGACGACCATTTCGACGCAGCCAGCACGACGGCGTACGGGGCGCTTGCCAAGCTGCGAGACGATGGAACCACGCGTGCGATTGGCGCCGGCATGAACCAGACGCCAATGCTGGCCCGACTTGTCGAAGCGTGCGACCTCGATGTTCTCCTTGTCGCTGGTCGCTACACGCTGCTCGATCAGGTGGCGATGGACGAGCTGTTGCCCCTGTGCGAACAACGGACGATCTCGATTGTCGTCGGCGGAGTGTTCAACAGCGGAATCCTGATCGATCCGGCGCCCGGCGCCAGATACAACTACGTTCCCGCTGATTCAGCCGTGATAGCTCGAGCGGAAAGGATCAAGTCGGTGTGCGATCGCTTCGACGTTCCACTGCCCGCGGCAGCCCTTCAGTTCCCCCTTGCACATCCGCGCGTGTGCACCGTTCTCCTCGGAATTCGCTCGATCGACGAGTTGGAGAGGGACCTGCGGTGGCTCGACGTCCCGATCCCCGACCAGCTCTGGGCCGAGCTCAAGCACGAGGGTTTGCTACGCGTGGATGCGCCGACTCCGTCGAGCACACGGGTTGAGTCACGACCGCAATGAAAGAAAGCCACCCTCGCATCGATGGCCATCAGCACTTCTGGGACCCAACTCGAACCACCTATCCATGGATGGTCGGAGACGCCCTGGACCCGATCAGGAGGCCATTCACACCAGGTGACCTTGCCCCCGAGCTCACGGCTCAGCGTATCTCCGGGACCGTGCTCGTTCAGACGATCTCGAGCGTTGATGAGACGCGCGAATTCCTTGGACTCGCTGAACGCTGGGATTTCATCTGGGGGGTCGTCGGATGGGTCGATCTGTCGTCCGGTCGCGTTGCAGATGACCTCGATGCGCTCATCAGCGGGACTGGCGGCGACAGGCTCGTCGGAATCCGCCATCAGGTCCACGACGAAGACGATTCCGAATGGCTGTGTCGCACCGATGTTCGAAAGGGGCTAGTCGCCGTGCAGCAGCGCGGGCTGACCTACGACTTGCTCGTGCGGGCTCGCGAGCTTCCGGCAGCGATCGAAACGGTTCGAGCCCTCCCTGATCTCCAGTTCGTGCTCGACCACATCGCCAAGCCGCGCATTTCCGAAGGGAAAGACCCTGCGTGGCAGCAACACATGCCCGCGATTGCGGCGCTCCCGAACGTTGCAGTGAAGCTATCCGGAATGGTAACGGAGGCAAACTTGGCTTCCTGGACTCCCGCCGACCTGCGGCCATTCGTTGGGTCGGTCGTCGACTGGTTCGGCGTCGGGCGACTGCTCTTCGGCTCCGATTGGCCGGTTTGCCTGCTTGCGACGTCCTATGCCGGCGTTCTCGAGGGCCTTGAAGAAGCACTGGGACCCATGTCCTCTGGCGACGCGGAGCGCATCTTCGGCTTGAACGCCGTCAGCGTGTATCGGCTGCGCAGTCATGAGCAGCTAGCCGATGCCACATGATGCTCACCGACTGGCCGCCTTCGTAACAGGGGCCGGCTCCGGAGGGGCCCGCGGACGGGGCGTTCCTGGACCGTCAGCCAGGTTGGCACCATCCAAGGCGGTCCGAAATCGGCGACTGAAACGACTCAACCAATTCCCGTGCGGCCGACGTCCTCGCGAGGTCTGACCGGAGGGTTGGCGGCCAAGCCTTGAATCGGGCTCTTGACCCAACATCCTATTTCCTATAGCATTCGCCGGATCCCGCTCAATCACACGAGCAATTGGATTCCCATCTCGTGCTGCGCAGACAAGGAGGAAGCCGGATGACACGTAGAGCCCTGGCCCGATCATTGGCCATCGCCACGATGCTGGTTGTCGCTGCGTGTGGAGGGACCACCTCCGGCGGCGCAGCCAAGACCAACGCCGCAGTGGCAATCGTTCCCGGAGGTCCGCACCCCTACTTCGAGCCTATGCGGCAGGCGATAGTGGACGCGAAGACAGACTTCAGTCTCACCAAGGGCACGTTCGAGGTGCCGACCGACTGGAAGCAGGACCTTCAAAACCAGCTGCTGACCAGCCTTGCGGCGCAAGGCTACGACGGCTTCGGCATCTTCCCGACCGACGGCAACGCGGCCAACGGCATCGTCACTCAGCTGGCCGCGAAGAACTACCCGGTGATCGCCGTCGGCGGCTGCATAGCGGAACCGACCAAGACCACCTTCTGCATCGCGACCGACGTCGGAAATTCCGCCTACACCGGCGCGAAGGCCACGATTGCGGCCATGGGTGGCAAGGGCGTCCTGCTGCACGGCACCGGACTTCTGACCGACCCCAACACCGTTCTGCGCGTTGACGCCGTGAAGAAAGCCGTGGCCGAAACCAACGGCGCCGTCACGCTGATCACCATCACCGACATCGACAAGGACGCACAGACCGCTGACACAGCCATCAACCAGGCGCTCGCCACCCACAAGGACATCACCGGCATCGTGACCAGCGCCTACAACCCCACGGTCGCCGCGGCCAAGGCGCTGCGGACCCTGGGCGACAAGAAGATCAAGATGGTCGGCATCGATGACGACCCCGTCGTCCTGCAGGCCGTGAAGGACGGCTTCCTCACCGGGACGATGGGCCAGAACCCGTACGGCCAGGCTTACATCGCCGCCTACGCCATCAACCAGATCCACCAGGGCTGCAAGAAGAAGAGCGGCGCGCCGTACTTCATCGACTCCGGGACG
>DATNOD010000197.1:0-6299 GCA_035601515.1 Candidatus Eiseniibacteriota bacterium | reverse complement strand
TGCCCGCCGTCGCCGTAGATGCGCGGTGCGGCGCGATTCAAAAGCCGGTGGCACGTGATGGCGACGACTCCCGACTCACCGGTGCCGTCCTGCCGCGGGCCGAACACGTTGCCATACCGCAGCGCGAGGGTCGAGATCCCGTGCCGGAGTCCCAGCGCAACCATGTAGATCTCTTCTGCGCGCTTGGCCGCGCCGTAGGCCGAAAGCGGCGCCGGCTTGTAAATCTCGCGAGCCGGAAGCTTGGCGCCCTCGCCGTAGATCGATCCGCCTGACGACGCGATGACGATTCGTCCCGCGCCCGCCTTGATCGCAGAATCCAGCAGCCCGACTGTGCTCGCGACGCTCATCTTCACGTGCTCACCAGGGTCGCGCGACGCCCTCTGCACTCCGCCCTTGTCGGCGAGGTGGAGGACCACGTCGGGCTTGAACGCGGCCAGCGCTTTCGCCGCGGCCGGTGAGCCGCAATCCGCAGACAGGACCTCGACCTCTGGCGGCAGCGGCTCGCCGCACGGATGGCTGTGGTCGTCAATGACGAGCACCCTCGCCTTGGTCTCAACCAGCATCTCCACCGTGTGCGTGCCGATGAACCCCGCCCCGCCGGTGACGGCGACACGGACGCTGCTCTCCCTCTCGATGACCGGACAGCTTAGCTTCTTCGAGCTTGGGTCGAGCTAGACTGCGATCTCGTGCCGCCTCGTGAGCTGCCAAGCCGAGCCCTCTATCAAGGCCGCGACCGCGCCGGCGCCCGGTCGTTCCTCCACGCGATCGGGCTGACGCCGGAGGACATCAACAAACCGTTCGTCGGCGTCTCCAACTGCTGGCTGGAGACCATGCCTTGCAACTTCGGGCTCCGCGAGCTGGCTGTGCCGGTCAAAGCCGGGATCAAGGCAGTGGGCGCCAACCCGATGGAGTTCAACACCATCGCGATCTCCGACGGAATCACGATGGGCAGCGAAGGCATGAAGACCTCGCTCGTGAGCCGCGAGGTGATCGCCGACTCGATCGAGCTGGTCGGCCGCGGCCACCAGTTCGACGCCATGTGCGCGATCTGCGCCTGCGACAAGACGATCCCTGCATCGGCGATCGGCCTCATCCGCCTCGATCGCCCTTCCATCCTTTTATATGGTGGCTCGATCATGCCTGGGCGGTTCCGTGGGCGCGACGTCGCGGTGGGCGAGGTATACGAGGCGATCGGCGCCGTCGCCGCCGGAAAGATGAGCGATGCCGACCTGGCCGAGCTGGAGCTGGTCGCATGCCCGGGTCCCGGTGCATGCGGGGGCCAGTACACGGCCAACACCATGTCGATGCTGATGGAGGTGATCGGGCTCTCGCCCTTCGGATTCAACTCCATCCCAGCGATGGATCCCGACAAGAAACGCGCGGCGGAGGTTGCGGGCCGGCTCGTCATGTCGGTTCTGGATCAGGACCTACGGCCGTCACGCATTCTCACGCGGCGCGCGTTCGACAACGCGATCGCGGCTGTGGCCGCGAGTGGAGGTTCCACCAACGCGGTGCTGCACCTGCTCGCAATGGCTCGCGAAGTTGGCGTCGAGCTGCACATCGACGACATCGACCGCATCAGCAGGCGGACTCCGCTCCTGTGCGACCTCAAGCCGGGTGGCCGGTTTGCGGCGGTGGAGCTGCATCGCGCCGGCGGCATCGGCGTGTTGACCAAGCGGTTGATCGAGGGCGGGTTCGTCGACGGCGATGCGCTCACCGTGACTGGGCGGACGCTGGGCGAGGAATGCGAATCGGTCAAAGAGACTGCTGGGCAGCAGGTCGTGGTGCCGCTTGCGAAGCCGCTGCGCGGCGAAGGCGGACTTGTTGTTCTGCGCGGTTCTCTTGCTCCCGAGGGCTCGGTGGTCAAGGTCACCCAGCACACGCCGACCAGCCATCGCGGCCCCGCTCGGGTGTTCAACCGCGAAGAGGACGCCTTCGCCGCTGTGACGGCCGGCAAGATCAAGCCCGGCGACACGGTGGTGATCCGCTACGAAGGTCCGCGCGGCGGCCCGGGAATGCGCGAGATGCTGCAGGTCACCGCTGCCATCGTCGGCGAGGGCCTCGGGGACACCGTTGCCATGGTCACTGACGGGCGCTTCTCAGGCGCCACGCAGGGATTCATGATCGGCCACGTCGCTCCCGAGGCCGCTGTGGGCGGCCCAATAGCCGCCGTTCAGGATGGCGACATCATCGACATCGACGTCGAAAGCCGGCGCCTGGCGATCGAGGGAGTGGATGTCGCGGCCCGGCTCAAGGCCTGGACGCCGCCCGAGCCCAACTATCGCAAGGGAGTTTTGGCCCGCTACGCGCTGTTGGTCGGGTCGGCGTCGGAAGGGGCGATCCTCAAACCCTAGGATCGGACGGCGGGAAGCCAGTGCGCGCGCTTCGATTCGTATGCCGCGATCGATTTGTCGTGCCGTTCGACCAGCCCGATCTCGTCGAGGCCGCCGAGCAGGCAATCACGTGCGAACGCGTCGATCTCGAAGCGGTAGGCAAAACCCTCGCCCCTCACCTGCTGCGCTTCGAGGTCGACTGTGATCTCGGCGGTCGGATCTTCGGACGCCAGGTCGATGAGGTGGCGCACCTGGCCCGCAGGCAGCGTCACCGCGAGCAAGCCGGTCTTGTAGCAGTTGGCCAGGAAGATGTCGGCGAAGCTCGGCGAGATGATCGCGCGATAGCCCGCGTCTCGAATCGCCCAGGGCGCGTGCTCACGCGACGACCCGCAGCCGAAATTGGCGCCGGTGATAAGCACCGGCGCGCCCTGGAACTCCAGCCGGTTGAGCGGGAAATCCGAGGCCTGGCGCCAGTCGTAGAAAAGGAACGGGCCGTAGCCGGTGCGCTCGATGCGCTTGAGGAACTGCTTGGGGATGATCTGGTCGGTGTCGACGTCGGCGCGGTCGAGCGGCGCCATGCGTCCTATGACGTGCTTGACCGGCTCCACTACAGCAGCTCCCGAACGTCGACCAGGTGGCCGGTCACCGCCGCCGCGGCCGCCATCGGGGGGCTCATCAAATGCGTGCGACCGCCTGCGCCCTGCCGCCCTTCGAAGTTCCGATTGCTCGTCGATGCGCATCGCTCGCCCGGGGCGAGGATGTCAGGGTTCATGCCCAGGCACATCGAGCAGCCGGCGTTTCGCCACTCGAAGCCGGCCGCCTTGAATATCGCGTCGAGCCCTTCCTCTTCGGCGGCGCGCTTCACTGTCGTCGACCCGGGCACCACCATCGCGCGCACCTTCGGATGCACATGCTTGCCCGCGATGACGTGGGCCGCCGCGCGCAGGTCCTCCAGCCGCGCGTTCGTGCACGAGCCGATGAACACCCGGTCGATGGCGATGTCCGCGAACGCCGTGCCGGGGAGGAGGTCCATGTAGCGGAGGGCCCGCGCGTCGGTGTCTGAGCGCGGTTCTGGCACGCGGCCGGTGACAGGCGCGACCTGGCCTGGGTTCGTGCCCCAGGTCACGTGTGGCTCGAGCATCGCCGCATCCAGATGGATCTCCTGGTCGAAGACCGCATCCACATCGGTGGCAAGAGAGCGCCACCTGTCGAGCGCTTCCTCCCACGCGGCGCCACGCGGGGCGTAGGGACGGCGCTCCAGGTAGGCGAACGTGGTGTCATCGGGCGCGATCATCCCGGCCTTCGCCCCCCATTCGATGCTCATGTTGCAGATGGTCATCCGGCCTTCCATGCTCAGGCCGCGAACGGTCGACCCGCGGTACTCGACCAGGTGGCCTTGGCCCAGCGAGGTGCCGGTGTGGCCGATGATGCCGAGCACGACATCCTTGGCCGTCACACCAAGCGGCAGCTCGCCCTCCACAGTCACCGCCAGGTCGCGTGCTCGCGTCTGGGGAAGGCACTGCGTGGCCAGAACGAGCTCGACCTCGGACGTCCCGATTCCGAACGCCAGCGCGCCGAACGCGCCATGGGTGGAGGTGTGCGAATCGCCGCATACGATGAGCATCCCGGGTTGAGTCAGGCCGAGCTCCGGACCGATGACGTGCACGATGCCCTGCCGCCGGCTTCCGATCTGATGCAACGGAATGCCTTCTCGCCTGCAGTTCTCGGCCAGGACCTCCATCTGCTTGCGCGAGAGCTCGTCGGCGGCGCGCGCACCGCCCCGGGTAGGAACGTTGTGGTCCATCGTGGCGAGGGTCAGGTCCGGGCGGCGGACGTGCCTGCCGGCCAGCCTCAGCCCTTCGAATGCCTGCGGTGACGTGACCTCATGGACCAGGTGGAGGTCGACGTACAGGAGGTCGGGCTCGCCGGGCGTGGAGCGGACCACGTGCGATTCCCACAGTTTTTGGCCTAGGGTGGCGGGCATCTGCGAGAGGCCAACTCTACCGGCCGCCGGCTTGGAGCGTCCGTGCGGGGCTTTCAAACACGAGGGCCCCGGAATTGTGCTTCACCCACAACCACACCGGGGCGGGATGACCTAACATCCTCCGACACATGGACAAGTCGTCGCGCGTGTTCGTAGGCCTCCTCCTTGGTCTCCTGGGCCTTATTGGCCTTGGTCAGTCGGGGGCTCGCGCGACCTAACCGGAATCGCAAAGAGATCGCAAAGCCCCCGACCGAAAGGCGGGGGCTTCTTGTTTGTAAAGGAGCAATGGAGCAGAAGTGACCGGAGCGGACATGGTGCTGGAGGCGCTGGAGCGCGAGGGTGTCGAGCTGATTTTCGGCTACCCCGGCGGCGCCAACCTGCCCATCTACCAGCGCCTGCCGGGTCATCCCAAGCTCAAACACATCCTCGTCCGCCACGAGCAGGGCGCCGCGCACATGGCCGACGGCTATGCCCGGGCCTGCGGCAGGCCAGGCGTCGTGTTCGCAACCTCAGGCCCCGGCGCGCTGAACCTGGTCACCGGACTTGCCACCGCGTACATGGACTCCGTGCCGATGATCGCCATCACCGGCCAGGTCGCCAGCACGCAGGTGGGCCGAGATGCGTTCCAGGAGACCGACGTCATCGGCGCCACCGGCTCGGTCACCAAGCACAGCTATCTCGTCACCAACATCAAGCAGCTGCCGCGCGTGGTCCACGAGGCGTTCCACATAGCGACCACCGGTCGTCCGGGACCGGTGCTGATCGACATCTGCAAAGACGTGCAGCAGGCCGAAGCAGACAACGTCCCGCCTGAGCGGTTGGAAATCCCGGGATACAAGCCCAACGGACACGCCGACCTCGATCAGGCCAAGGCCGCGGCGATCGCTCTGGCCGGCGCGGAGCGCCCGGTAGTGCTCGCCGGCCACGGCGTCCTGCTGAGCCACGCGGAAGCGGAGCTGCGTGAGCTGGCGGAGCGCGCCGCGACGCCGGTCGGAACCACTTTGCTCGGCATCGGCGCGTTTCCGGTGAATCATCCGCTCTCGCTCCACATGACCGGCTTCATGGGCACCGGCTGGAACCTCAAAGCAGTGCAGAACGCCGACGTCTTGATGATGGTCGGCATGCGAGTCGACGATCGCGTCACCGCGCGCCTCGCCGACTTCGCGCCGAAGGTGAAAACCTTCATCCACATCGACATTGATGGCTCCGAGATGGGAAAGAACGTCCGCCCGCAGATCGAGCTGGTCGCGGACGCAAAGCAGGCGCTGGACGCGATGATCCCGCACCTTCCCGAGCCCGAGAAGAGCCGCGGCACCTGGCTGGCCCAGATCGATGCGTGGCGAGAGGAGCATCCGCTCCGATACACGCACTCGAACGGCCACCTGCAGCCGCAGGACGTTCTGATCGACATGTACAAGCGCTGCCGCAACGAGGCGATCGTCGTCGCCGACGTCGGCCAGAACCAGATCTGGGCGGCGCTGTGGTGGAACTACGACCGCCCCGGCTTGTTCCTCAACTCGGGCGGGTCGGGGACGATGGGGTTCGCGCTGCCCGCGGCGATCGGCGCCAAGTTCGCCCGACCGGAGCTGCCCGTGTGGTGTGTCGCCGGAGAGGGCGGTTTCGTGATGACGGCTCAGGAGCTGTCGGTTGCGGTCGAGCACCAGCTCGACGTCAAGATCGTGCTCCTCAACAACTTCTCGCTCGGCATGGTGCGCCAGTTCCAGGACGACTTCTACGGCGGCGTTCGCTCGCAGGTCGACCTCACGCATATGCCTGACTTCGTCAAGCTGGCCGACGCGTACGGCCTGCCCGCGGTGCGAGTCGACAAGTTCTCCGAGATCGGGCCCGCGATGGACGCTGCCGAGCGCACGAAGGGTCCTTTCCTCATCGACTTCCGCATCGACCCCGAGGCCAACGTCTACCCGATCGTCCCGCTGGGCAAGAGCCTCAACGACTTCTGGGAGGCTCCGGACAAATGAGCG
>DATNOD010000196.1:0-1969 GCA_035601515.1 Candidatus Eiseniibacteriota bacterium | reverse complement strand
CGGAGACGTGGCGAGCGCGGGTTGCGTGATCGTCGTCGCGGCTTTTGAAGCGCCAACTGTCGTTGCCGGTTTCCACGATGTCGCAATGGTGGGTCAGGCGGTCGAGCAGCGCGGTGGTCATCTTGGCGTCACCGAACACTGCAGAGCGCTACAATCCTCGATCGGGTGGTGTTCCAGGTCACGGTTACGGACCCGCGACATTCCTTATTCGGTAGCAAGCTTGCAGCGCTGCCGGAGCGCTCGGCACGAGGTCCCACCTACATCGTTGTGCAGCTTTCCGACGGGCGGAGACGCTCGATCCGAGTGTCGTCGACTGATCTTGGCGAGCCCCCCATCGCATCGGATTCGAAGGGGTCTGCGGTGCCCCGGATCAGCTTGCGTACCCTTATCCCATTGACGCGGCATTTGAACGCGAGTCTGGCTTTCCTCGCTGAGGAGGTGATTCGCGATGGCCCTACACACCCTTCCAGAACGCGTTGCGTCTCCGCCACTCCCGCGCCAGGCATGCCCGCCCCACCGGTTGGCAAGAAGTCCTCCGCGCCCATGGTCGAAGTTGCCGGCCGGGACGCAAAAGCAGGTAGCCCGGGCAGTTGCCGGGTTGATACGGCGAATGCAAGCCGGCGCCGGCGCATCCGGAAGGGAGACCACCCATGTTGATGGTCTCGAACGTCGCTGACGAACGCCTTACGACGGCGCATCGCGCCAAGTTGGCGTACATCTACGTGCGGCAGTCGTCCGTTCACCAGGTGCGACAGCATCAGGAGAGCACGGAGCTGCAGTACCGTCTTGTCGATCGCGCTGTCCGCCTGGGATGGCCTCACGAGCGGGTACAGGTGATCGATGAGGATCTCGGCAAGTCCGGGGCTGGCGGCGTTGAGCGCCAAGGCTTCCAGAAGCTGATTGCCGAGATCGGCCTCGGCAATGCGGGACTCGTGATCAGCCTCGACGCATCACGCCTGGCACGCAATAATCGGGACTGGCACCAACTGCTCGAGCTCTGCTCGGTGTTCGGCGTGCTCATCGCCGACGGCGAACGTCTCTACGATCCGCGCGCCTATCACGACCGTCTGTTGCTGGGCTTGTCCGGCATCATGAGCGAGGCCGAACTCCATCAGATACAGATTCGCCTCCATCAAGGCGAGCGTCAAAAAGCAGCACGAGGAGAACTCCGTCTGCCGTTGCCGGCTGGGCTCTCTCTTGACCGAGCAGGCATCATCGTCCTCAATCCCGACGAGGAGGTACAGGCTCGTCTGGAGCTTGTCTTCACCAAGTTCCGGGAGCTGCAGAGTGCGCGCGCTGTCATGCGCTTCTTTAGCGCGGCCGGATTAAAGTTGCCGGTTCGACCCGTGCTCGGACCGTCCCCGCATGAGGTAGTCTGGCGGGAGGCCGACAGTGCGCGGGTAAGAAGCATCCTTCAGAATCCGGCCTATGCCGGCGCCTATGTGTACGGCCGTCGGCAAAGGGATCCGAGCCGATGCCGACCCGGATCGCTCCGAGGAACTGTCAAGATACCAATCGCGGACTGGGCGGTTTGCCTTCAGGCTGCCCACCCTGGTTACATCGGCTGGGAGGAGTTCATGGCCAACCAGCGGCGGCTGACAGACAACACGAACCGCTACGAGGCGGGGCACACTGGCGCGCCGCGCAGGGGCGCGGCACTGCTGCAGGGCATCGCTATTTGCGGGCGCTGCGGGCGTCGCATGAGTTTGCGGTACACGGGGCCGAATGGCGATTATCCGGTCTACTGCTGCCGAGTCGACAAGAGCCAGCGAGGCGGTGCCCTGTGTCAAGAGGTCCGCGCCCTGGCGGTGGATGAACTGGTCGAGGGCGTGCTCCTTGAGGCACTTGCACCTGATCGAATTGCGATCGCACTCGCGGCGGTGGGGGAGCTGGAGGAAGAGAGCCGGCAACTCGAACGGCAATGGACGCTCCGACGAGAGCGTGCCCGATACGAGGCCGAACGGGCACG
>DATNOD010000195.1:0-5975 GCA_035601515.1 Candidatus Eiseniibacteriota bacterium | reverse complement strand
TGCGCGCGCGAAGCGCCGGCCAGGCGCCCGTTGCGGCTCCGCTGCGGTGTCAGGTCGGCGACCAGGCGATAGCGGTCGCCGCGGTAGATGGAGCGGACGAACTCGACGATCCGCCCTGACTCGGAGACGGTCGTCCGCTCGAACAAAAAGGCCGGTGTGTGCAGGGGCACCCCAAGCACCTCCGACTCTTCTTCGTTGGTAACCGTGGGCTCGATGCTCTGGGTGCCCGACGCGATCACGATTCCATAGCGCTCCCCCAGCAGGTCGTAGAAGGACCTGTCCTCGAGATCGGCCTTGGTCAGTCCTGGGACCAGCGCTTCAGGGATATGCAGGACCTCCATCGCCATCGGCTGGCCGTCCGCCAGGCGAAGGCGTTTGACGCGGACCAGGCGCTCCGCGGGTGAGACCTGGAGGCGGTGGGCGAGCCGGGCGCCCGCCAATGTGGTGGCGAGCTCGAGGGTGCGGCTCCCTGGAACCATCCCACGCCGGCGCATGTCCTCACTGAAGGAGGTCAGCGTCAGCGGCTGGGCGATCTTGGGCTCGGTCACGTACGTGCCGCTGCCGTGACGGCGGTCAAGGTAACCGTCGCGGACGAGCTCATCGAGGGCCGCCCGGATCGTCAGCCGGGAGACATTGAGGTCCAGGCTGAGCTGTCGCTCCGACGGGATGGCCATGCCCACGTCGAGCGACTCCATCAGGTCGAGCACCTGGGTGCGGGTGTCGTCCTGTTTCGTCATACGGGACCTTTGACGAAGTGGTAAAGCCCTCTAGCCCCTTGCATCGGCGGAAGTAAAGCACAAACCAGGCAGGTGGTCAATACCACTTTTCACAAACTCGCACCCGGAGTGAGTTAGGTCAGGTGATTCGTACTCAGGGACTCCAGAGTGGGCTATACCAGTCGGGCCGGGACAATGCTTTCGGCCTCAACAAGTCTTAATAAACGCTTCACCTTTCTCAACACGCGATTTCATAGATTCGGATGCACGCAGCCTGAAGAAAGGCCGCATTTGGAAAGGTGGGATTGGGATGAAGCGGATATTTCTTGGCTTTGCGCTGTCTGTCGGCATGCTCGTCATAGGGGTCACGAACGCGAGCGCCTCGAGCTACTGCTCGATCGACCCCACCGTCGGGATCGGGCTCCCGGTCAGCACCAGCCTGACGGTCTCGACGTCGCTGCTCGGAACCTCCAGCTACACATACGTCCACAACAACAGCACGTCGACCACCTTCGGCAGCGTCCTCGGCCTGCCCTAGCCCCGTTTGGAACCACGGCGATGACACCGTTGCTCCGGGTCTACCTGCTGGCGATGACGGCACCGGCCGCCCTCATGGTGGCGGCCGTCCTTCGCACGCCGTCCACTCCAGGCGACCCGGTGCTCATGTTCGTCCTGGTCGTGCTCGGGGCCGTGGCGACCAACTTCCCGGTGATGATCTCGCGACACTACAAGGCAGACGCGACGCCTGCCATCCACCTCGCGGCGGTCCTCCTCTTCGCCCCGCCGATCGCCGTGGCTGTGATCGGTTCGAGCGCACTGCTGGGACAGGGGGTTTTGTGCATCCGTCGCAACCCGGCTACCGGTGTTCCTCGCCGGCAGGCGATAGACATCGTCTTCAACACTTCGCAGCTCATCGTGGCCGGCGGCTTTTCAGCGCTCGTCTATTCAGCGGCCGGCACCCAGCTCCCCGCCGCGTTTCTTGCGGCAGCCGTCATGTACGCAGTCAACAACGGGCTCGTCGTGGTCGCAGCCGCCATCCACGACTGGCGCAACCCGATGGAGCTCTGGGCTGAGATCGCAGCCTCGGACCTGAAGCAAACCACCGCCCTTTACGTCGCCGGCTACCTGCTGGCGGTGATCTCGGTCGGCCGTCCCTGGCTCGCCCTTGTGATGATGATTCCGGTCGGCGCCATCCAGGTCGCGCTGACGCGATCGGTTCAGCTCATGGAGCAGACGATCGACGCCGTCGAGGCCATGGCAGACGTCGTCGACCGCCGCGACCCGTACACCTACCAGCATTCGCAAAGCGTCGCCGACCACGCGGTTCGTACCGCGCGCCGGTTGGGCCTTCCCGACCGAGAGGTCGAGGTCATCCGGCTGGCGGCTCGGGTCCACGATCTCGGCAAGATTTCCATCCCGGACGAGATCCTGCACAAGCAAGGGCGCCTTTCCCCGGCCGAGTTTGAGCTCATGAAGAGGCACCCCGAGACGGGCGTGGAGATCCTGGCCAAGTTCCCCGCCTACCGACACGGGCGCGAGCTGGTCCTCGCCCACCACGAAAGAATCGACGGGCTCGGCTATCCGCGCGGGCTCGCCGGCGCCGCGATCGCGCTTGGCGCTCGCATCATCGCGGTCGCCGACTCGTGGGATGCCATGACCTCCGACCGTCCCTATCGCAAGGCGCTGGAGGCGGAAGTTGCTCTGGCCGAGCTACTCCGCGGACGCGGCACGCAATGGGACCCGAGCGTCGTCGACGCCTTCGCCGATTCGCTCCCGGGAGCAATCCCAGCTGCCGGGCGAACGCGGTGGACTGAGGTGCGCCCCCTGCTTCGGTCGCTCGGCGCCGCGCTGGGAGTGATCGGCTAGCGCAGCGCACCCACCTTCGCCGGGACGATCCGGTTCCGCAGGACCCCGATGCCGGCCACCTCGGTCTCCATCACGTCCCCGGCCTTCAAGTATTCGGGCGGAGTGCGCGCGAAACCAACACCGTCCGGCGTGCCCGTCGCGATCAAAGCCCCGGCAAGCAGCGTCATTCCCTTCGAGGACCATTCGATGATCGCGTCCACCGGGTGGATCATGTCTTCAGTGTTGCTGTCCTGCTTGACGACGCCGTTGAGCGTGAGCCGGAGAGCAAGCTTTCCCGGGTCGGCCACCTCGTCTTTCGTCACCACCCATGGTCCGGTAGGACACGAGCGATCGAGGCTCTTGCCCTTGAAGAACTGGCCGCCCCATCCGTTCTGGATATCGCGCGCGCTGACGTCATTGAGGACGAAATAACCGAAGACGTGGTCCATGGCGTCGCGGCGCGTGATGTTGGCCCCGGGCTTGCCGATCACGACCCCCAGCTCGACCTCCCAGTCGAGCTTGTCGCTTATCGACGGGTCGATCGCGATGTCGTCGTAAGGACCGGTGATGCTTGTGATCGCCTTGGTGAAGATCGTCGGCGGCTTGACGTCGCCGTCCATTGCGGTCTCCTCGGCGTGCTTCTGGTAGTTGCGGCCCATCGCGATGATGTTTCCGCGCGGCGAGTCGATCGGGGCGAGCAGCGTCACCTCCCTCAGCGGAATTCCTCGCTTCGCGTCCGCCGCTGCCCTGTGCGCCTGCGCGAGCCCACGCTCGCCGGCATCGATGACGGCGAGCACATCGGTCGCGACCTCGCTGAGGTCGACGACCTCATCCTCGTGACCTGGGCGCAGCGCGCCCAGCCGCCGCTGGCCGTTGTAATCGGCCGCGTTCGCGTGATTCCGGAACATCAGCAGCTTCATGCTTCCTCCATTGTTGCTTGCAGGAGCTTGACCGCGGAATAAAGCGTCCGGAGGTGCGGGACCGGGACGCCCAACCGGTCGCCCAGCTCCACGACCGAACCGGTGATCGCGTCGATCTCCATCGGCCGGCCCGCCTCGAGATCCTGCAGCATCGACGTCTTGTGGTCGCCCACTCGCGCCGCACCCTTGATGCGCTGATCGATCGAAACCGGGATCTCGATGCCAAGCCGCCGCGCCACCGCGTCTGCCTCCTCCATCGCAGAGCGCACCACATTCGCGACCAGAGGTGATTGCGCAATCGCGCCCAGACTCGCGCGCGTCAGCGCGCTCAGCGGGTTGAAAACCGCATTCCCGAGCAGCTTGAGCCAAAGCTCGGCGCGGATCCTCTGCTGGACGGGGGCTTTCAAGCCGGCGGCGACGAGCACGTGAGAGAGCTCGAGAATGCGCGCGCTCTGGCTCCCGTCGAGCTCGCCGAGTGAGAACCGCTCGCCTTCGGCGTGGCGTATCACCCCCGGGCTCACAAGGCTCGTGGCCGGGTAGACGACGCAGCCGATCACTCGTCGCGGATCGATTGCGTTCGCCACCACGCCACCAGGGTCGACGGTGGCGAGGTGGATGCCTTCGAGCTCCCCACCATGGCGCTGGAAGTACCACCACGGGATTCCATTCTGGGCGCTGACAACGACCGCATCCGGGCCGAGGCCGGCCGCCAGTCGCTCGGCCACGGGGGGCAGGCTATGGGCCTTGAGCGTCACAAAGACCGCGCCGGCGCCACGCATCGCCGCGAAGTCGTCGGTCGCGTCAACGCGAACCGTCCACTCGGCACCGCCGTCGCTGACACGGAGACCCGACTCCCTCATCGCTTTCAAATGAGGGCCACGTGCGACGAGGGTGACGTCGACGCCCGCACGCGCGAGCCGCGCACCCAAGAATCCTCCGATGGCTCCCGCGCCGACGATCCCTACTTTCAAGCTTGCGCGAGCTGCTCGGCGACGAACCGGCGCTGAACTTTTCCAGTGGGCGTACGAGGGATGGACTCGACGATGTGCAGATGCCTCGGGACCTTGAAGTCCGCCAAGCGCTCGCGGCAGTACGCCAGCAGCTCCTTCTCGGTGGCGGGGCCGTTCACGACGACAGCCGCGGCCACCTCTTCACCCCACGTCGGGTGCGGCACGCCGAACGCGACCGCTTCTTTCACGGCTGGATGCGATTCGAGCACCTCGTCGATCTCCCGTGGTGCGATCTTCTCGCCGCCGCGATTGATCAGCTCCTTGAGGCGGCCGATCAGCCTGAGGTAGTGGACGTGGTCGAGCGTGCCCAGGTCACCGGTGCGAAACCAACCATCCACGAACGAGGCAGCGTTGGCCTGCGGGTTGTTCTCGTAGCCGTGCATCACGTTTGGGCCCCGGATGACCACCTCGCCCGGCGCGCCGTCGGGCATTGATTTGCCGGCCTCGTCGAAGATCGCGATGTCGACCCCCGTGCCTCGGCCCACGCTGCCCGCGAACCTGGCATCGGGTGGGAGGGGGTTGGACGCCATCTGGTGGCTCGCCTCCGTCATGCCGTACGCCTCGAGGACGGGGACGCCGAAACGCTGCTCCATCAGCGTCATCTGGGCCGGAGACAGCGCGGAGCTGCAAGAGCGCACGAACCGTAGCCGTTCGGCGCCGGCCGGCCGGTCGGATTGCAGCCGCGCCAGCACCAGCTGGTGTGGCGTCGGCGAAGCCGTGAACCAGGTTGGCCGGTAGGCCTGCATCAAAGGCCAGAAGCCGAGCGGGCTGAAGCGTTCGGGCGCGACCACCGTGCCCCCCGATGCGAACGTGGCGAGCGCGGATGCGACCAGGCCGTGCACGTGGAAGAGAGGCATGACGCACAGCGAGACGTCCTCCGGGCTCAGCCCGTACGTGGCGACGATGTTGCCGACCGAGGCGGCCAGGTTGTCGTTTCGCAACGGGACTCGCTTGGGGCGGCTCGTGGTCCCGCTCGTGTGCAGCACCAGGCCGATGTCGGCCGCGGACGACTGCACGAGCGAATCGCGGCCGTTCCCCCGCCCATCGCCTCCCATCCGCAGCCCCCCGCTGCCGTCGATGCTCGCCTCGATGATCTTGGCCCCGGCGGGAATCGCCCGCCGCGCCGCCTCAGCCTCGCCGGGCGCAACGATCAGAAATCGCGCGCCGACGTCTTCGAGATAGAAGCGAAACTCATCCTCTTTATATGCAGGGTTGAGGGGGCACGCGCTCGCGACCATGGAAGCGGCTAAAAAGAGAAGGATCGCCTCGGGGCCATTGGGGTACACGATCGCGACTCGATCGCCCATGCCGACCCCGTGCGACGCCAGGGCGTGCGCGGCTTCTTCGGTCAGCTCGCGCAGGCGCGCGTACGTGAGCGAGACGCGGTCGGGGATGACGAGCGCGGGGTGATCGTTCGCGCCGCGGTCGAGCAACCCCGCAACGTTCGAAGGCGCCACCACCTCCAGTCTCGCACACGAGAGTTG
>DATNOD010000194.1:0-5316 GCA_035601515.1 Candidatus Eiseniibacteriota bacterium | reverse complement strand
GATGGGGCCGACGCTCGTCGTCGAGTCGAAGTTTCTGCCCAGCTACAACATGGCCCTCAATCTGCTTCGCGTCTACACGCCGGCCGAGGCCGAAGGCCTCATGGAGCGGTCCTTCGGGCAGTTCCAGAAGCGGCTTGCGGCCGACGCCACGCGCGAGCGGCTGGCCAACGTGCGTGCCCGGCTCGATGACATACGCAAGATGTGGGACGACTCGGATGTCTCGCTGGACGACGTCGTTCAGTACTTCAAGCTCGAGGATCGGCGACGGGCGATCCGGATCGAGCTGAGGCGGCTGCGGCGCGACGCCGGCGCCGAGAGGCGCAACCGGCGCGGACGCCACACGCGAGCGCAGGGGCACTCCAGCCGATTGGTGCAAAAGCTGGAGGTCGAAGCCAAAGGCCTGCTCGAGCGGCAGCGAAAGCTGAAGGTGGTGCGCTCGCCGCGCTTTGGCGAGCACCTGCAGGGCTACGCGGAGATCAGAGCCCTGCAGAAGGAGCTCGATGCCGGCGAGCGCGAGGCGACCGGCCAGATGGACGAGTACGCGCGCAAGCTGCGGCGCCTGTCCCGGATCCTCGACGAGACCGGATTCCTCTCCGCCGACCGGCCGACCGACAAAGGCCTGTTCGCGGCGCGCATCTACGGCGAGAACACGATCCTGGTCGCGGAGGCGGTATGGGCCGGATGGCTGGAGGGCCTGAGGGCGGAAGAGCTGTGTGCGGTCCTCGTCATGCTGGCGGTCGAGGATCGCGAGCGCGGCCGGAGCCGCGGAGGGGCCCCGACCGGACCTCGCCGGTACCCCACGCCCGCCATCTCCCAGACCGCAAGGCTCGTCCGCTCGCTGTACTTCCGTTTCGCCGACATGGAGAAAGACCTCGACGAGCCAAACCTGCGCCAGCCGTCCCACGACTACATCGACTTCGCGTATCGATGGTCGGCCGGCGAGCCCCTCGACAAGATCCCGCTCCCGTCGAACGTGGATATCGGCGACGCGATCAAGGCGATGAAGAGCCTCTACTCGCTCCTGCGCCAGCTGGAGTTCGCGCTGCGCCAGTCGAAGTCTCCCCTGCTCGACGAGGTCAGTCGCGCGGTCGCACAGATGGAGCGCGACGTAATAAAGCGAACGTAGGCAAACTAAGTAGCGATGGCCAATAAGAAGAGACGCATCCTCGTCACCGGCGTGGCGCGCTGGTGGGGGGCGCTCGTCGTCCAGCGATTGGGCGATGACCCCGACGTCGCAGAGGTCATCGGCATCGACATCCGCGAGCCGCGATACGACCTCGGCCGCGCTGATTACTTGAAGCTCGACATCCGCCACTCGCTCATCGGCAAGCTGGTGCGGGCGGTGGGCATCGACACCGTCGTGCACACGCTGACCCGAGTCGATTCGTTCGACCTCGACCCGCGGCGCGCGCACGAGATGAACGTGATCGGGACGCTAAACCTGCTCGCGGGCTGCGCCGGCGCGGACAGCCCGGTCAAGCGCTTCGTCCTCAAGTCATCAGGCCACGTGTACGGCTCGCGCTACGACCTGCCGCCCAACCTTCGTGAGGACCACAGGCTCGATTCGAACTCGAAGCACCAGTTTGTTCGCGACATCGTCGAGGTCGAGTCGTACGTATCCGACTTCGCCGACCGCAACCCCGGCATCGATCTCCTGACACTGCGTTTCAGCAACAGCCTCAACCCAAACGAGCCCCAGCCGCTGGCCCGGTACCTCGACCTCGAGTTCGTGCCGACAGTGGCCGGGTACGACCCCATCCTGCAGCTGATTCATCGCGACGACTGCGTCGAGGCCCTTTACCTCGCGACCAAGCGGGGGCCGGCCGGCGCGTACAACATCGCCGCCCAGGGCGCTGAGCCGCTGTCGGCACTCCTCGATGCCGCAGGCAAGCTCCATGCCCCGGTGCTGCCCCCTGTCGGTCTCGAGCTGACCGCGTTTGCGCTGCGACGGAGCGGGCTGGCGTCGCTTTCCCCACAGCTCATGGATCTGCTTCGTTGGGGCCGGACGCTATCGACGGCAAAGGCCGCCCGGGAGCTGCGCTTCCGCGCCGCACGGGACACGCGAGCCGCGTTTGAGGACTTCATCCAGCAACGGCGCGTGCTCCGCTATGAGCCTGACCGGCACGCCTATCAGTACGAGAAAGAGCTGGAGGACTTCATCCACAGCCGGCAGCTGGCTTCCGAGAACGGCGAAGGCGAAGAAGTTGGCGCTCCGGCTACGGGTCGCCACCGCCCCCATCGATGACCAGCACCTCGCCGTTTACGTAGCTCGCGGCGTCTGAGACCAGGAACACCACCGCGCCCGCGATTTCGTCGGGAACGCCGATTCGGCCCATCGGATTGGAGCTGAGCACGCGATCGAGAATCGCCTCGTTGGCCCAGAGCGCCTCCGCGAATCGCGTCTTCACAAGGCCCGGGGCGACGGCGTTGACGCGCACCTTCCCCCCGAGCTCTCGAGCGAGCTGGCGGGTGAGCATGATCACGCCGGCCTTTGTGATGTTGTAGACGCCGAGCCCGAGGCCGGGGCGGATCCCGCCGATGCTGGCCACGTTGACGATGGCGCCGCCGTGGTGCTCCATTGACGCCTCGTACACGAGCTTCGTCAGGATGAAGATGCCGCGCAGGTTGACCTCGAACGTTTTGTCCCAAGCGGACAGCTCGGCCCCCAGGACGGGACCGAAGTAGGGGTTGGTGGCGGCGTTGTTGACGAGGATGTCGATTCGCGAGAAACGCTTCATCGTCTCTTCGACTAGTCGCTGAAGGTCCTCTTGCCGGCCCGCGTGCGCCGCGATTCCGACGGCGCGCTCGGGGAACTCTGTGTTGATCCGCTCGGCCTCATCGTCGAGGTCGGCCTGCTTGCGGCTGGACAGGACCACCATGGCGCCCTGCTCTGCCAGCGCGTGGGCGATGGCGCTGCCGATGCCGCGGCTCGCCCCGGTAACGAGGGCTACCCGACCGTCCAGGTCGAACCGGGAGCTCGGCGACACGGCTGATACGATAGCCCGACTCAATGGCGATTACGGGGAAAGCGGCGGAGGACATCCTCGAGCGCATCTTCCAGCCCATGACGAAGCCCAGCGCCATGGACCAGGCCGAGGAAACCCTCCGTCACCCCAAGCGCCTCGTCTACGTCGCCATGTCCAACAAGGCCTTCTACTGGCGAGCTCACATCCAGAAATTCGTGCTCGATTCAGGGATGGTGCCGGTCAGCCCGTTCATGCTCTTCGACTACTACCTGATGCATACGGTCTCGAAGGAGATCGTCCGGGAGGCCATGAACAACCTGCTCGCCCGCTGTGACGAGGTCTGGGTTTTCGGCCGTTTGTCGTTGGGCGTCAAAGTGCAGGTCGGCATCGCCAAGCGGATGAACAAGCCAGTCCGTTACTTCGACATCTCCGATCTTCCCGTCGCCGTGATGCCGATCAGCGAGGAAACGGCGGAAGAAGAGCTCCGGGATTAAGCGGTAGTACCCTCTCCCCTTCGGGGAGAGGGGCGTGAGCTCGGAACAGCGACCCTCCGATACCAGGCTTCCGGTTTGGACAGCTCTTCGAGGCGCGGCATCGTTTGAGGACCCTGCCACGCGAGATTCAAGACCTCCATCCCATGCGCGTCATAGATGGCTTTGGCGAAAGCCTCGCCGAGGCGGTACTGCTGCAGCTTCAAGTCGAGACCTGACAGCTTCCAGATCAAGAGCTCGAGGATGCTTTTGCCGGAGCTGCGCGCGCGATACGCCTCCTCGATGCGCTCGAAGCCGGGCAGCAGCCTCGCACCCAGCTCATTCATGACCAGGTTGCTGTAACCCTCGACGAGCGACATGGTTCCCTGCACGCGCCGCATCACCCGCCACTGCGCGGGCAGGATCCCTGCGAACGCCGCAATGCGGGCGGCCGTAGGGGCTTTCTTCGTTGTTGACTCGAGCAGAGCCTTGATCGACTGCTCCATATCGGCCCGCAGCCACGGATGGGCCGCGAACTGCCAGGCGTGTGTCATCTCGTGCAGGATCAGCCAACGCCTCAAATCCTCACCGGGCAGGTCGGCCTTCTTCGCCCACTCCTCGACATTGGTCTCGACCAGGTAAAGCCCGTCGGCAGCGACCGGCTCGGCGCCCAGGAGCTGCGGGTCGAACTGGCCGAGGACTCTGTGTCCCAGGAAACCGAGCATGAAGCCGACATACCGGTCGATTCCGGCGCGACCCGCATCGACGATCAGCGAGTTGGGGACGCGGCCCAGCTCGAGCACGGGATCGATCACGCGGCGGAGGATGGCGAGGTTGAGATCGAGCCAGCCCTCGCGGTCGACGGCTTCGAACCGCGGCATCTGAACGCCGACAGGAAGCCGGCCGACGAAATCGAGCAGCGGCTTCTCGAGGTCCTCAGCCATCGCCCGGTAGCGCTTCTCCGCCGCGGCGAGCACAGTGCCTGGGGTCGCCGAATGGTTGAGATAGGCTCGTGCCGCCGAACGAACATCGTCCCAGTCGACAAGGACGCCGGTGCCCCCTCGAGGACGCACCGCGACTGCGACCGCGGCCGTCGCCACTCCGGCGAGCACGCCGAACACCGCCGCCCTTCCGACCCGCCGCCTCACATATCCCAGGTTACGAAACGTACGGGACCTAGTAGATGTAAGGCCAGCTCCGGTTGCGCTTGAAGACCACCTTGCACGGCTCGCATCGGAACACGATCTGGAGCTGCCGCCTACCGATGGCGGCGGCGTCCCGACCGCATACCGGACACGAGGCCGTCTCGTCCTGGAAGGGACGAGGAAGGGGGTCCACTTTTATCTCTAACCGCCGACGTTTTTTGGACATTTGCTCAAACCGTTCTCAAATTCGTTGCCAGCAACCAACCCGATCTCCGGGTTGCAATTCAGACGTCGAGTAGCGTCACATCCAGGTTCTTTAACCCCTCCGGTGGCTCAACTCCTGCGGTTTGCAATCGCTTTAGCAGCGCGAGGATGTAGCGGACGCCGGCGAGGTTGACCCTGTGTTCGCGCGTCAAGGTCTGGATCGCCTGCAGCTTCATCACGTCGCGGCGGGAGTAGCGCCGTCGATTCGTGACCGTCCGCTTGGGATGAATCATGTCAAGGTGTTCGTACATCATGAGAGTGCGTGGATGTGTCTCAAGAATCTCCGACGCCACACTCAAAGTGAATATGGGTTTGTCCAGGTCGATACCTGCGTCGCGGGTCGACGGCGAGGTCGCAGTAGAGGCACGTTGCCTGATCTTCATAATCTTCTTGGCCCGGCGGAGTATACCGTTTGGACGATCGGCGGCCTAACTTTGGGTTACAGGACGGGTGCAACTTTCGGCGCCATTC
>DATNOD010000193.1:0-7711 GCA_035601515.1 Candidatus Eiseniibacteriota bacterium | reverse complement strand
CGTCGAACCTTTCCGCTGAGGTGGGCGATCACCTTACAGCTGCCCGCGTGAACTGCCGGCTGCGCGCATGGCATACGGCGATGGCGATGGCGTCGAGGGCATGAACGTCGAGCTTGCCTTCGGGGAGCTTGACCTGTGCCGCCAGCATGCGAGCGATCTGCTGCTTGTCGGCCTTGCCGTAGCCGGTGAGGACGATCTTCACCTGCGAGGGCTTGTATTCGAACACGGGTATGCCGCACTCCTCGAGCACCGCGAGGATGGCGCCGCGCGCTTGCGCGACGCCGATAGCGCTCGTCGCGTTGCGGCCCATGAAGAGCTCTTCGAGCGACGCCTCGCCCGGGGGATTCTCGGCGAGCAGAGCCCGGAGGTGGCGCGTGATGGCGAGCAGGCGAGCGCCATCTGGCCCGGGATTCGTGACGACAGTATTAGAGGAAAGGACGGTGCCGGGGCCCGACAGCAACGCAAAGCCGGTGCCGGCCAGCCCGGGGTCAATCCCCAGTATCAGTCCGTTCGCGTGACCTGGCATTTGTCCACCAGGGTTCTACACCTGTGCTGAGACGCGTTCAAGGACGTTGGTTGGGATGTCGAAGTTCGCGTAGACCTGCTGGACGTCTTCGTCCTCCTCGAGTGATTCCATCAAACGAAGGACCCCGACGGCCTTGTCCTCGCCGATGGGGACCGTTTGCTTCGGCTGCATCGTGATCTGGGCGTTTTCAACCGTCACACCGAGCGCCTCCAGTGCCGCCTTCACCTTCTCGAATCCTTGCGGCGGCGTTGTCACCTCGACCGATTTGCCATCGACCTGCACATCGTCGGCGCCGGCTTCGATGGCCGCCAGGCCGACCTCCTCCGGATCCTTGTTGCCGGCATTCACCGTGACGACGCCCTTGCGTTCGAACATCCATCCGACGGCGTTCGTTTCGGCGAGGTTGCCTCCGAATTTCGAGAAACGGTGCCTGATCGAGGCAGAGGTTCGGTTGCGGTTGTCGGTGAACGCATCGACCATGACCGCCACGCCCGCCGGTCCATAGCCCTCGTAGCGAACCTCTTCGATCTTCTCGCCGGCGAGCTCGCCGGTGCCGCGCTTGATCGCGTTCTGGATACGGTCGGTCGGCATGTTGATCTCACGAGCCTTTTGGATCGCGAGGCGCAGCCGGAAGTTGCCGTCGGAGTTGCCTCCACCCTCCTTGGCCGCGATCGTGATCTCGCGGCTGGCGCGCGTGAACGCCTGCCCGCGCTTGGCGTCGACGATGGCCTTTTTGTGTTTGATGCCGGCCCATTTCGAATGGCCTGACACTAGGAACGACCTCCGAACATGCTTTCGATGATTCTATCCCAGCCGGATTCGAACGAAACTTCGTTTACCGACCTGCAGGACGTCGCCGTCGTGAAGCTCGGCATCGGCAGATGCCTTGTCGCCGTTGATGCGCACGCCACCCTGGTCGATGAGCCGCCGAGCCTCGGTGCCGCTCTTCGCAAACTCGACCTCGACGAGCGTCTCGACCAGGTCCTTCGGTTTCGATATGCGCCTCTCGGGCATCGATTCGGGCACGTCGCGCCGGCGGAACTTGCGGTCGAAGTCGGCCTCGGCTCGGGCAGCGCCCTCCTCCCCATGGAGTCGTCGCACGAGCTGCCGAGCCAACGCCGCCTTTGCATCACGCGGCTTCATCGCGAGCACTTTCTCGACTTCGGCGCTCGGCAGATCTGAAACCAGGCGGAGGTACTTCTCCGTCAGCCGATCGGGAATCGACATCGTCTTGCCGTAGATTTCTTCGGGAGGCTCGGCGAGGCCGATGTAGTTGCCGAGCGACTTGCCCATCTTCGCGGAGCCATCGGTCCCTTCGAGCAACGGGAAGACGGCGATGTCCTGCGGTTCCTGGCCGTACGACTTCTGGATCTCGCGGCCGAACAGCAGGTTGAACAGCTGATCGGTGCCGCCGATTTCGACATCCGCGTTGATGGCCACCGAGTCGTAGGCCTGGTTGAACGGGTAGAGGATCTCGTGCGCTCCGATCGGCGTCCCGGCTTTGACGCGGTCGGAGAAGTCTTCACGCTGCAGGATCTGCTGAAGGGTCGCCTTCGACATCAAGCGCAGGATGTCGGCGGCGGTCATGGCCGCGAGCCACTCCGAGTTGTAGCGGACCTCGATGCGGTCGCGGTCGAGCACCAGGTCGACCTGTTCGAAGTACGTTTCCGCGTTGGTCGCCACCTGGTCTGGAGTGAGCACCGGGCGCGTTTCTGAACGTCCGCTGGGGTCGCCGATGAGCGCGGTGTAGTCGCCGATGATGATCACTACGGTGTGGCCGTCGTCTTGAAATGCGCGCAGCGCGTCGAGCACGACGAGATGACCGACGTGCAGGTCGGGCGCGGTCGGGTCCAGGCCGAGCTTGACGCGCAGTGAGTCGCCGCGCTCGAGGCGCGCGTGCAGGTGATCCTCGACATGGATCTCGACCGCCCGCTCGCGCAGGCGTTCGAAAAAATCCCCGCTCACCTAGTGGTCCGTCCGGAGAACCAATCGCCAATTCATCGGCCTAGTCGGCCGGGCGCCTTCGGCGCTGAAGCCGGCGTCGCCTCCTGCGCGCGCTCGGTCACGCATCTACGCGATGCGCTCCCTCACGTGCTCGTCGGCTCCTTGACTCCGGCCGACGAGGCCGCGCCTTGGCGACCTTATCTCCGTACGGACCACTTAGGGGTTGACGGGGTTGGGGCCGAAATAGATCTGCGGGTCGGCGGGCAGCACCGGCTGGAAGATCGCGATGACAGGGCGCTCGATCGCTCTCGTCAGCGGGACGGCGATGCGTGAGTGGTTCACCCCGTCACGGATGTTCAGCTGCAGCCCGTCCAGCTCTGACCCTCCAATTGGATTGGCCGCGGCCTGCAGCTCGTAGACCAGCAGCACCGAGAGGATGAGGCCGGTCAGAACTCCGACCACCGCCCCGGAAACGCGGTTGAACACGATGGCTTCGAGCTGGATCTGACTGTGGGCGAGCTGTCCCGCCCCGTCGAGGACGATCATGACGACGAAGACGATGCCGAAGAAGCCGTAGATGCGGGCGTCTGGGGTCGACGTGCTCGAGGTCTGCTGAATGATGCCGCCCGCCTGCAATCCCATGTTGGTGGCGGCGACGAACGAGATGTAAAGGGCGATCAGGCTGATGAGTCGCCGGATCAGACCAGTGAAGTAGCCAAGGACCCCGTAGCCGATGATGAAAAGGAACGGAATCGCGTCGACCCAGGTCATGTACGAAACCCGGCGCTGTGCTTTTTCTCCAACGCAATCTTGATCTCAGCCATCACCTGGTCCACTTCGGCGTCCGTCAGGGTGCGCTCGGGGCTCCTGAAAGTCAAGGCAAAGGCGATGCTCTTGTGCCCTTCGGGAACCTGGGCACCCCTGTACTCGTCGAACGGGCGAACGTTCTCGAGAAACTCGCGTCCTGCTTCTTTGATGGCCGCAACAAGCGCTCCGGCGGCAACGTGTTCCTCGACCACGACGGCCAGGTCGCGCTCGATGGCCGGGAAGCGCGGGAGTGGTTGCGCGCGCTTGATATCCGCGGCGTCGAGCACCGGCTCGACATCGATCTCCATCGCCACCAGGCGACCCTCCAGGTTTGCGCCGGCGACGACGCCCGGATGCAGCTCGCCGAGATAGCCGAGCTGGCGTGCGTCCAGGAAGACGGCTGCGCAGCGTCCGGGATGGAACAGCTCGGTCGATGCCCGCTGGAAGGTGCATGCGGGGGCTCCCAGCTCGCGGACGAAGCCATCAAGCACCGACTTCATGGCGTAGAAGGCCTCGCGTGCCGAGTCGGCCGTCGTCCCAGCGGCGGCCACCGCGCCCAACCGCTGCGGCTCTTCGGGCTGCTCGGTCGTCTTGTCGCCCACTCGCGCGAGGAACGCGGCCGCGACTTCATACACCTTGACGTCCGCGTGTCCGCGATCGCGGTTCAACGCGACCACGTTCACGAGTGAAGGCAGCAGCGACGTCCTCAGGGTGTCCATGTCATCGCTCAACGCGTTGGAGACCCGCAGCGCTCGCGCTCCGACCCGCAGCTGCTCGAGGAGCCGGCCCGACACCAAGGCCGGATTCCAGGTTTCGGTGAAGCCGGCCCCTGCCAGGACCTGGCGGCCCGCGTCGAGCCTCCGCCCCATGCTCGGCACGGAGGGCGTCCACTTCTCCTGGCGGCGGCCGGGAAGAGTGGGCGGAACGCGGTCGTACCCCCAAACGCGGCCAACCTCTTCGACGAGGTCCTCGGGGATGCTGACATCCAGCCGAAATACAGGCGGGAGCACGTCCCATTCCCCATCGCCCAGCACGCGAACGTGAAAACCCAGCCGCACGAGGATGGCCTCCGAGTCTTCGAGCGGCACGTGCACGCCGAGCACCTCGTCCACAAGCCACGGCTTCAACCTGATCCGCACCGGCTCCTGCGGTCGCGGGTAGACGTCGGCCCACTCCTTGTGTACAGCGCCGCCCGCGTGTTCGGCGATGAGGCCAGCGGCCCTGCGGGCGCCGGCAAGCGCGAGCTCTGACGGCAGGCCCTTCTCGAACCGCGCCGACGCTTCCGTCCGCAGGCCGAAGGCGCGGGCAGTCTGGCGCACGCTCGGTCCATTGAAGGTCGCCGCCTCGAGGAGGACATCGGTCGTGGCGTCGGTGACGGCCGTCTCCTCGCCACCGATGACGCCCGCGATCGCGACAGGTTTCTCGGCGTCGGCGATCACCAGCATCTCGGGAGTCAGGTCCCGGTCGACACCATCAAGGCAAAGCAGCTTCTCTCCCGAGCGGGCTCGCCTGACATGGATCTCTCCGCCGGCGATTTTCGCGAGGTCGAACGCATGCAGCGGCTGCGCGTACTCGAGGAGGACGTAGTTGGTGATGTCGACGATGTTGTTGATCGGGCGTACGCCGCACTCGCGAAGGCGGCGCTGGATCCACTGCGGACTCGGCGCGACTTTGACGCCGGTGATGACGCCGCCGATGTACCGGCTGCACAGATCGGAGTCGTCGATCGAAACGCTGACAAGGTCGCGACCGGCAGGCTCGGCCTTGCCTGTGAAGGCGGGCATGAAATCGGTCTTCATGACCCGGTCAAGGCCGGCGGCGAGCTCGCGAGCCACGCCCATGTGGCCCATGCAGTCAGGCCGGTTGGACGTGACCTCGGCGTCCATGATCGCCTGGCTTGGGATGACCGAGGTCAGCGGGTCGCCCGGCTTACCGCTCTCGAGGATGAGGATGCCCGAGTGGTCGTCGCCGAGGAGCAGCTCTTCGGCGGAGCACATCATTCCCTTGGCGCTGAAGCCGCCGATGTTCAAATCCCTGACCAGCTTGCCGTTGGGGACTATCGTGCCCGGCAGCGCCACCGGCACCAGCGACCCTGGGACCGCATTGGGTGCGCCGGCGATGATCTGCTCCGTACGGCTGCCGAGGTCCACCTGGTGGATCCAGAGCGGCGTGCGCGACTTTGGGTGCGGCTTTTGTTCGAGGACCTTGCCGATGATGATCTCGGAGAGGTCGATTACGGTCAGCGACTCGACCTCGATCCCGAGACGAGTGAGCACGTCACCGGCCTCTTTGGGCGCGACACCATCCAGGTCAACGAAATCGCCGAGCCACTCGTAGGAAATTTTCATCAGACTATTTGCAGACTCCTACCTTTCCCGGTCCGAAATCGCGGTGACGGGTGCGGATTTCGGACCGAAGCCGCTGAAACGCCGCCGGATCGGGTTTCCCGATCCGGCAAACCTCCCGAAGCACCGGTGAAGATACCTTCGATGACTTCGCTTCGTTGTAAACATGCGGCGCTTTCACCGGCGTCTAGAACTGCTCGAGGAAGCGAAGGTCGGATTCGTAGAAGAGGCGTATGTCTTCGATGTCGTGCTTGAGCATCGCCATGCGCTCGATGCCAAAGCCCCATGCGTATCCGTTCCACTTGTCGGGATCGATGCCGCCGTTGCGCAGCACCTGCGGGTGGACCATTCCACACCCCCCGACCTCCAGCCAGCCTTTGTGCCGGCAGCTCTTGCAACCGGCGCCGGCGCAGATCCCACACGACACATCGAACTCAAAACTCGGCTCGGTGAACGGGAAGTAGCTCGGGCGCACGCGGACTTTCCGCTCCTCTCCGTAGAGCGACTGGATCATGTAAAGGAGCGTGCCCTTCATATCGCCGACGGTCAGGCCTTTGTCGACTGCCAGCCCTTCGACCTGGCTGAAATAAGGCAGGCGCGTGGCTTCGGGTGCGTCTCGGCGGTAGCAACGCCCTGGCGTGATGATGTAGATCGGCGGTTCTTTGATGCGCTGCATCGCGCGAATCTGCACCGGTGATGTGTGCGCCCTCAGCAGCAGGTCGGGAGTGAAATAGAACGAGTCCCAGTTTTCGCGCGCCGGGTGGCCCGGCGGAATGTTGAGGGCTTCGAAGTTGTACCACTCGGTTTCGACCTCGGGCCCGAGCTCGACGTTGTAGCCCAGCGATTCCAGCACGGTCTCGATCTGGCGCTGGACCTGCGTGAGCACGTGGATGTGACCGCGGCCAAGAGGCGGACCGGGAAACGTGATGTCGATCGCCTCGGTCTCGGCAAGATCGGCCAGCCGCGCGTCCTCGAGGTCGTGGCGCTTGGCGGCCAGCGCCCCTTCGATCGCTCGTTTGGCTTCGTTGGCCGCCTGGCCGAGAGACGCGCGCTCCGCCGGCGCAATCTTCCCGATGCCTGAGAGCAGCGCGCTGACGCGGCCGTTCTTGCGGCCGAGGTACTCGACGTCGATTGCCGCGAGCTCGCTTTCCGAGTGCGCGCGTGCAATGGCCTCGAGCGCCGTTTGCGTCAGCTCTTGCGGATCGATCATGCCGCGAGCCTCCTCTTGATTTCGAACAAGATCAGTGCCGCGGCCGCGCCGACGTTCAGGGACTCGACGCCCTCGCTCAGCGCGACGGTGACGGTCTTGAGGTCACGTCGCGACAGTCCATGGGCCTCGCTTCCGAGCACGATCATGCCCGCATTTTCTATCGGGGTCGTCGCCAGGGGCGCCCCGCCCACGCTCGCGGCCCCATAGCCGTCGAGCGACGCGAGGTCTTTCCACGACGCAGACGCGACGACCAACCGAAAGATGTTTCCCGCGGAAGCGCGCACCGCCTTGGCACCGAATGGATCCGCGGTGCCCTCGAGCACAACGAGAGCGGGCGCACCGGCGGCCGCTGCAGTGCGCGCGATTGCGCCCACATTGCCGGGATCCTGCACCCGGTCGAGCACGACGAGCGGCCATCGCGCCGAGCGAGCTGCCTGTATGGCCTCTGACGGCGTCGCCTCATGCACTCGGGCGATGGCGATCACACCTTGCGGCGTCACCGTCTGCGTCGCCGCGCGGAACGCACCGGGGGTCAAGGTCACGCGCGATTCGAAGTGGAAGGGCAGCTTGTCGCCCTCGCGCGCCGCGATGAGCTCGAACTCCAGGCCCGCCGCTTTGGCTTCTGAAAGCACGCGCGGACCCTCCAGGAGGGCGAACCCTGGCTCGCGCCGGGTGGCGAGGCGCCGCAAGCGGCGAACAATCTCGTTGTCCGGGCTCGAAATCAGCTGATCAGAGGCTGTTTTTCGCAACCTCCACCAGCCGAGCAAAGGAACCGCTGTCGCGCACGGCCAGGTCAGCCAGCACCTTGCGGTCGATCTCTACTCCGGCCTGGCGGAGGCCGTGCATCAGCTTGCTGTAGGGCAGCCCCGACTGCCTCGC
>DATNOD010000192.1:0-26342 GCA_035601515.1 Candidatus Eiseniibacteriota bacterium | reverse complement strand
CGTGCGAAGGCCTTGTCTTTCATCTTCTTGCGCACGGTGCTCGGCTCGACCGAGCTCAAGGATTTGTCCGGCTTGACGAGCGCGCAGGCGATGATGAAGCCGCACATCTCATCGACCGCATTGAGGGCCTTGCGAATGTTCGAGTCGCGGGGAACGTTGAGGTAGTCGGCGTGCGAAGCGATGTCGTCCAGGATGTCGTCGGGCCAGCCCTTCTCGCGCAGCATCGCGATCCCCCTCATCGGGTGCAGCTCCGCGGTCGGCCCGGACTCGTAGTCCCAGTCGTGGATCAGGCCGAGCACCGCCCAACGCTCCTCGTCCTCGCCAAAACGGCGCGCGTATGCGCGCATCGCCGCTTCGACGCTGCGCATGTGCCGGCGGAGCTGGTCCGACTGGGTCATCGAAGTAACGAGCTTCCAGGCCTCGTCACGCGTGGGAGTTGCGGTCAACTGAGTTGGGGCTGGAGTGCCAGCCGAGAGATTTGGGCATCCAGGTGGTCCGAGCCGAAGGCGGGGGTGGACCGAGGAGGAGCGCATCTGTAGATGCGCGACGACGAAGGGCCGGGCCCCCCAACGCACGGATCGGGCCGCATGGGGCCCAAAGATCCGGCTGGCATCTCCGGTCTCAACTCAATATCTCCTTGAGCGCGGCCAGCAGGCGTTCGTGCTGCTCGCGCGTGCCGATGGTGATGCGGAACCAGCCCGCGATCGGCTCCCGATGGTAATGCCGTATGAGCACCCGGCGCTCGCGGAGCGCGTCGGCGACGGCGGCCGCCGATGAACCTTGCGGCGGCTTGACGAAGGCGAAGTTGGCCGCCGACGGCGCATGCTCGAAACCTTCTTCTCGGAGCTGTTCTTCGAGCCACGCTCGTTCACCGACTACGTAATCGACGATCTTGCGGTGATGCGGCTCATCCTCGATCGCGGCAACCGCCGCGACGATTGCGAGACGGTCCATGTTGTACGAATCCTTGACCGCATCGAGGGCCGCGATCAAACCGGCATTCGCAAGCGCGAATCCGATGCGCATTCCCGCCAGCGCATACGACTTGGACATCGTGCGCAGGATGATCAGGTTCGGGAACTTGCCGATCAGATCGAGCTGCGACTCGGACGCGAAATCGACGTAGGCCTCGTCTAGCACCACGACCCCACGGGAACGCGCCAGGACGCGCTCGACCGAACGCCTCCCGTGGTGGGTCCCGGTGGGCGAGTTGGGATTGACGAGGAATTTGAGCGGGGCAGGGTCCTCGAAGAGCTCTTCGGTCCAGGTCCAGCCCTCGGCGGTGGGGTGGGTCGAGGCAATGGCCTCGTGCACCGTGCAAAGCGGGTCGAGCAGCGGGTACGTCGGCGTCGAGTAGGCGACGCGTTCGCCGGCGCCGACGAAGGCGCGGAAGCACATCTCGATCAGCTCGTCGCCTCCGTTTCCGAGTGCGACCTGGTTCGCCTCGAGACCGAAATGCTCGGCAATCGCTTTGCGAGCAGGCGCCGCTGTGGGACTTGGGTACAGCCGCAACGAGTCACCGGTCGCCGCCTTGATCGCTTCGATGACCTTCGATGAAGGCGGCAGTGGAGACTCGTTGGTGTTGAGCTTGACCCAGTCACCATCGTCCGGCGGCTGTTCGCCCGGCACGTACGGCTGGTAGCCCTCGAGGGCTTGCTTCAAGAAGCTTTTCGACATTCGAGGAGAAACGTCTCAAACGCCAGGCGCGGGCTGACGTTCTGCTCCAGGTAGCCGAGCGTGTCGTACGAAAGCTCGACCAGGCGTGCCCAGCGGCCCTGCTCCCGGCCGCGGCTCGCGAGCATGCGGCGGCGCAGCTCGATCTGCCAGCTCGCGATCGCGAACAGCGCCGGGTCTTCGACGTCGCCTTCGCTGCGCCGCCAGGCCATCTGGCTCCCATCAAGCTCGGCCGCCACCCGCAGAGGCACGTCGGCGGGGGCGCCGAAGACCTCCTCGAGGCGCCGGGTCCATTCCTCGTGCAGCTCGATCACGCGCTCGTCGCCGGCCACCCGCAGAGTCCAGCCCGGCCGGCCACGCGAGAGCTCGGCCAGCAGCCGAGCTCGTCCCGGCTCGACGTCCAGCTTGAGCAGAAGGCGCTCGATCTCTGGTGCGGGGACCGGATGGAAGAAGAGGCGCTGGCACCGCGAGACCACGGTCGGGAGCACCACGAACGGGTTGAGGCTGGGGGTGGTGAGGACGATCACGCGGTTCGGGTGAGGCTCCTCGAGCGTCTTGAGGAGCACGCCCTGGTCCTGATCGCGGAGGCGGCCGACGTTCGCGACCAGCGCCACGCGCCGCGTGCCCACTGCGGGCTTGAGGTTCAGGAACGCTTGCAGCGAGAGCTCGTGAAACTCCGGCGGCTTGTCGGGCAGCAGCCTGAGCTCGTTGATCGACAACGCCTTGATGCGGTCGTCCTCCCAATAGTCGGGGTGGCGGTGCAGGGCCGCTTCGGGCAGCAGCGCGGCGGCAAGTGCGCGGGCTGTGGTCGACTTGCCGAGCCCGGCCTCACCAACGAAGAGGTACGCGTGAGCGAGACGCCCGGACTCGAGTTGCGATCGGAGCTGATCGAGCGCTCGCGAGTGCCCCGCGATGCCGGTAAAGGGATCGGTCACGCGACAAGGTTAAGCGCCGCCCGGCGCGGCCATCTGGAAGGCTGCTAGGCGCAGGCGCCGGCCGGATCGGCATGCGTATCGGCCACGAGGATCAAGCCGATGTTCGGGGTCCATAGATAGAGGTGGCCGGCGCGACCCGGAATCCATACCCCATCGCTGGTCTCGGCTGCGCTGGCGAAGGACCACAGGTCCTCCCCCGCCACCGGTGCCTTCAGCGGCTGCGTCACGTTGGGCGCCGTCATCATCAGCGTGGTCCCGACCCCGTCCCGAACGGCTCCGACAACGAGGCTTTTGCCGACGACCATCAAGACTCCGATATCCGTGCCGGGCATATACAGCCAACTGCTCGTCGCGCCGGTGCGGAGGTCACGCCTGTCCACCTCGTCGTTCCCGGGCGCGCCGTTGATCTCAACCGGAGGGTGGGGATCCGCCGGATTCTGCGTGGACAGCCAGGCAGCGCCGTTCCCGATCGCGGTCACGGTTCCCCCGGAAAAGGCGGTGCCGAGCGCACCAGTGTCCGGGTTGACGAGCCAAAGGCCAGGCGCCCGGCGGTCGTAGCCCTGGCCAAGGTAGATCCCTTCGGCAGCGTAGCCCTTGATGATCCATGACCTATTCGGGAGCTCCAAGGTGCGGTCGCGCCCCGTCGCCACGTCGACCACGTGAACAGTTGCCAGTGGGCTGTTGGGAACGCCGGCCGAGTAGGCGAAGCGCGATCCGTCGGGCGAGACGGCCGCCGCGTGGGTAGGAAGCCACCGGCGCGCCTGACGGTCATATGTGGCGGGAGAGCTGCCGCTCAGAACAGGTGACGCCACCGATCGATACAGCAGCGCGGTGGAGTCATAGGTGAACGCCCCCTCCGGGTCCTCCTGGAACACGCCCGTGGTCACGTCCACGAATCCAGTGGTGGTCGGTGTCGATGGATCTGCACTGAGCTGATAAACCGGCAGCCGGCAGGCGGCGAGTCCGCCGACCAGATAGGCCCGCTGCGGACTTGCGGTGGCGTTGTCGTAGAGCTCGACGTAGGCGCCGACCGCCCCAGAGGATTGTCCTGCGGTAAGCGAAACCGAAATCGAGCATTCGCCGCCCGGCTTGATGGTCCGGCGGATGCAGTCATCGGCCGCGATGCGGAAAGCATCTGCGTTTCCACCGCCTACCCTCGCCGCGTCAATGCTCAAGGCCGCGTCGCCGGAGTTCTGGACAGTGAGCCGCTGGACGGCCGCCTGGGCAGCGCTGAAATTCAGGATCTGGGCGCTGAAGGATGGCACCGGCACCGTGACCCCAATGCTTGCGATCTTGTAGCCCCACTCCGCGAACCACATCCTGCCGTCTGATCCGGCTGTGAGGCCGTAGGGGGCGGCGCCGCTTGGGAGTGGGAACGCGCGCACGACGCCTTGCACGGTCATGCGGCCGATGGAATTCGAAGCTCCGTCGAGGTACCACAGGTTGCCGTCGGGACCACTGGTCAGATCGCTGGCGTCTGCGTCCTTCGGCAAACGAAACGATGTGAACGCACCGGCCGGCGTCAGCCTGTCGATCTCGCCCCTCGCCCCCACCCACAGGTTGCCGTCGGGGCCGACCGCGATGGAGTGGGCGGAGAGCGGGTCTGTCACGAGATCCAATGGGAAATCCTTGCCCTTGCCGGTAGTCGTGACTCGGGCGACGTCCACACGGTCGCGGCTTGACTCGACGATCCACAGATTGCCGCCTGGACCGGCGACTATCCCATTTGGCTGGCCGCCAGAAGGCGGGAGCTGAAACTCGGTGTATGCGCCCTTGGGGGTCAGCCTACCCAGCCAGCTCGCGCCGTAGCCCTCGGGGAACCAGACGTTGCCGTCGGATCCGACGACGACGCCCAGGGGAGAGTTCGGGATCGCGAACCGGGTGACGGCTCCGGCGGGGCTCACTCGCATGATCCAACCGCGGCTCTCCCCGCCGACACCCTGCGCTGCCATCCAGATGTTGCCGGCGCGGTCTCGAGTCATTGACGGGACGCGGTATCCCGAGCCGGGGACGTCGAACTCGGTGATCGAGCCCGCCGGTGTGATCCGACCAATCTTGTTGTGTGCGGGATCGGCGAACCAGACGTTTCCGTCACCCCCCAAGGCCACCTTGCCGAGGCCGTCCGCGCAGGTGAAACAACCGGGGACGTTCGCCAGTGGGGGGTTGGGAACCGGATACTCGACCACTCCGCCCGCGCTGAGGGTCTTAGCTCGTGGTGGTGTGGGCGTGCTACGGGACGACGCGGTGGGCAACGGGTTGCAGGCGAGACACACCAAGAGGCACACCACCAGGCCGCGGCGCACGCTCGTACTAACGCAGGTCGAGTCTGGGAATTACGTCCCGCTCAACGGCGTCAGGGCTTGACGGGTTGGCCGCTCGCCGGCGCTGTCGCGGCTTCGCGCTCGCGCGCCAGCCGCTGGGCGCGGCCCTGCAGCCAGACCTCGCGGATGCGCTGGAGTGCGGTCAAGTTGGTCAGGATCGCGAGCAGGAAGACGACGCCGGCCAGCACGACCCCGCCGAAGATCAAACCGACCACGAGCGCCACCACGCGTTCGGGCCGCGCGAACAATCCCGTCTCGCATGTGAACCCTAGGCTCTGGGCCCGCGCCCGCACGTAGCTCACCAAGAACGAACCCGCGAGCGCCGCTACCGTGCCCAGGAGCAGCCAGCGCTGGAGCGGCCCGCCGAAGGTCGCGAAGTACGCGACCAGACCGAGGTACATTGCCCCTTCCGAGTACCGGTCGAGGGTGGAGTCGAGAAAGGCGCCGTACGGATAGCTGCGCCGCGTCGAGCGCGCAAGCGCGCCGTCCAGGATGTCGAACGTACCCGCGAATGCAAGCACCACGCCGCCCCATCGCAGCTGGCCCGCGGCCGTCAGCACCGCTGCAACAAAAGTGAGCAGCGTCCCCACCACCGTGATCTGATTCGGGGTGACCGGCAATCGGCCGAGCGCGTTCATCAGCGCTTCTGCGTGGCGGCGGACCCAGGCTTCAAACCGCGTCGTGAACATTCATCACCTCTCGTGAAACCACTGCCTCTCGCCGCGCACGCGCTTGCCGCGCTTCGCCGTAAACCTCCAGCACTTCGGACGCCACTTCCTCCCACGCGTACTTCTGTGCCTTCTCGAGGCCGTAGTCGCCCATTCGCTTGCGCAGGTGAGCGTCGCGCGCGAGGATCACAAGCGCCGCCCCGAGCTCAGCCGAACCCTTGGGCCTCACCGTGAGGCTGTCGAGGCCCGGCTCCAGCACGGACATATAGCCGTCGATCTCGGTCGCCACCACCGGCAGACCGCTAGCCATCGCCTCCAGCAGCACGATGCCGAAGCTCTCTGCACCCGTCGCCGGCGCGCAGAAGATGTCGGCGCTGCAGTAGTAGCGAGGCAGCACGGAGTCCGGGACGTAGCCGGCCATCACGACATCCGGTAGCCGGTGCCTGGAGATGTACGACTCGACACTGTTCCTGAGCGGGCCGTCGCCGACGACGATGAGCCGCGTGTTTGGGACACGCGGCTTCATGAACTCGTAAGCGCGCAAGAGGTATCCGAGTCCCTTGCGCTTCTCGAGCCTGCCGACGAAAAGAATGTTGACCCGGTCGTCCCGCAAGTGTCGGATCGGTGGGTGCCCTGGATGGAACACGCTGGTGTCGATCCCGTTGGGAATGACGCGGAGCGGGAAGTCCGGAAAGTAACGGTTGACAAAGGCCTTCGCGGGTTCACTCACTGCGATTCCACGGTCAAGGTGCGCGAGGTACGGCTCAAGGATTGGGCGGCCGTAGAGGTAGCCGATGTTCGATTTGGCGAAGGCGTGGAACGTGCCGACATTTGCGGTTCGCGACATTCGTAGCATCGTGATGGGCAGCGCAGGCATGAGCGGCTCGTGGAAGTGCAGGATGTCGAATCGCTCGCGCTCGACGATCGCCGAGACTCGGTCGGCTAAGTGAAAACTGAGCGTGATGCGAGCGACCGAATCGTTGACTGGCAGCGCGATCGGGCTTCCGATTCGATAGAACTCCGCGGAATCGAAGTCGACGTCCGCTCGGCTGGAGGGCGCGAAGATGCGCACCTGATGATCGAGCCGCCGCAGCTGACGCGCGAGGTGGCGAACGTGATCGGTCACGCCACCCGGCGATGCGAAGTCGTACGGGGAGACGAGCCCTACCTTCACGCTACGGCGATCCTTCCCAGATTCTGTGTGGTACGTGCCACTGCTCCGGATGCCTTCGAATGAATCCTTCGATGTGCCTCAGGAGGTCCTGCGTCACGCGAACCTCGTCCGCCTTCGCGTCGCCAGTGGATTGCGCCATCATTGGCGGCGCGGCCTCGGCCATGTAAGTATCGTCCGACAGTCGATATACGCAGACGGGCAAAAGCGGTGTGCCCAGGCGTAGCGAAAGGGCTGCGGGGCCAAGCGGGATCGCTGCCGGACGCCCGAAGAATGGCATGACGTGACCTGTGCCCGTGATATCCCGGTCGATCGCGGTGACGACCATCTCCTTTTCCTGCAGTGCCTGGGTGACCTTGCGCAGCCCACCCAGATGAAGTGGCAGGACGCTGATGCCAAGGCGAGCCCTCGTATCGCGGTACCACTCGAAGAGGGCCCGCGGCTCCAGCTCCTCGGCGAACAGGCTGACCGGCGCCAGGGTCGCGGACCAGATCGCCGAAACCACCTCGTACGAGCCCATGTGACACGACACCACCATGACGCCCTTGCCGAGCGCGCGCGCCTGCGCGAGGTAATCCAGCTCTCTTTGCTCGACGTGGAGAAGTGGCCGCATCGACTCGACTTTCATGCGCGGCAGCAGCATCAGATCTGCGTAGGCCTTGGCGTGGTTGCGAAAGTTCAGCCGAGATAGCCTCCGCACCTCCTGAGGCGTGAGCTCGGGGCAAGCGACCTTGAGGTTGTACTCGAGTCGCGGCCGCGCGAGCGGAGAGAACCACCATGCGAATCGGGCCGCGATGACCGCGAGCGCATATGCCCATGACCGAGGCAAGCGCTCGACGAAGGACTGAACGATCTTGAATGCGCGCCAGCGCCACTCACTCACTCCCCAGCGCCCTGAACATTGGCCGAAACGCGTACCACTGGTCAGGACGCTGCTCGATGAAATCTTCGAACCGCTCGATGACCCGCTGCATGAGGCGCTCCTTGGTGTCGCCTTTACTCACCGCCAGGGCGGGCTCGAGGTGGATGTGGTTACGACCAGGCGCGACCGAGTACTGGCATGCCGGCATCAGTGCCGCGCCGGTCTTGAGGGCCAGGGCGGCGGGCCCGCCCGGCACGATTGCATGCCGCCCGAAGAATCGCACGTCCACGCCTGGACCCTGTTCGAGGTCGCAGAGCAGGGCGACGACATGGTTGGCGCCGAGCGCTTTGGTGATTGCCCTGATGGCGGAACGGCCGAGCATGATCACATTCATTCCGAATCGCTGCCGTGTCCGCAAAACAGCATCGTTCAGCGATCCAGGGAATTTTTCTGTGACCGCCGCGATCGGATACCCGATCGCGCCGCCGTATGCACCGGCCATGTCCCATGAGCCCATGTGCGGAACCGCCATGATGACGCCGCGACCGCGCGCCAGCGCCGCATCGAGGTGCTCGCGGCCGTCCATCGACGTGCGCTTGACGAGCTCCTCGGGGCTGAGGCTGCCGATCAGCAGGAAGTCCATCAACATCCGACCGTAGTTCTGAAACGCGCGCCTGGCCACGCGCGCTACCTCAGGGTCTGTCGGGTGTCGCCCGAGCGCGGCGGCGTAGTTGTCGAGCGCAGCGCGTCGCTGGCCCGGGCTGAGCCAGTACCAGGCCGCTCCTCCCGGTACCGCAACCGCATGGCGGACGCCCGGCGGGACTGCCCGCAGAATCCGCGCACCCGCGTAATAGCTACCTGCGAGCAGCTGCGGTCGCCGGCTTCGTGCGCGCGATGCGGCGGCTGCGGCCGTTTGATGTGGCCTTACCAGCATCGATGAACTCCTCCACCAGGCTCTTCGCCTCGGAGTCGCTGTACTGAACCGGCGGCGACTTCATGAAATACGAGCTCGGTGCTTCGAGCGCACCCCCAATTCCGCGGTCGAGGGCGAGCTTGATGCAGCGGACGGCGTCGATGACGATGCCCGCCGAGTTGGGCGAGTCGTGGACCTCGAGCTTGAGCTCGACGTTGAGCGGCACATCGCCGAAGGTGCGGCCTTCGAGCCGGATGTACGCCCACTTGCGGTCGTTGAGCCAAGGCACATAGTCCGACGGGCCGATGTGGACGTTGTCCGCGCCGATGTCGTAGTCGAGCTGCGAAGTCACCGACTTCGTCTTCGAGATCTTCTTCGACATCAGTCGGTCGCGCTCGAGCATGTTGAGAAAGTCGGTGTTGCCGCCGAAGTTGAGCTGGTAAGTGCGCTCCAGCTTGACGCCGCGGTCGCGGAACAAGCGCGTGAGGACGCGGTGGATGATGGTCGCGCCGACCTGCGACTTGATGTCGTCGCCGATGATCGGCACGTTCTTCTCTTCGAACCGCTTCTGCCAGTACGGCTCGCGCGCGATGAACACCGGGATGCAGTTGACGAAACCGACGCCGGCCTGCAGCGCCTGCTCGACATACCACTTCGTCGCTTCCTCCGAGCCGACCGGGAGATAGCTCACGAGCACATCGGCCTTTGTCTTGCGAAGGATGCCGACCACGTCGGACGTCTCGCCCGGCGCCTTGATGACGATGTCGGCCAGGTACTTGCCGATGCCGTCGTGCGTCATGCCGCGCTGGACCTTGACGCCCGTCTTCGGTACGTCGGTGAACTTCACCGTGTTATTGGCGCCGGCAAAGATGGCGTCGGAAAGGTCGAGGCCGACCTTCTTCTTGTCCACGTCGAACGCGGCGACGAACTCGATGTCGTTGATGTGATAGCCGCCGAGGTTTACGTGCATCAGCCCGGGCACGAAGGTCTTCTCTGACGCGTCGTGGTAGTAGTGGACACCCTGCACGAACGACGACGCGCAGTTGCCCACGCCGACTATCGCGACGCGAACCTTGCCGTTGGTCTGACCGTTCCTGTGGCCGTTCTTCTGGCCGTTCTTCATGTCCTGACCTCCTCGCGAACTTTCATTTGATCTGTGATTCCCAGCAACTCATCCAGCCGCGCGCGCTCGCGCGCGATGTTTTCGACATCCAGCGAGCAGTAGACCTGGCGACCGTCGCGCCGTGTCCGGACGACGCCGCCGAGGCGCAGCAGGCGCAGGTGCCACGAGATCCTCGGCTGGCTCATGCGCATGTGGAGCGCGAGATCGTTGACGTTTTCCTCGCCGACCTTGCCCAGGCGCTCCAGGATGCGCAGGCGTGTGGGGTTGGCGAAGGACCGAAAGTGGTCCGGAAGCTCGTGGCGGAGGCCCTGGAGAAACATAAAGGTTGCTTTATGGGAGTCTAATGCATAAAGGACCGTTTATGTGTTGGCCCGACCGCGCGAGCGCTAAAGCGCGAACTGGACGGTAAGGATGTTGCTCGTCGTGCAGTTGGCGCCTGGGCCGCATGGGCTCTGATCGACCAGTACGAAGGTGATCGTTCCCCTGTAGGCGCACCAGGTCTTCTGGTCTGGCGGGCCGGCTGCAAGCGTCATCGCACCGCCGCCGGCCGCTGCCACCATCCCCGGAGGTGGATTTGTAGTGGGAGTCGAGACGCAGGCTCCCGTGACGCTCAACGTGCCGAGCGATGCACCGGACACGCTGGTCACACTGACTGAGGGCTTTCCATTTGGCGTGCCGCCCGAGTAAGGGATCTGGAGCGAGCAGCTAAATACTCTGATGGCACCGCATGTGGCACTGGTCTGGCTGAAGGCTATGTGCGGGAAGACGTACCAGTTGGCGCCAACCGTGCCCTGCGCGCCGTACTGGTCCGATACCACAACAGTGAGGTTGTAGGCTCCGACCCCTCCAGCCTGAAACGTCCCCGTCAATGTGAGGCCGCTGAGCCCCATACCGGGTGGCACGCCTCCGGCCGTGATCGTGTATCCATACGGCCCAAGTCCTCCACTGGCACCCCCGAATACCCCGCATGCGTTGGTGCAGCCGTCCTCGACAGCGCACTGTCCGGCGCAGTAAGCGGCTGTAACGAGGGGGGAATAGATCTGCACCGAAGACCCGAGGTTTGCCACTGCGCCAGCGGAGTCCACGACGTGAACCGTGAAGTCGAAACGTCCGCCGGCGGAATTGGTGCCGCTGACTGATCCGCCTGCGGAGAGCGTGAGGCCCGGTGGAAACGTGCCATCGGTGATCGACCACTGATAGGGCGGCTTGCCGCCGGAGGCGCCCAGACTGATTGGGACGTACTGGATTCCGACCTCGCCGCCATGGAACGGAAGGCTGGTAATTGCCAGCGTCGATCCAACCGGCGACGCCGCTGCGGAAGGCGACGTTGAGGGTGTCGCCACCGCAACTGCAGAGCTGCTGGGCGACGGACTTGAGGATGGGCTCGACGAGGGACTGGCGACAGGTGTCGCCGCGGGCGGGCTGCACGTTGGCTGGCACGCGGCCGCAGTAAGAAGCAGGACCACAAGCGGGGCCCAAGTCCGCCAAACCCTCCCTCTCACGCTGAATCGGGAGTTTATGGCAATAGATGCTCAAGTTCGACATGCAAACCGCAGAATTCGCGTCACATTCATGTCGTGGTGCTGATGGCTGCCACCTGTTCTTTCCCCAGCTGTGAAGTACCCGCCGCGACGAGCCAGATAGCTTCCCCGCCGGCCTTGCCAACCCCAAGCTGCTAGGAGTCGCTGTTTAAGGGCGACGGATCAGGTCCAGGAATTCCGCCCGCGTGCGCGCGTCTTTTCGGAAGGTGCCGAGCATGCACGACGTGATCAGCTGCCCGCCCGGCTTCTGCACCCCACGCATCTCCATGCACAGATGCCTCGCCTCGACTACCACGCCGACGCCCTTCGGCGCAACCGCCTCGTTCAGGGCCTCCGCGATCTCCTTGGTCATGCGCTCCTGTAGCTGGAGCCGGTGGGCGAACGCGCCGACAATCCGCGGGATCTTGCTCAGCCCGACCACCTTTCCCTTGGGCAGATATCCCACGTGGCAGCTGCCGAAGAAAGGCAGCATGTGGTGCTCACAGAGGCTGTAGAAAGGAATGTCCTTGACCAGCACCATCTCGTCGTAGTCCTGGTCGAACACAGCGCCGGCGATGATGTCGGCCGCGCTGAGGCCATAGCCGTCGGTCAGCTCTCGGAGCGCTCGCGACACTCGGCTCGGCGTCGCCTTCAGGCCCTGCCGCGAGGGATCTTCGCCAAGGTCGGCCAGCAGCGACTCGATCAAGTCAGGGATGGGATCGCGCTGCGTGAGCTTCGGCTTGGCCACCGCTAGATGCTCACACAATTGACGGGTGGACGCGATTGCCGCCGCACAGGTGCTTTCGGAGATCGGATATCTGCTGCGGCAGAACCCCAAGGAGGTTTATCGAGCTCGCGCCTTCTCGGCGGCGGCCTGGACGCTTGCGCTGGAACGGCCGAACCTCGACGCGCTGTTCAAGGACAACAAGCTCACCTCGATCGAAGGGGTGGGTGAAGGCATTGCCAAGGTGCTGGCCGGGCTGATCGAAACCGGACAGAGCACGTACCTCGAAAGGCTTCGCGCCGAGACCGGCCAGCCGGCGCGCGACGACGAGTCGAGCATCGATCTCAGCGCCTACCAGGGCGACCTGCACTCGCACACGGATTGGAGCGACGGCCGCGCCACGATGCTCGAGATGGCGAGGGCCGCGAAAACGCTGGGCTACAAGTACCTCGGTGTCACCGACCATTCGCCGCGGATCAAGGTCGTCAACGGGCTGGATGCTGCGCGGTTGCTCGCCCAGTCGCGCGAGCGCGAGCAGGTGGAAAATGAGATCCACGGGCTCGCCCTGCTGCAAGGGATCGAGGTCGACATCCTCGAGGACGGCAGTCTGGATCTTCCCGATGCGGTGCTCGAGCTCCTCGACGTCGTCATCGCCTCGCCACATGTGAAGCTCCGACAGGAGCCGGCGGCGATGACGGAACGGATGATGCGCGCAGTTTCCAACCCCAACGTCGACGTGATCGGCCACCCGACAGGCCGCCGTCCTGGATCGCGCGAAGGCGCCACATACGACTTCGAGCAGGTGTTTCGTGCGGCAGCGCGCAACGGGGTCGCGCTGGAGATCGACTGCGACCCGGCACGAATGGATCTTTCGCCCGAGCAAGCCCGACTGGCGCTGGACCTCGGCTGCACGTTCTCGCTTGACGCCGATGCGCACGCCCCGGCCGAGTTCGCGTACGTCCCGATGGGCGCCTGGATGGCGCGACGCGCCGCGATCCCGATGGACCGCATCTTGAACTTCAGGCCGCTCGAGGCCTTGACAATGATTGCAAAGTGACGTCAAATTGCACCTATGCCGAAGGCGACGACGGTGCGATTCACCGACGAGATGTTCGCGCGGCTCGACCAGGCCTCGGCCCGAATCGGGATGCCGGTCAACTCGATCGTCATCGCGGCTGTCTTGGACTGGATGCAGCGCTATACCCCCTCTCCAGGAGAGCCAAGGATCGACGTCGAGACTCGGCCCTACCTTCAGCGTTTGGCGGTCCCACCTCGGTGGGCGACCTTGCGACGTGCGGTCGAGCTGGCTGTCGGAAAACGATCCGCGCCCGGCACGTACCCCTTCGAACGCTTCACTGCAAGTGCGCAAAAGTTGCTCACGCTGGCTCAGGCCGAGGCTCTCAAGGCGAGCCACTCCTTCATCGGGACGGAACATATGGTGCTGGCGGCGTTCGAGGACGCCGGCTTCCAGTCGGCGAAGATCCTCGCCGCTCTGCAAGTTGATGAAGGCGCAGCCCGAGCTGAGATCGAGAGGTTGGCGGGCAAGCACAAAGGCGTCACCCGAACCCACATCATTCCCACGTCGCGAGTCAAGCTCGTGATCGAGACCGCCTTCAGGCTCTGCGCCGCGGCCGGCGACCCCCGCGTGAGCACCGGCCACGTCTTGCTGGCGCTGGCGGCGGAGCGCGAGGGCATAGGGTCGCAAGTGCTCAACGGCCTCGGGGCGACCAAGGAACGCATCGAGTCCGAGATGGATCAGCTGACCGAACCGGAGGCCTGAACCACCCGGCCCGCCTTACGATCCAGTTGTAATGGCGAAGATCGGGATCATGATCGAGGGCCAGGAAGGGCTCAATTGGGAGCGGTGGCGCCGGTTGTGTCACGACGTTGAAGCGCTCGGTTTTGCGTCGCTGCGCCGCAGCGAGCACCTCATCTCGCTCATGGGAGATGACACGCGCGACTGCATCGATTGCTGGACCTCGCTAGCGCTCGCGGCCGAGTGGACGAAGTCGATCCAGTTCGGGCCGATGGTGAGCCCGATGACCTTTCATCACGCGGCGATACTCGCGCGGAAAGCTGCATCGGTCGACGTTCTGAGCAAGGGGAGGCTCATCCTCGGCGTCGGCGCCGGATGGAACGAGCGAGAGCACGAGATGTTCGGGGTCCCTTTCCTCACCGTCGGTGAGCGCATGGACCGCCTCGAGCAAGGCGTGGCGCGGATCCGCGACACGTGGGCCATCTCCAATCCCAAACCGGCGCAGAACCCGATCCCGCTGTTGATGGGCGGCGTCGGTGAGAAACGGGCGCTTCCGCTCGTCGCGCGCGAAGCCGACGAGTGGAACTACACCCGGTTGGACCAGGACGAGTATCGGCACAAGCGGGACGTGATCAATCGAGCCTGCAAGCAGATCGGACGCGACCCGGCGTCCATTCGCTACTCCGTGATGCTGAATTACATCATCGGCAGGGACAAGAACGAGCTCCGAGAACGAGCGTTGAACCTGGCGAAAGTCGTGCCTCGTCTCAAGCGAGACTCACCCGACGAAACTCTGGCTGCGGCACGGCAGTCGGCTTTGGTCGGCACCGCGGACGAGGTGGCGGAACAGATCAAGCGCTACGCCAAGCTGGGCGTCGACCTTTTCATGCTGCAGCACTTCGTGCTCGATGACCGCGACGCGCTGCAGCTGCTGGCGTCCGACGTGATTCCGGCGGTGGCTTAAGGTAGGCACGTGGACTTCGAGCTGAGCGAGCCCGAGAAGATATTTCGCGACGAGGTTCGCGTCTGGCTAAAGGCGAACAAACCGCGGGACAACGGTTCGATGGCGGAGGGCCAGAAGACTTTCATCGATAGCCGGCGTGCATGGCAGAAGAAGCTCTACGACGCCGGCTACGTCGGCATTACCTGGCCGAAGGAGTACGGCGGGCGCGGAGCGGGATTCATGGAGCAGCTCATCTTCAACGACGAGATGATCCTGGCCCAGGCGCCCGAACCCATCAACGTGATCGGCCTGGGCATGGGCGGTCCGGTGGTCATCACGCACGGGACCGAAGAGCAGAAGAGGCGCTACCTGGCGCCTCTGCTCTCGGCGGAGGAGATCTGGTGCCAGGGCTTCAGCGAGCCCAACGCGGGGAGCGACCTGTCGGGTTTGCAAACCCGCGCCGAGGACAAGGGCGACCACTACGTGGTCAACGGCCAGAAAGTCTGGACGACCCTGGCGCACGTCGCCAAGTGGTGCATGTTGGTCACGCGCGAGCGCAAGGAGGCCAACCCGCGCGACGGCCTCACTTATCTGCTCGTCGACATGGAGAGCCCAGGTGTCGAGGTAAGGCCGCTGGTGCAGATCACCGGCGACGCGGAGTTCAACGAGATCTTCTTCAAGGATGTCGAGGTGCCGAAGTCGCAAATCCTTGGCGAGGCCGGCAAAGGCTGGGCGGTGGCGATGACGACGCTGTTGCACGAGCGCGGCACGCTCGGCATGGCGCTGGCGACGCGCGCGCAGATAACGGCGGCCGAGCTCGCCGACCATGCACGAAAGCTTGGGCGCGGCTCAGATCCTCTGGTGCGCCAGAAAATCGCCAAGTTCACGATCGAGGCGCGGGCTCTGCAGCTGAACGGGTACCGCGCGCTCACCGCAATGAAGCGGAACGGGATTCCCGGGCCGGAGGGCTCGATCCTCAAGCTCATGTGGTCCGAGCTGAACCAGCAGATGGCGGAGACCGCGGTTGACGTGGCGGGCCCGGCGGGACAGGTGGGGGACGGCGAGGGCTGGAAGTACCAGTTCCTGCGCTCCCGCGCGAACACGATCGAGGCGGGAACGTCCGAGGTGCTGCGCAACATCCTCGCCGAGCGGGTGCTCGGTCTGCCGCGCAGCCGGTAACCTTCGGCCCGCCTCGGTAAAAGGTTTCGCCTTACGGAATAGTTTGGTAAAGTGCAACTATGGCCTATGGATCTGTCGACGAAGCCCTCGCGTCCTACAAGAAGGTCCACCGTGCGCTGCTGACCTCGACGGCCGGTCGCTGGCGGGACCTCGACATCTCGATGCAACAGCTGCGCGCGATCTACCTGCTTCGAGATGAAGAGGTCGCCACGGTGGGCCGGCTGGCCGAGCTCTTCGGCATCAGCCTGCCCGCTGCGAGCGTCCTCGCCGACCGACTCGTCCGCGCCGGCTACTTCGAGCGCCGCGAGGACACCGCCGACCGCCGGCGCGTTCTGCTCACGCTGACTCGCGCCGGAATCCAGCTCGTCACCGACCTGCGCGAAGGCAGCCACGCCCACCTTCGCCGGTGGATGTCCAGGCTTTCACCCCAGGACCTGGCCGCGCTTACACGTGGCTGGCGCGCCCTCGCCGAGGTGGCGTCTCCGAGCCACCAACCCGTGGAAACCACGGCCGTATGACCGCGGTCGCGTCTCGCACCGAGACCGTTCAGGCGGAGAAGAAGAGTGTCGACCGCGCCGTCCTGGCCGTGTTCGCGGGCCTGATGCTCGGATCGCTCATCGCCTCGCTGAACATGACCCTCGTCGCGCCGGCACTCCCCACCATCGTGGCCGAGCTCGGCGGCATCGCGGACTACAGCTGGATCCCGATCTCGGCGATGCTGGCATCGACGATCGTGGTTCCGATCGCCGGCAAGCTGTCGGACATCTACGGCCGCAAGCCGCTCTACATGACGGGCATCGTCGTGTTCGCAATCGGATCGGCGCTGTCAGGACTCGCTCCGAACTTCTGGTTCCTCGTCTTCGCCCGCTTCATCCAGGGTGCCGGCATGGGCTTCATCATGCCGCTGTCTCAGGCGATCATCGGCGACGTCATCTCGCCGCGCGAGCGCGGCAAGTACCAGGGAATCCTGGGCGCCTCATTTGGGCTCGCGTCGGTCGTCGGCCCCGCCGCCGGCGGATTCATCACCGACCACTACTCATGGCGGTGGCTGTTTTTCGTCAACCTGCCATTCGCAGTGCTCACGCTCCTGGTCGTCGCCCTCTATATGCACGTGCCCAACGAGCGCCGCAAGCACACCATCGACGTCCTCGGTAGCGTCACGCTGTCTCTCGGCATCACATGCGCTCTGCTGGCAACCGTGTGGGGCGGCGGGCAGTACGCCTGGAACTCGTGGGAGATCATCGGCCTGTATGCGGCAGCAGCCCTGCTATTCATTTCTTTTGTCTTCGTAGAAAGGAAAGCGCCGGAACCCGTGCTGCCCTTGCACCTGTTCAAGAGCCGGATCTTCACGTTCTCGAACCTCGCCGGCATCGGCGTCGCGATGACCATGTTCGGAGCCATCTTCTTCCTGCCTGTATTCGTGCAGGGTGTGATCGGAAACAGCGCCACCAATTCGGGCGAAATCCTGATTCCAATGTTGCTGGCGATGGTGGTGAGCAGCATTGGCAGCGGCCAGCTGATATCGCGGACCGGCCGCTACAAGGTTCCAATCCTGGCCGGCCTGGCTGTGATGGCGGTGGGCTACTTCATGGTCGCAAACTTCGACATCTACACCAGCAACGAGACCCTGATCGAAGCCATGATCCTGATCGGGCTCGGGTTGGGGGTGACGATGCAGACATACACGCTGGTGGTTCAGAACTCGGTCAGCCGCGCGGATATGGCCGTGGCAACCTCGGCCACTCAGCTATCGCGCTCAATGGGATCAGCGCTCGGACTCGCCATCATGGGCACGATCCTCACGCAGGGGATGGCGTCCTCCATCGCGAAATACATCCCTGCGGACGTGCTGCAGAAATTCCAGTCTTCGGGGCACTCGGCGACCGCCGGCGCGGTCTTCGACCCGACGCAGCTCGCCAACTTGCCGCCCGTCCTGGCTGCGGGCATCCGTCACGGCCTCTCCGACGCGCTTCATCCTGTGTTCGTCGCGGGCCTCGCGATGATCCTGGTCGCGTTCATCGCCACCCTCTTCATCCCAGAAGTTCCGTTGCGCCAGACCGCGCATGTGGTGGCGGGACGATCCAAGGCTCAATCGGGCGAGGAATCAGAGACAGCCGTCTAAACTAGCCGACCGTGGCCGGCACCGACCCCGACTCTCCAATTCTTGGGGTCATCATTCCCGCTTTCAACGAAGAGCGCTCGCTCGAGCTGGTCGTGCGCAGGGTTCTGCAGGAGCCAAGCGTTCAGCAGGTCGTGATCGTCGACGACTGCTCGACGGATGGAACCCTGGCCGCCGCGCGACGATTTGCTGACGACGCGCGCGTAACGGTCAAGAGCCACCCGGTCAACCAGGGCAAGGGCGCCGCCATTCGCACGGGGCTGGCCGCTATCACCGCACCGCTGGTGATCATCCAGGATGCCGACCTCGAATACGACCCCGGCGATTACGGCAAGCTCGTCTCGCCAATCCTGCGCGGGCGGGCCGACATCGTGTACGGGATTCGAGGCTTCGCCGGCCACAGCGCGTACTCGTACTGGTTCGTGGTCGGCAACCGACTCGTCACGACCGCTACCAACATCCTCTTCAACTGCTACATCCAGGACATGGAGACCGGCTTCAAGGTGATGCGCACCTCGTTGATGCGCCGGCTCGGTTTACGCGGCAACCGCTTTGACGTCGAGCCCGAGATCACCGGGCGTGTGCTGCGCCTCGGCTACCGGATTTACGAAGTTCCAATCGACTATTCCGCGCGCACTCGGGCTCAGGGCAAGAAGCTGACATGGCGCGACGGCGTGATGGCGATCCTCGTCCTGTTTCGAATTCGCTTGTCAACCGCCCAGAGCCTCTTCGGCCAGCCCGACCCGTATCACGCCGAGAGGCTGAACCAGCTGTCGGCGGCGCTCATCGGCGGCACTGGGGATTCGCAGGGCACAATCGCGGACGAGCACAGCCCGCGGGATAAAGACTAGATTCCGCACGTGGAATCAAACGTTCAACAGGATCAGCGCATCAGGTTGGCGTTCTGGATCGCTGCCGGCGTGGTGGCGATCGGCGCTGTCGCACCTCTCGTTGTCGGCGGCGGCATCCACAGCCGCAACGCGGGCGTCTTCATCCCGTTTGCGATCGCGGCCGTTGCGCTGGCGATCAACGGTTTCATGTACCAGCAGGGCCGGCCGCTCGCCGTCACCCTCTACTTCATCGCCGGGCTGGCGATTGTCTACGGAATCCTTGCGATGCTGGCCGTGCCGCTTCGTCTGGCGGTCGTCGGTACCTGTCCGCCGGCCCCAACGCATTGCCCGCTCGGATTCGAGCAGCCCATGACGAGCGGAGAGAACAACGGCCTCGGCGTCGCCACATTTTGCGGGGTGCTGGCGATCCTGACCGGTTTCTACGGCCTGCTGCTGTTCTACCGGCGCCTGACGATCGCGGCGCGACGGCAGCCGAGCCTTTGGCCGGCTCAGCCGCCAGTCCCGTCGACGCCGGCTGCGCCCCCGCCTGGTCCGCCACTTGAACCTCCGACGGTGGCCCCCAGTCCCGCGGCGATTTCGGAACCTGCACCCGTTACGCCCGCCGAACCAGCTCCTCCGCCAGCGCCGCCTGATCCCGCGCCATCGCCAAAACCACTCCGACGAGCGGCGGCGAAAAGAGCTTCAACCCCGCCCGCACCGGCGGCCGCCGAAGAGCCCAAGGAGCTCCCTGCGCCAGAAGAGCCCAAGGAGCTGCCCCCGCCCGCCTGACGGCCCGTCTTACTATTCGAGTCCGAGTGTCCCGCCCCCGAAGTTGCTCGCATCTTCGCGTCCTAGGCGGCCGGGCGCCTACCCACCCCACGAAATCTTCGATTTCGCGGGGACCCCGGGCGGCGCTGAAGCCGGCGTCGAGGGGCCCGGCGCTGCGCATCCTCCCGCGCTTCGCGCGGGGACCCCAAAGGTGTGCGCTCCTCCTGGCGCCACCCTCTCCTTGGCTCCGGCCGCCGATGCCGCGAATCTTGCGTCGCACCTCGGGGTCGAGACACTAATGGACTTTGCTTTTTCCGAAGAGCAGGAGATGCTCCGGCGCTCCGCGCGCGATTTCCTCGTCAAGGAGTGCCCGCCGAAGGTCGTGCGCAAGCTCATGGAAGGCTCCGATGCCTACGATGCAGCGCTGTGGTCGAAGGTCGCGGGCCTTGGCTGGACTGCTCTCGGCATCCCCGAGCAGTACGGCGGGGTCGGCAGCTTCCTCGACCTGATAGTCGTTCTCGAGGAGGCCGGTAGGGCTTTGATGCCGGGTCCGTTTTTCGCAACGATGGGACTGGCTGTGCCTGCCCTCATCGAGGCAGGCACCGAGGCGCAGAAGAAGACGGTGCTGGGCGCCATCGCCTCCGGCGACGCGCGCGCAACGCTCGCCTTCACCGAACCTTCAGCGCGTTGGGATGCCAGTGGTGTTTCGCTCACGGCGACGCCCAGCGGCGGCGGATGGAAGCTCGACGGGGTCAAGCTGTTCGTCCCCGATGCCGGTAGCGCCGACTACATGGTCGTGGCGGCGCGCACTCGCGGCGAAGGTGAGGACGGCATCTCACTTTTCCTAGTCGATGGCAAGGCCAAGGGCATGTCGGTCAACGAGCTGCAGACCCTGGACATGACCAGGCGGTGGAGCGAGGTGCGCTTCAAGGGCGTCGAGCTGGGCGCGGACTCGCTCATGGGCTCGCCGCACAAGGCATGGCCCGCGTTGAAGCGAGCGCTCGAATGGGCGACGGCGGCAATTTGCGCCGAGATGATCGGGGGCGCTCAGAAAGTTCTCGAGACCTCCACCGATTACGCGAAAACAAGACACCAGTTCGGCAAGCCCATCGGCATTTACCAGGCCGTCTCGCACAAGCTCGCGGACATGCTCGTCCTTTCCGAAAGCGGGCGGTCGGCGACGTACTACGCGGCGTGGGCGGTGGACGCCGACGCGCCTGATCGATCGCTTGCGTCGTCGATGGCGAAAGCCTACGTGTCGGATGCGTATCGCAAGGTGGCCGGTGATGGCATCCAGGTCCACGGCGGTATCGGCTTCACGTGGGAGCACGACATGCACCTGTACTTCAAGCGCGCGAAAGCGTCAGAGGTGACACTGGGCGACGCGACCTACCACCGGGAGCTGGTGGCTCAGTCGCTAGATCTGTAGCCTCTGTAGCGAGCTACGACTGGCTGGATAGGTGCGGCCAGGAGTCGTAGAAGGCCGTGTCGACGGATCCGTTTTCCACTCCCGCGATGTCGAACACATACGTCTTGCCGGTCAGCGCTGGACCGCCGAAGCCGCACGGGGTGGTCGTGGTGCACAAGACCTCACCCGCATACCAGATGAGAGTCGCGGTCAAGAAGCCCGGATTCACGCGTGGCTCGCTCGACGCTTGGGCGATTGACCCGCCGGTGGTGTCGATGATGCCGACCACGTGATTGCCCTGCGCATTGAGTGACGAGAACGTGATGTGGCTGCCGTCCGAGCTCGCCAAGGGGCGGATCCACTGCAAGCTCGCCTGGACCGTTTGCACCTTGCCGGTCGGATCCCACACCATCACGCCCGCGGACGTCCTGAAGTAGAAGCGCGCACCGGTGGCTGCCCATGCACCCATCGTGCCGTCCGATCGCATATAGACCTGCTTGAGGTCGGAGAGACGCACGATCTGGATCGGCGGAGTGCCGGTTGTGGCGCCCTTCTGCGCGGTGAACGTTTCTTCCACCGCGACGTATTGGCCGTCGGCCGAGAATCCGACCACGGCGTCGTCGTTGTCGAGGTTGACGCCTCGGCCGGGCACGGTTCCCAGGCTGGCCAGGGTCTTGTCGCCGGCCGCCGAAAGAAGGTGCCATTTCACTCCGGCGGTGTCGGAGCTCAAATAGGTGAGCTTCTGCCCGTCGGGACTCCAACCGTAGACCCAGCTGGCATAGCCTCCCTCCGTCCATGAGCGCACCAAAGAGGTCGTGCTCGACCCCAGGTCGACCAGGTAGAGAGCCCCCGATGCCCCGAGGTCGCCGCTGGAGGTGACGATGTAGGAGACACGTGTCGAGCTTATGAAGCGGAAGTAGGCGCCACCGCTGAAACCGCAGCGCGTGACCGGGTGCTGGATGTCGGTGACGTCGCGCACGACGATCCCCTGCACTCCGCGGAGAGTGACTAATGCCAGCTGATGGCCTGAAGGAATCTGGGAGGTGCACACCACCGCCACCGGCGGGGGCGCTGCCGGTCCACCCGGGGTTGGGCTGGGGAATGCAAGCAGGGGCGACGGGCTCGGCTGCTGGCTCGCCCCGGCCGATGGCGATGATTTCGCCGTCTTGGGCGGCGTGTTGCCGCACGCGACCGCCAGCAGCAGCAGAACCAGCAGGAACCTCTTCACGCCGCCTGCAATCTTGAGGCTAACCGCTGTTCTCTAGCCGCCGGAGAGAAGACGGAAGACAACGAGTCCGAACAGCGCGCAGGCCGGGATCACGATGCCGCGGTAAAGGGACCAGTACCCCGACCAGGCCTCGCGGAGGCGGTCCAGCCGCCGGCCAGAGCCGAAAACGAGCGACCAGTAAATGGGCAGCGCGGCCCCTGTGTTCAGCGCCAGGGCGAGCAGCGCAAGCCCGCCCGCTCCGGATAGCCACACCTGGAGTGGCGCTGAGGTTCCGAAGCCGAGCTGAATTCCCCACACGAGCGCGGCCGCAACGAGCCCAAGCATGGCGGGCACCCCCAGGAGGAAGAAGGCCGCAAAGCTCACGACCACGAGCGCCAGCATCAACGCCAGCGTTGCCACGATGCCGGCAAGGCCCGCCGCCGCGATGGTGGTGCCGGTCGCTGCCTGGGTCGGCTTGGAGGCGACGGGGGCGTAAGCCACGACCCTCGCTTGATCGTGCTGACCCAGCCCTGCAGAACCGATCACCTCGCTCCACGAATGCAGGCCGGCGGTCGATGTCGCGGCCGCCGCTGCTCCCGCCGGCACCACTGCGAGCAGAAGCCCCGCCGTGATGGCCGCCGCGTTGCGGCGCAAGACCGCCACCGGCAGCCACACACGCCGGCGCCGCCTGGTGCCGACGCCGGTCTCCATCAAGCGCTCGCGGTCGAAGGTCGTGCCACACAGAACCGTGAGCGCAAAGCACGCCGTGAGCGGGAGCAGCAGCGATCCGACCGCGAGGGGCGACCGGAACACGAACAACGCCAGCGGTAGGTCCGCGACAGCCGCCGAGACCGGAGAGAGTAGGAAGGACCATGCTCCTCCAGCTGCCCCCTCGCGCGGAAACAGCATGAAGCCGAGCATGCGGCCCATTGCGGCCCAGTACGAGGTTACTGCCGCTACGAACGCGAAGACCGGAAGCAGGTCCCAGGGCGCGCTCACGCCGAACAAAGAAAGCAAGGCCATCCCCGCACCCATCCAGAGCGTCACCCAGACGGTGCTGACCACCGCGCCAGGAAGCACTTCGAGCCAGATCAGCGACGGATCGTCGATCGGCGTGTACAGAAGAACCTCGAGCGATTGCTGAGCCTTCTCCCACCAGATCCCGATCGAGCTCTTGATCGATTCCAGCAGCGCGAACGACATGAAGAACAGAGGCAGCAGCAGACCGGCCTGCAGCGCGGCGCCCCCGGTCAGGCGCTGAGCGAACTGGCCGGCGACACCCGGCAGCTGCCCGAAAAGCGATGTACCCGCGACCAGCAGCAGGACGAACGCATTGAGGTACATCACCCAGCTCAAATCGCCGCGACGCCACCACGAGCTCACGTAAAAGGGCAGCGAGCTCCGGAGCAAGGGGCCTTGCGAGCGCAGAGATCCGAACATGCGCGGCGCGCTGATTCCGGACACCACTCGGGCGGGCGGAGCAGCGACGTCGACGTTGGCTGCGATCGGCTCCTCCATCGCGTCGAGGTAGACGGATTCGAGGCTCACCTGCTGTTCTTCGAGCTCGTAGTAGGGCGCACCCGCGGCAGCGAGCCGCCGCTGCAGCTCAGCGGCGAAATCAGCGCGATCGCCGAGCGACTCCTGCCAGCCCAGGCTGTAGGTGATGCGATCGTCTGAGAGCTCGAATGCAACCGTGTGCTGGCGCAGCCAATCACGCAGCTCTTCAAGATGGCCCGGCCTGCGGCTCAGACGTACCGAGAAGCGGCGCCCCGCCTCCGCCTCGCGGCGCAGCTCGTCAAGGGTGCCGTGGGTCACGATGACGCCCCGTCGCATGATGGCGATGCGATCCGCCATCAGCTCGGCCTCGCTGAGCACATGGGTCGTGACGATGAGCGCGGCGCCGCGCGCTCGCTGCTCGCCGAGATATCGCCGCATGTCCGCAGCCGCCACCGGGTCGAGACCCGCGGTCGGCTCGTCGCAAAAGATCCAGTCGGGCTCGTGCAGGGTGGCGCGGATCAAGGCCACCTTCTGGGCCATGCCCCGCGAGTAAGCGGCGAGGATCGTGTCGGTCCGATCCGCCAGCTCGAAGCGCTCGAGCAGCTCGGCGATGCGCCGCCGGCGCACATCCTCCGGCACGCCATAGAGGTAACCGAATCGGTCGAGGTATTCGACTGCGGTGTTGCGGCCGTAGAGCCGAGCCTGATCGGGAACGACGCCGAGCCGGCCGCGAACCTCATCCAGCTTTTCGGGCAGCCGCAGCCCGTCGAGCTCGATCAGGCCCGCGTCGGGTCGAAGGATTCCGCCGAGACAGCGCAGCGTCGTCGACTTGCCTGCCCCGTTCTGGCCGAGGAGGACGAGGACCTGCCCACGCTCGACGCGTAGGTCAACACCCCTGACGGCTTGGACGTCACCGAAGCTCTTGCGAAGGCCCTCGACCCGGATCAATGGACAGTGGAGTGTAGGCTGCCTTAGTCCTCGGACGGCCTCACTTCCGGGTGCCGGCGCAGGAAAAGCCGGAGCAGCGGAGGCGCTTGGTAGGGCTCGTCGACCTTCGGAACGTCGAGCTCGGGGTCGGCCGACGCTTCGTCGAGAAGGTCACCGATCACGTCTGGCAGCGGGCGCTGCTTCCGAGCCGCCAGGCTGCGAACCCGGTTCCACGCCGCCGCTTCGATGCTGATGCTCGCCTGGAGCGTCGTCTTCACGGGCCGTGACCTGAATCCGAGTATATGCGCCGGCTGGCGAAACGGACGCCCTATTCGGCGGCCGCGAGGAGCGGCCGCAAACGGTCCATGACCGTCTGGTGGATGTGCTCCCTGGAGCCTGTTGCGTCGAGGCGCACGAATCGGTTGGGTTCGGCAGCCGCGAGCTGGTCATAGGCGGCGGCGACGCGCTTATGGAACTCGATCGACTCGCTCTCCATCCGGTCAGGTTTGTTGCCCGCCTTGGCCAGCCGCTCGAGGCCGCTCTCCACCGGAACCGACAGGAGAAACGTGATGTCAGGGCGTGGGAAAGTGGCGGGCCACATCGTAGGCACGCCTTTGGCGCCGCCCTGGTAGGCAAGAGTCGAGTCGTGATAGCGGTCGGCGACCACGATCTGGCCGGCAGCGAGTGCTGGGGCGATGACCTCCGCGATCAGCTGCCGGCGCGCGGCCATGAAGAGATACATCTCGGCCTCCGCATCCAGCTCCATCGAGCCGTACAGGACGATCTCGCGAATACGCTCGCCCAGCTCGTTCCCACCCGGCTCGCGCACGAGCACCGGCTCACGGCTCGCGAGCGCACTGCCCAGCAGCTCGACCTGCGTGGTCTTGCCCGACCCTTCGGGCCCCTCGAACGTGATGAACAAACCCCGGGGCATTAGGTGATGTGGTCGTCGGGGGTCGGCGAGATGCGCAGCCGGCGCTGAGGCTCCTTGCCCGTGCTGCGAGCGGAGAGCTCGTTCTCTGCCACGAGCTGATGCTGCAAGCGGCGTAGGTAAGCGTTCTGGGGAGAGATCTCGACCGGCCGCAGCGTCGTCTTCACCGTCTTGATCGCCGCGGCGGCTTCGGCTAGCGCGCGCGTCGTGGCCTCGTCGTGCTTGTCGACTCCATAGATGCGCGACAACGCGTCGCGAACCTGCGTCGCCGAGTTGCTCTTCAAGATGTGAATCGGCAGCCCGCGGCTCTCGGCCTGGCGCAGGCTGTCGGGGCGCCTTCGATAGTGGTTCTTCAGCGTGAGAACAGCACCCGCGCCGTCGAGGTTGCCGAGTACCCGCACCGGCAGCTCGAGGTCGCGGATCGACTGCTCAACATGGTGGCGGCTCACGCCGTAAGGAAAGATGCCAAGCGGTTTGCTGTTGGACGTCGTAGCCGGCGCCGGGACCTCCGGTGCGACAACGATCGGTGAGTCGACGTTGGAGATGACGCGACCTTCGCGTGTGCGCATGCGAATCTTCGGAGTGAGCATCGGACCGCGCAGCGCCGTGTCGACAACGTCAGCCAGGGGCAGGTGGATCGCCACCCGATCGCGGTCCTGGATCTCGACCAGCACATCGAATGTCGGCGGCGCCTTGCGCTCGAGGACCGACTTCTGCGTGCCGCGGCGTCGAGCCTCTTCATCTGAAAGCGTCACGCTCTGGATGCCGCCGAGGAGGTCGTTCAACGTCGGGTTGACGAGCAGGTTCTCGAGCGTCTGTCCGTGCGCCGTGGCGATCAGCTGCACGCCGCGCTCGGCGATCGTGCG
>DATNOD010000191.1:0-4647 GCA_035601515.1 Candidatus Eiseniibacteriota bacterium | reverse complement strand
CTTTCTATTTCTTGCGCGGGTCGTCAGCCGGATTGATGTAGTCGATGCCTCCCGGACCGACGAACTGAACTTGGACGATCGCCCCCTCTTTTCCTGTCCAAACATAGTGCGCGTGTTTTGCCGGTTGCGCGAAGAGGGCACCCGCCTTGACCATCTCGCCTTTCGTGGAATCGAACTTTTCGCCCATCCCGAAGCCGACGCTACCGCTGATCACGGTGACGGTCTCGGCATATGGATGAGTGTGCGGCGGGACTTTATAGTTGGCCGGCAACTTGACGCGCTGGACGATCACCTCGCCAGCTTTCGTCGGGTCGCCCACCAGGACAGCGACGTGGGCACCCTTTGGAATACTCGGATTATCCTTCCATGCCAGCGCGTCAGGCTTGACCAAGGTCACCTTCATGACATCTTGCGCCGATGCAGAAACCGCGAATGCGATCAAAGCCACAAAAGTCAGAAGCTTTTTCATGAAGTCCTCCTTGGCTCGGATGTGCCCGCCGAGGCCCCTCACCTGTCCAGCCAGACCTTCTTGTAGAGGACTTTCCACTCGGCGTTGTAGACGTAGTCCTTCATCCACGGCTGGGCGACCTCGTAGAACGGCGAGCCGGAGATCGTGTTCCAGTAGAGCTTGTCGGTCATGAACTCCTGAAATTCCTTGGCGATGGCCTTGCGCTTCGCCGGGTCCATCTCCCGAGCGTAGCGGGCGTAGTAGTCGTCGACTTTGGCGTCGGTGTGGCGCGTGGTGTTCCACGCCGCGGTGCTGCTCGAGAGGAGGGTGTTCTGATCCAGGGTGAACAGCGACGCGAGGTCCTCGACGTACATGTCGAACGGCCCATCCTGCGTGGCCACGTTCATCCAGCTCACCTTGTCGACCAACTTGATATTCGCCGTCACGCCGATCCGGGCGACCTGTTCCTTGATGACGGTGGCGATCACGTGGAACACCGATTTCTCGGTGTTGGTCATCAGCTCGAAGGTCAGCGGCTTCTGCGGGCCGTAGCCGGCCTCAGCGAGCAGCGCCTTGGCCTTGGCCGGATCGTAGGGGCACAGGTGCGTGACGTCCACGGTGTCCGGAGTCCCCGGCGGGATGATCCCGACCCACGGGGTCGCCTGTCCCTTGAAGGCGATCTTCACGATCTCCTTGCGGTCGATGCCGTAGCAGCCGATCGCCTTGCGCACCCTGATGTCGTTGAAGATCGGATGCGGCGCGCGGTCCTTGGCCATGGGCTTCGCGTCCTTCGGGACGGTGATCTTCATCATCGCCACCATCGGAGTCGTCTCTCTCCCGGTCATGACCTGGGCGCGGGGATTCTGCGCCTTGAGCGTCTCGACGTGCTCCGGCGAAAAGTCGGTGATGAAGTCGATCTCGCCGGCCTTGAACGCCGCCATCTGAGTGACCGGGTCCTTGATCACGCGGATCACGACGCGATCCAGATAGGGAAACCCCTGATCGTAGTACTTGTCGAAGCGGTCCATGACCAGGTGACTCCCCTTCACCCACTCCACGAGCCGGAAGGGGCCGCATCCCACCACCGCCTCCGGCCTCCCGCTCTTCCGATCCTCGAGCGTGTACTTCTGCGTGGCGGTCGGCGAGTAGAACACGAGCCCCATGCGGTACGCGGCCAACATGTGCAGCATGAACCCGTACGGCTGCTTCAGCCGGATCTGCACCGTGTACGGATCGAGCACCTCGACCGAGTGCACAGGCTCGTAGTAGGTCCGCATGCTGGACCTCGTCGCCGGATCCATGATGCGATCGATGCTGAACTTGACGGCGGCCGCGTCGACATTGGTGCCGTCGTGGAACAGGACGTTCTTCCTGAGCTTGAACGTGTAGAGGAGCGCGTCGGGCGAGATCTGCCACGATTCGGCGGCGTCCGGGACGAACTTGCCGTCGGGCGTGATGCCGAGAAGGCCGCAGCCGATGTTCATCGCCACCCAATTCAGCTCGTAGCCGGGCGCGGTGTAGAAATCGAGGTGGGCGATCTCGTTGCCGTAGGAGACGCGCAGCGTGCCGCCGCGCTTGGGCGCCTGCGCGTCGGTGATAGCCGCCGGCGTGACGATCGACCAGCCGAAAGCGACGACTCCTACGATGAGACCGAGCAGGCCGCGTCGTGGCTGCATGGCGTCTTCTCTCCCTGTGCTGAACGGGGTGGCCGGACTGGCGATCACCTCGGAAGATTGGCGGGTACTTTACAGGAAACGCAGGTTGTCAACAACCGTCGCCCGCGACCCGTTCCTGCTTCTCGCGCTTCACGACCTGCCTCGCCCGTGGAAGGGCGGCCGGTCGTTCCGCGACACGCTCGGCCGCCTCGCGTTGATCGACGAGTACTGCCCGCACCGGCGCGTCGCTCTTCTTCGGGCGCAACGAGGAGTGCGGTCTGCGATGCGTCTACCCCACGTTCCGGAAGGGTCGTACACTGATCGTCGGGTTCGACGAAGCCACCTACAAGCGCGTACTCGGCTGAAAGGAAGGCCCACGATGTCGCACAAGGGGTTCTCGCACATCGGCCTCTCGACACTGGATCTCGACCGGACGCGTGACTTCTACGAGAACGTCCTGAAGTTCAAGGCGGTGCGTTGCGACACCCTCAGGGTCAAGGAAGGCGGGCAGATCCGCCACATCTTCTTCGACACCGGCCGCGATCAGCTCATCGCCTTCATGGAAGCGCGGGGCGTGCCGGGCGTACCGGCGCACTACGACGCCGGGATCAACCACGGGCTCGGGGTGCCGAACGCGTTCTATCACTTCGCGTTCGAGGCGGGCTCCGCGGCGGGGCTCGACGAGATGCGCAACGCGCTTATCGCCCGCGGCGTCGAGGTGACGGACGTGGTCGACCACGACTGGGCCAAGTCGATCTACTTCAAGGACCCCAACGGGGTTCAGCTGGAGTACTGCTGCTTCACCCGCAACCTGAACGCGGACGACGCCCGGATGCAGGAGCGCGCCGAGATCTCGATCCGCCGGTTGGGGCTGACGAGTGCCGGCACGCCGCCGCCGGTGGAGAGCGCTAAAGCCGGATAGCGACGCGCTCCGAAGCATGCGGCGGCCCGGAACGGCGGTGCGCGTGACACCGTCAGCGCGCCGATGAGCGGGCCGTCGTGTCTGGCCGCCGCCGGCATCCCGCACTGGCTGCGCCGGCACCTCCACGGCTGGGCCGTGATCAGCCCCCGCCCGTGCCAAATCCGGCGCGGGCCGCTACTGCCACTTCCGCGAAGAGCGTCTGGCCCGGTTTACCGGACGCCGCCCCCTCAGCCGCCTCACGAGCTCGTAGAGCGCGCTCTTGCCGCCGCGATAGCTGACGAGCCGGACGCGCCGCAGGATTTCGACGCCCGGGAGGTCCGGATCCTCGTGCAGCCACTGCGCGACCTGAGGCGCGTACGGCGCCACGGTCGACGGGCGCCCGGCACCGCGAAGTCGGGGAGGCGTCACCTCACCAGAGCCATCCACGGCAGGACTTCATCGCAAATCTGATACCGGAATCGAATTTCCAGAAGATCAGTGACTTAACTTATGCGCCGCTGGGCGGCTGAAGCTATGCCACCGGGGGCGAGCCTCCTGCCGGTCACCTGCAATACAAGGGGCAGCTATTTGCTTCAGGCAGCCGCTCCTGACAGCGGCGGGGCTCCCTACCGGAAGTACCACAGCACGCGGCACTCGTTTGCCACGTGGCTCCTCGAAGGCCAACCCAGTCGCAGTCCCCGCATGCACGCTCTGAATTTTCGAGCCGGGACTCCAAAATTTCGAGGTCTCGGCGACCTGAGGGTGGTCCGCCAAGGCCGGGCTACCCTATCGGAAATACCACGCGACCCGCCACACGTTCGCCACGTGGCTCCTGGAGGCTGGCACTGACCTTCGGTGGGCGCAGAACCAACTCGGCCATGCGACGATCGCGCAAACGGCCGACACCTACGGCCACGCCCAGCCTGACCGCCACGAGGCCGCGGTCAACAGCCTGGATCAGTACCTCACGCCATGGCGCTGGCAGTGAGGGCGGCGGCGAGCGAATGCGAGCCAGCCGGCTGCTCAAGTGCCATGTTAGGCAGCCGCTGATGACCTGCATCAGTCAACGACCGAAAAGTCTACCGAAGGAGCCACTCTTGCCTCGGGCCCAGGTGCAGAGCGTCAACACGGCCCCCCCTCAAAGCTCGTCACGTTCTTGTGGAAGTCGTCGACCGCCGCTCTTCGGTTCGAGCGGTGTGGACAGTAGTCGTCGCTCCAAACGGGATTCGCACGCGATTACACGCTCGTGGCCGAGGGCTTGATCAAGGCCGCCTGAGGCATCAGGTCATGATGCCGCGGCCCATGCATCGGCAAACTCCGCACCGTCGATCCCTGTCAGAACATCAGCGCCTCCGGCTGAATCAGATGCGTCGCGCGTTGCTCTCGGTGTACGCGTATTCCATGTGGCGCGCGGTGGCCCGCGCGATGGCCTCCCCGTGATCGCGCGCCACCACGCGCAGGGCCATGTCGATGCCGGCGGAGATCCCCGCCGACGTGAGAATGTTGCCATCCTCCACCACGTGGAGCTTGTCCTCAACCGTGACGGCCGGGAACGACGTGCGCATCCAGTCGAGCGAGCGCCAGTGCGTGGTGGCGTGGCGGCCGTCGAGCAGCCCGGCCTGGCCCAGCAGCATCGAGCCGGT
>DATNOD010000190.1:0-4361 GCA_035601515.1 Candidatus Eiseniibacteriota bacterium | reverse complement strand
TGAACGAATCCGAGCGGCGCGACGATTGGCTGCGCATAACTCCAACTCTTCGCGAGGACGAAGGATGGGAGAGTGTGAGGCTGACCGGCGAAAACGCGACCACCGCGCTGGCGGCGCTGGATGCCGCGCTGCGGCGTGCGGTCGGAGGCGCGCGTGATTGGCTCGGCGGATCGGAGCCGGACCAGAGCGTGCGCGAGCTGGAGATCATCCGCGGCCGCCTCGCCGGTGCCACCGCGCTGCTCGAGGAAGCACTGCTGAACCCCGACCCCAACCGCGTGTACTGGTTCACCCTGGCGGCGCGGAGTGAGAACCTCGTCCTGCGAGCGGCGCCGATCAATGTCGGCACGCTGCTGCGCGAACGCGTCTACTCGGAGCGACGGTCGACAGTGTTCACGTCGGCGACGCTAGCCGTGGGGGGGACGTTCGACTACTTCCGATCCAGGATCGGTCTCGGACCCCAAGCCGAAGAGCTCATCCTGCCTTCGCCTTTCGACTTTCTACACCAGGCGCTCGTCTGCCTGCCCACCGATCTGCCCGCGCCCGAGCACGAAGACTTCGATGTCGGCGTCGAGCGGATCGTCGCTGCGCTCGCACAGAAGGTAGGGGGGAGGACGCTGGTCCTGTTCACCTCGCACCGCCAGCTGCGCGATGTGCACGCAGCGCTGAAGCACCGCGTCGACCTTGACGAAGTGCTGATCCTCGCCCAGGGCATCGACGGCCAGCGCCGGCAGCTGCTCAAGGCCTTCGAGGAAGCCCAGCGCCCACTCTTGCTCGGGACGTCGAGCTTCTGGGAAGGGATCGACGTTCCCGGGGAGCGCTTGAGCTGTGTGGTCATGGTCCGCCTCCCCTTCCCGGTTCCCACCGATCCGGTGTACGCCGCACGTGCGGAGCGCGTTCGCGACCCGTTCACGCAGCTCGCCCTGCCCCAGGCGGCCCTGCGTCTGAAGCAGGGATTCGGCCGCCTCATCCGCAGGTCCAGTGACCGCGGCGCCGTGGTCATCCTCGACAACCGGATCCTTGGACGCGACTATGGCAAGGCGTTTCTCGACGTGCTGCCGCCCGCGTCGCGATTCGTCGGCCCTGCAAGGGAGATTCCCGACCGCGTCGGTGATTGGCTGGCCTCCCCGCCACGCGGGGAGGTCCCGACCGGCTCGCGGAGCGAGTCGCTCGGGGGTGGGGAGATTCATCTGGCAAATGACTCGTGAGCAGGCTGTTCGTGGTCGCGACGCCGATCGGCAACCTCGACGACGTGACGGCGCGAGCGGTACGCGTGCTGGGAGAGGTGGGCACGATCGCTGCTGAAGACACTCGCATCACATCGCGGCTTCTCGCGCGCCACGGCATCCGCAAGCCGATGATCAGCTACCGCGCGCCGGTCGAACGTCGCGGATTACCGAGGGTCATGGCCGCCCTTGATGAAGGTGACGTCGCCCTGGTGAGCGACGCCGGGTCGCCCACGCTGTCGGACCCCGGCCAGGCGTTGGTCGAGGCTGCATGGTCCGCCGGCCACACGGTGGTTCCCATCCCGGGAGCGAGCGCGATCACCGCAGCGCTGTCGGTGGCCGGGTACGGCGGGCCAGGGTTCACGTTCCTCGGCTATCTTCCGCGCAAGCCCGGGGAGATGCGACGGCTGCTGGCCTCGCTGGCAGCCGATCCGCGGCCTGCCGTCGCCTTCGAGTCACCCTATCGCGTGCGCAAATCGCTCGCGCTGCTTGCTGAAGTCTTACCCGAGCGCCATGTGACCCTGGGCCGCGAGCTGACCAAGCTCCATGAGCAGGTTTTGCGCGGAACGGCTGGGGAGGTCGCCGAAGCTCTGGGCGATCCGCCGCGGGGCGAGTTTACCCTTGTGATCTCTGGTGCCTGAACAAAGAACGGTCCTGGTCGCGCCGGCGTGGCCTTACGCCAACGGCCCTCGCCACATCGGCCACGTGGCCGGCTTCGCCGTGCCCGCCGATGTGCTCGCGCGATTCGAGCGCCTGCGAGGCTCTCGCGTGCTCATGGCAAGCGGGACCGATGAGCACGGCACACCCATCACCTACGAGGCGGACAAGCAGGGCGTGCCGCCGCGCGACTTCGTCGATCGCAACAACGCATTGATCGTCGATGACCTTCGCCGGCTGGGGATGACCTACGACATCTTCACCCGTACCACGACGCGCAACCACTACCGGGTCACGCAGGACCTGTTCCTCAAGCTCTACGAGAAGGGCTACCTGATCGCGAAGAAGCAGCTCGGCGCTTTCGATCCGGTGAGCGGGCGCACGCTGCCCGACCGATACATCGAAGGCAAGTGTCCGATCTGTGGATTCCCCGAAGCCCGGGGTGATCAGTGCGACAACTGCGGCAACCAGCTCGACCCGAGCGACCTCATCAATCCTCACCAGCGCGGCAGCGACGCGCCGGTTGAGTTTCGCGAGACGGAGCACTACTTCTTCGACCTGCCCGCCTTCGGTGAGCAGCTGAAGGAATGGATCGAGCGCCACGACGACTGGCGGCCCAACGTCCGCAAATACTCACTCGAGTTCGTCAGCAATCTCAAGCCGCGCGCCATCACGCGCGACCTGGATTGGGGCGTGCCGGTGCCGCTGCCGGGTTGGGAAGACAACCCGCACAAGAAGATCTATGTCTGGTTCGACGCCGTGATCGGGTACCTGTCCGCATCGATCGAATGGGCCGCGCAGCGTGGCGAGCCGGACTCGTGGACGGACTGGTGGCATAACCCCGCCAGCCACCATTACTACGTGATGGGGAAGGACAACATCACGTTCCATACCGTCATGTGGCCGGCGATCCTCATGGGCGCCGGCGACCCGCCGCGGCCATTCGAGCTACCGGAACAAATCGTGGCCAGCGAACACCTGCACATGGAGGGCAAGAAGCTTTCCACGAGCCGCGGCCAGGTCATATACGTGAAGGATTTCCTGGATCGATATGACGCCGACGCGCTGAGGTACTACCTGATGATCGGGGGCCCGGAGAACCAGGACACCGATTTCACGTGGGCGGAGTTCGTGCGCCGAAACAACGATGAGCTCGTCGCCACATGGGGCAACCTCGTCCACCGCACGCTCGTCAACGCGCATCGCAACTTCGGAGCGGTGCCACAGCCGGAGAAGCTGACGGAAACTGACGAGGCGCTGATCAAAGATGTCGAGGCCGCCCTCGACCGGGTCGCGACCGAGCTCGGCCAGGCGCGTTTTCAAATCGCCTTGCGATACGCGATGACGATGGCCGCTCGCGTCAACGTCTACCTCGGCACCGAGCAGCCCTGGCACACCATCAAGACGGATCGCGCGCGGGCCGGCACGGTTCTTTACGTTGCCCTCCGCTGCGTCGACAACCTGAAGACGATGCTCACCCCCTTTCTGCCTTTCTCCGCGCAGCGCCTCCACCGCTTGCTCGGCTACGACGACGTCATCGCGCCGCAGCCCGAGGTGCGGGAATTCGCAGAGGACGGCGAGTCGCACACGGTCATCACAGGCGAGTACTCGAGCGAGAACCGTTGGAAACCGTCTGAGCTGCCGCCCGGACGCGCCCTGCCTCCACCCGAAGCGCTCTTCAAGCGCCTCGACGATGTTCCCGAAACGGAGACGGTCGCATCTTCGTAGACACGCATCTCCACTTAGAGGAGCTGGGCCACCCCGGCGAGGTGGTGGCGCAGGCGGTCAGCGCCGGCGTCGATCGAATGATCGCGGTCGGTGTCGACCTGGAGCACAGCGAGCGCGTGCTCGCGCTCGCGCAGCAATTCCCAGAGGTATTCGCGGGTGTCGGGCACTACCCGACGGACACCCCAGAGCCAGATATCGATGCGCTTCGCAGGCTCGCGTCGGACGAACGCGTGGTGGCCATCGGTGAGGTGGGCCTCGACTTCGTCGACGCCAACAGCCCGACCCACGAAGTCCAGCAGGCCCGATTCGAAAAGCTGCTCGCGCTCGCGGTGGAGCTGGACCTGCCGGTGTCGATCCACAACCGCGGCGCGGCCGATGAAGTCGCGGCTGCGATCAAAGCCCATCCGGGGCTGCGTGGATCGATGCATTACTTCGCTCTCGAATGGGATTGGGCTAAGCGATTCTTGGAGCTGGGCTTCTATCTGTCGTTCGCGGGCCTGGTCACGCGACCGAGCCGGAACGCGCTGCGCGAAGTCGTCAAGCAGTGCCCCGCCGATCGGCTCCTACTCGAGACCGACTCGCCGTACGGCCAGGCCCACATTCGGATGGGTGTGCCGAACCGGCCTGCGTACCTGCTGGACACGGCGACGCTGGTCGCCGAGCTTCGTGGGATCAGCCTGGAGGAGCTGGCAGACATCGAGCGCGCCAACGCGTTCGCGTTGTTCCGCAAGATGACGTGATCGACCCGGCCGA
>DATNOD010000189.1:0-5121 GCA_035601515.1 Candidatus Eiseniibacteriota bacterium | reverse complement strand
GTTCGCGTGCAGCCTCCCCGCCATGTCGGCCCCGGCCAGCGTGCGCCGCACAGCTTCGGCGCGAATCGAGGCATCGGGAGAGCACAGCCCGCCGCGACCGAAAAGTGGGTCGAGGTGGAGGCCGGTGGCGACGCAGTAGATGCCGTGCCCGCCGAGGGCTTTCTTGATCGCCGCCTCGTTGCCCTCGTTGATCTCCTGTGGGTAATGGAACTCGTAGTCGTCGATGAGGTCACCCAGGCCGGCCACCGCCCGGCCCACCTTGTCGACAATGTTCTCCGACGTCCACTGAGGCTGGTAGCCGCCGGGCACGAAGCGGGTGATCATCGGCCCGAACGCCCAGATGCCAAGACTCGTCTTCAAGGTCAATTGCGATAGTCCCCCTCGATGCTCGTGAACTCGACCAGGTTGCCGACCGGGTCTCGACAGAAAAAGCGCGGCCGGTTTGGGATCGGCGTGTCGTCATAAGGCCCCAGGCCCGCGGCTTCGAGGCGTCGCCGAGTGTCCTCGAGATCGTCGATGTCGAAGCAGAAGTGCCGACGCGACTCGACATCGATCGGGCCTGGAAAAAAGTGCAGCTCGAGGCCTTCGCCGGCCGTGAACCACAACAGACCCATGCCCGCAAGCGTCGAAGGCGTGGGCTGCTCTCGAAGGCCAAGTAGCTCGCCGTAAAACCTGCGCACTGAGCCGCTATCGCCTTCTGGATAGGGCGACGAGACGTGCTGAAGGCTCCGCAACTTCATGTTGACCGCCGGGCCGCGAGCGGCTCGACCCCGAGGAAGCGCCGCTGCGCGTCGATGTTGCCGATGAGCTCCTGGGCCGTCGTTTCGGCGGCGATCCTCCCGGCGACCATGACCAGCTGCCTGTCGGCCAGCGCGGTCGCGACGCCGAGGTTCTGCTCGACGACCAGCAAGCCGACCCCCTGGTTGGCGAGGTTTCTGATGGTTTCGATGACGCTCTCGACGATATTCGGCGCGAGGCCTTCAGAGGGCTCATCCATGATCAGCAGCTTGGGGTTGGTGAGCAGCGCTCTGCCGATGGCCAGCATCTGCTGCTCCCCTCCTGACAGCTGGCCCGCGCCGACGTGCTTGCGCGCGGCCAGCTTCGGAAAGATCTCGTAGATCCGCTTCGGCGACCAGCTGCCATTACCGCGGCGAGGAATTATCTGCAGATGCTCGTCGGTCGACAGCGACGGAAAGAGCCGGCGGCCCTGGGGCACGAAGCCCAGGCCCTGCCGCGCAATCTGGTATGGAGCCTTGCCCATGAGCTCCCGTCCTTGAAAGCGGACGGATCCTCTTGCGGATGTGAGCATCCCCATGATCACCTGGCACAGGGTTGACTTGCCCATGCCGTTGCGACCGACGATCGCCACCGGCCGGTCGTCGACCGTGAAAGAGATGTCCTGCAAGACATGAGCGCGTCCATAGAACGCGTTGAGGTTGCTGATCTCCAGGACGTGAGTGCTCATTGCTTGTACCTGCTTCCGATGTACAGATCATGAACGAGCTTGTTGTCGCGAATCGTCGCGGGGCTGCCCTCGACGACGATGTGGCCGTCGTGCATCATCGTCACCCACTGCGCGACCCGGAGCGCCACATCCATGTCGTGCTCGATGAGAATCAGCGTGACATTTGGATCCAGGGCCATCAGCTGGTTGGTCAGCTTGTTGCGTTCCGCCGGCGACAGGCCGGCGGCCGGCTCGTCGAGCATCATGAGCTTTGGGGACGAGGCTTGGGCCATGCCGACCTCGAGCTGCCGCCTCTCGCCATGTGACAGCTCGCGGACCAATGTTCCGAGCCGGTCGGCGAGCCCGATCGCCTCGGCCGTCGCCCGTGCGCGCTCGCGAAGCCGGCGTTCCAGCCGTGGCAGGCGAACCGGCAGCAGATGGCCACGCCGGGCTCCGAGCACCGACAGGTAGAGGTTGTCGTCGACCGAGAGGCCCAGCAGGAGCCTCGAGGTCTGGAACGTTCGCGACAGACCGGAACGCGCGCGTAGGCGCGCCGGCTGGTTGGTGACATCTCGACCGAAGAGCTCGATCGTGCCTTCGGTCGGAGGAAACTCGCCGGAGATGACGTTGAACAACGTTGTCTTGCCGGCTCCGTTCGGCCCGAGGATGGCGCGACGCTCGCCCGGCTTCACGGCCAGGGTCACATCGGCCACCGCTCGCAGGCCGCCGAACCGCCGCCCGACCCCCCTCAGATGGAGGATCGGCGCGGCGGGCTCGAATGGCTGCGGTGCTGCGCTCACACAGCTCGTCTCATCAGTACGGAACGTTTCCGGAGCTGAAGTCCACAGGTGTTTCGTTTCCAACCCACGGCGGCGGCGTCTTCTTGGTGCAGGTTGGGTCGGTCCGGCTAGGTGCCGGCGTGGTCGGGCTGAAGAATCCACCGAAGGTCTGGTCCACCTTCGGCACGCGAAGTACGGTCTTGATTCCGGGGACGTTGCTGCCCGACGGCGGCGCGGTGATCTGGACGATCCAGTTGTCGAAGACCGCCTGCCGGTTGGAGTCGAGGCTGATCTTGCCGTACGGTCCCTGGACGACGGTGGTTGCCAGCGCTGCCTGGAGCGCCTTCTGGTTGTTTGAGAGGTCGCCGTTGACCGCGGTGAGTGCCTGGCCGAGGGCCGTCATCGCGCTCCAGTAGCCGAGCGTGAAGACGCTGGCGGCGTCCGCTTGAGTGGCGGGGTAGATGGCCAGCTCCTGCTTGTAGGCCGCGGTCTGCGAGAAGCTGGCGTCGCCCGCGATGCCGCTGGCCGCGACCGCACCCACCATCGGGGTTCCAATCGCCTTGAGCAGCTGCGGGTCGGGCCAGAACGTGTTGCCCATGATGTGCTTGGTGTTGAGGGCGCCGTTGAGCTGCTGGTACTGCTTGAGGAATGTGATGAGGCCAGCGCCGCCGACGCCGACGAACAGCCCATCGACGCCCTTGGGGATCTGGGTGATGAACGACGAGTAGTCGGTCGTGCCCAGTGGAGGCCAGATGCGATTTGCATTCGGAATGCTGCCGCCGATCGAGCAGAACTCTGCGATGAAGCCGGCGAGCGACGTGTAAGGAAACGCGTAGTCGTCGCCGATCACAGCGGCGGTTCGCCAGCCGAGCTTGTTGTAGGCGTAGTCGCCGAGACCGGACGACCACTGCGCCCCGTCTGGGTTGAAGCGGAAGAAGTTGGGGGCCTGGACCTTCAAGGTTGCGTCCTGGGCGCCCGAGATGCCGTTGAGGAAGGTCTTGTTCGGCTGGGTCTTGGCGTAGTTCGCCACGGCGATGCCCTCGTCACCGGAGAGAGGGCCGATCAGGATGTCCGCGCCGAGCTGTTCGACCAACCGCCGCGTCTCTTCGATCGCTTTGTTGGCGGTGGAGTCGGAGCAGCCGAAGCCGACGATGTTGACGTCCTTGCCGGCGATCTTCGCGCCAGTCATCCCATCGCTGGGCTTGGACCCGGTCGCCTTTCCGCCGTAGTGCGCGGCGAGTACGGCGAGGGCTCCGCCCAGGTCGTCGTTGTAGAACGACCCGAAGTCGCCCTGGCAGTCCGACAGGATGCCTATCTTGATCGCGCTCGACGTCGCGGGTGTGTTGTTGTTGCTGTTGCACGCGGCCAACGCCAGCAGCGGGAGCATGGCAAAGGTGGCGAACAACCGCCTGGAGACGGCTCTGTGTTGACTTCTAAGCAAATTTCCCTCCTTTGGAAAATGCATTCGTCCTCCAATTGGTCCGTTGTGCTCTCGAATCTCCATCCACCTCCTTGACTACACCGCCGCGGGATGATCGACGACCTCGTCGATCGCACCCGTCGCCGGTATCCCAGACGGTTCCTCTGGACCGAGACGCCGTTTCCTCCGGTCCCAGAGGCTCTCCCAAATGCCGACCAAACCCCCTGGCGACGCCAGGACTATCACCAGGAAGATCACCCCGATGACGCTTTCGAATCGGGCCGGCCCGAGCCAGTCGCCGACGTTCGGCATCCAGACCCGCGAGTAGTTGTCGATGGTCGAGAAGACCAACGCACCGATCCACGCGCCCTCCAGCCGGTAGAGGCCGCCGATCACGGCGATGATCAAGATGTTGATGGTCTGAGCGACGTTGACGCCGCCCGGCGAGATCTGGGTCGTGTACCACACCGACAAGATCCCCGCAATGGACGCGATGAACGCCCCCACCCCGAACGCGAGCGCGCGATGCAGCGCCACGTTGTAGCCAAGCGCCTGCATCCGGGCCGGGTCGTCGCGGATGCCCTGGAGCGCCAGGCCAAACGGAGTTCGCGCCAGGTAGCGAATGCCAAGGTAGATGAGAACCGAAGCCAGCAGGGCCGTGTAATACAACGGCACAGGGTTGATGATCGGGTTGCCGATGAATCCCGGCGCCGTCACGCTACGTATGCCCCCGTACCCCGACAAAGTCGTTACCTGCGCGAAGAAATAGAAAACGATCACCGAGATCGCCAGCGTGATCATCAGGAAGTAGATGCCGTAGCTGCGCGATGCAATGGCGCCGCACAGGACTCCAAAAAGCGTAGCGACGACAATGCCGGCGGCGGTCGCTGCGAGCGGGTCCCAGCCCAGGTGCTTGCCGCCCGCGGCGTGGACGAGGTTCGCCATCGTGAAGCCGGCGACGGCGTAGATCCCGGTCTGCCCAAGAGAGATCATCCCGCCGTAGCTGGAAAGGAAGATGAGGCTCGCGGCAGCTATACCCAGCCATAGGGCCTTGGTCAGGATCTGGGCGAGCGTGAAGCTGTCGACGACCGACGGCGCGCCGGCGAGAAAAAGAATCAACGCGCCAAGCGCGATCAGCTGCGGAATCCGGATGCGGCGGCTGATGCTGCTCACGCCGGCCGTCCAAACAAGCCGAGCGGCCGCACGGCGAGGACCGCGACCACCAGGATGAACGTGAGCAGGATCGCGTAGTTGGTCAGGTCGGTCGTGCCGAACTTGAGGTAGACGTCCGCGTACGCGCTTACCAGCCCGAGCGCGACCGATCCGATCGCCGCGCCGAGGAGGCTGCCCATCCCGCCGATGATCACGACGATCAGCGAGTCCAGCAGAAACGCCGAGTCATTTCCCGGCTGCACCGCGATCATGGTTCCGCCGAGCACACCGGCCAGACCCGCAAGCAGCGCGCCGACGAAGAAGGC
>DATNOD010000188.1:0-3181 GCA_035601515.1 Candidatus Eiseniibacteriota bacterium | reverse complement strand
CCGACTTGGCGCTGGTGTCCGACTTGGCGCTGGTGTCCGACCTGGCGCTGGTGTCCGACTTGGCGCTGGTGTGCGACTTCGCGCTCGAGTCTGACTTGGCGCTGGTGTCCGACTTCGCAGCAGTGCTGCTCTTGGCGCTGGCATCGCCTTTCGCACTGGCGCCGCCGTTGCCGCTGTTCTTGTCCTTGCCATCCCCGCCGCCATCGCCGCCGCCGCCTCCGATTGGATGGTCGGACTTGGCAGGTGCGGGATCGCTGCGATGGACGACCGCCGAAGCGCTCGAATGGTCGGACGACGCCTTGCCTTTGTCGCTGTGCGAATCCGCGGCCAGCGCGGGAGAGGTCCGCGCCAGCATCAAAAGCACACCGGCCATCAAGACGAAGAGCTTCACGGCCACGCGATGCATGACGGACGGCCGACTGGTACTGAACTCGCCGAACGTGTCCAAAACTGCTCACCTCCACGTGGATATGAGCAATGCCCTCGCCGCCATCCTGGACACGGGCCCCGTGCGCCCTTCCTCAAGTGGCACCGGGATATGTCGCAGAACGCCCCGCTTAGCGTTACCTCTTTGGCAATGCTTAAAACTGAAACGCCGAACGTCTCTCTTGTAACCATGCTGGAGGCCACCGACGAGCTTGCCGTGGGCGCATTCGTGGCCGATATCCTTCGCGACTCAGGCTGGCGGGTCGAGTCTCTCCGCAAGCGGTCGTCCAGGCTCTCCCCTCCCGATGGCTACTGGGCCATGTACGAGGTCTCCATAAGAATGGAAGAGGAGGAGCGCTCGCTCAGGCTTGTCGCTCGCGGCGCGTTCAGCCGGCAAGCATGGGACGAGCTCAGCGCAAAGCTCCTCCAGCATTCCTCGGGCCCATGCGATCCCATAGGCGGGATCGGCTTCCCGCGTCTCTTCCACGAATCCCAGCACGCCTTCTGGTTCTACCCGTTCGATCCGGCCATGCCCGGCTTACCGAGCGCCGCGAACCCAAAAACAGTCACCGATGTCCTGCTGGGGCTCGGCGACCACGCACTTGAAGATACGGACGGATATCCGAAGGTCGAGATCGAGCGCGTGCGATATACCCCCGAGATAGGCGCCATCCTCCGATACACGCTGCAGACCTCGGTCGGGCCGCTGATCGTTTACGGCAAGGTGCAGCCCGGGGATCGAGGCCTGCGCACGCTGAGGATCGTCGAGGGATTGTGGCGTGCATCCGCGGCCCAGCCGCCAGGTTTGCTCGGCCTGCCAAGGCCTCTCGGCTGGATCGAGCAATACGGACTTCTTCTCGAAGAGTCGATACCTGGCGAGTCGGTGGGGAGCGACCGGATGAGCGTGGAATTCCAGAACACGGGCGTCGCTGCGGCCGAGGCCCTCGCGGTCATTCATGAGTCGGGAGTCGAGACCGACATCGAGATCTGGCTGGAGAACGAGCTGGATCGGCTCGATCGGGTGGCCGAGCAGTTCTCGTACGTCCACCCTGAGGGCCATTACCTTTTGCGCGATCTCGCCTCGCACCTACGCAACCGAGCGCGCATCGCGATGGACGAAGAATGGCTGCCCACGCACGGAGATCTGAAGTACGACCAGTTCGTCTATCACGACGGAACCTTCACGCTCCTCGACTTCGACTACTTCGCGGTCGCTGAGACGAGCTATGACCTCGGCAAGTACTGCGCGTACCTGGTGCCTTCGGCGCCGGCGTCCTGGGAGGACACGCTGGCGGTGGAAAAGATCCGAACGCGGTTCCTCGGGCGCTATCTGGAGCTGAGGCCGGACGCCACCATCCAGCGTTTTCCGATCTACGAGGCCCTCACCCTCGGCCTGCGCGCGATGACATTCATGTGGGCGCAGCGGTCGGGCTGGCAGCGCGTCGCCGAGACTTTTCTCGTCATGGCTCACGAACGTCTTTACAGCAGGATCCCCGAAACGATCTCGCGCGTCTAGAACTAAAAGGGTCCCTAAACCGCGCATGCGATCCCTTTTACAAGCTTTTACCCGACAGCTGGCGCGACCACTCGGAGTCGTCGGCAGACTGGCTGGCCATGCGGGTTTTCTCCTGGATCGGGGGCATCGTTCTCGTCGCCGTCATCAGCACCGCCACCGCGGCGACGCTGCGTGCGCACAACGAGACTGCGCACGCGCTGGTCGCGGCCAAGCCGCCAGTCGCTGCCATCGGAATCGCCTACGCCGGTGACCCTCCACTCGAGAACCACCGGCTACGGCCCAGCCCCGAGCCTTCGCCCACTCCCATCGCGGCAAGTGCCCCGGCACCGCCGCAGCAAGCGGCTCCAGCTCCGCCGGCACGACCCGCTCCTCCCGCGATCGTGGTGGGCTCGACCCAGCAGGCGCTTATCAATCAGGATCGGGCCGCCGCCGGTTTGGGACCGCTGACCTGGAGCTCGTGCCTCGCGAACGTGGCTGCTGCCAACGCATCACGGCTTGCCCAGCAGGGTTGGGTTCCTCCTTACCACACGAACGGACCGACGCTTGACCTCGGCTGTCGGCTTGGGTCGCAGGCCGGCGAGAATATTGGCTACTGGACCGGCGGGATCAACGACGGGCAGCTCAACACGATGTTCATGAACAGCCCCGAGCACCACGCCAACATCATGGGTCCGTATCACAATGTGGCGACCGCCTGGGCGGTGGCCGCCAACGGATACGGCTACATAGCGGTCGAGTTCAGCTAGCGAAACCGGCCGGCTCCGAGTAGCCGGCTTCAAGCCGGCGTTTTCCTCTCGAAGCGCGCGTCCGCGCTCAGAAAGGAGGAACGCGAAGGGTGGTTCAGAACCCAACCAGCCGCGATCCGCAGCGTTCGGCGCCTCACCTCCGCCTCTTCGATTGGATGTGGGCCAGGCGCGTTTGGATCGTCGGCGTCACCGGGGTCGTATTCGTCCTGTCCACGCTGTACGTGCTTTGGGCCGTCCAGGATCTCCCTGACCCGAGCCAGGATGTGCTGGCCGCGGGCGATGTCGTCGTGCTCGATCGCAACGGTCGTCTCATCGAAGACTGGAACCCGGCCGGTCACTACCACGTCAACTTCCATCTCAATGAGATGGGGAAGTACGCACCCGCCGCGACCCTCGCGGCCGAGGACCGCAACTTCTATCACCACGGCGCGATCGACATCGGCTCAACCGCGCGCGCGCTGTGGGTCGACGTCACACACCTCGGCCTGAACGA
>DATNOD010000187.1:0-2059 GCA_035601515.1 Candidatus Eiseniibacteriota bacterium | reverse complement strand
CGCCCTTTGGATGCAGGGCGCACTCGTCGGCAAGGTCGGCAGCGTTTTTTGCAGTACTGCCAGCCAGCACGGCGGCCAGGAGACGACCATCACCTCCTTCCACAGCACGCTGTTCCACCACGGAATGATCGTGGTCGGCCTACCTTACACGTTCAAGGAACTCGCGACGATGCGCGAGGTGACCGGCGGGACTCCCTACGGCGCGAGCTGTGTAACTGGGACGGGGAGCGAAACGCGTATGCCGACGCCATTGGAACTCGACCTGTGTCGCTACCAGGGCGAGCACGTTGCCCGAATCACGGCTCGCCTGGTCTCCGGTTCGGCGTGACGGGCGCTGCGGTGGGTGTAAGGCACCTGCCTTGGGATTCTCGTACCCCGTGAATTCCTGATTCTGCATGGAACGGGAGGAAAGTCAGTCAGGGATGCCGAGGAAAACCAGGCACCGCCGACTGCTCGCCCCTACTTTCAAAGCGTCTGACTCGAACCGACGCGACTGATGCTCACCGCTGACGATGTAGGTCAGTCAGTTTGAGAGACTATCTGTCATTGCAGGTGTGTCGTCTGCTTGGCAACATCGGAGGGTTCATTCCACTTCGGTCCGCGAGGAAGAGAGCCTAATCTGCCAGGCCCATGACGAACGCCAAGGCGACATTCAGTCGCGCGATGTCGTTGTCGTCGAGGTGTCCGATCTTCCGGCCAATTCGTGTGCGCCGAATCGTGACCGGCTTGTCAGCCATCACATGCGATCGCACACGCAGACCGTTTCGAGTACTGGGTTCGGCCACGACCCGAAAGTCCCGAGCGTCGTCCCCCTCGGAAGTCACCTGGCAGACCACCACTGATGCATGCTCAGCTGGAAGTGCGTCGGTCTGCACAATCACTGCGGGGCGTGGCTTGCCGTAGTCCCCGGACGCCGCAACAGTCACGACGTCGCCGCGCCTCATCGGTCATCGAACTCCGCGACGGCTTCGATCCGTCAGCGATTTGCGACGCCTGGCGCTTCAGTACAAGACCGAACGCAAGAGCCAGTAGTAAACCAGCGACGGCGATCGTGAGGCAGTGCACAAGTGCGCGAGATCGCAGCTCGCTGTCGCAACTTGATGACGGGTTGCGCCAATGACACGCGGTGTTCCAGCGCGTAGCATGCATCCGGTACTAAAAGGGCAAACCCGTCGTGAGGCGGGGACGCAAAGCTTCCGGTCTTGAGAGCCTAATCGGCTTGTGAAGACAGCGGGGTTGCCGGCAGCGCGCTATGTCTACGGTGGCGCTGGTCGTCAGTTCTCTGGTGTTGTCTCTGCGCTCTCAGTGATCGCGCTCTGCAGCCTGCAGTTGGCTGTCAACAGGGTGGGTCGTGCATGCGCATGTGCAACGTATTCGCGGTCGCTGATCTTAGGATCGGTCACCTCGCCTGGTGTACCGTAATCGCAGTCACACTCGCTAGTTGCGGGGGGAGCGACACAGCCGTCGTCGTCAACGGCACGCCGCCCACTTCGGTGGAGGCCGGCGCCAAGTATCAATATATCCCGTTGGTTTCCAGTCCTGAAGGGCGCCCGCTGACCTACGACATAACCAGCAAGCCTGGGTGGGCCACGTTTGTTCCATCGTCCGGCGAGCTCTTCGGAACTCCGGACAACAGCGACGTCGGCACGAGCGCGGAAATTGAGATCGGGATAGGCAACGGCACAACTCGCGCCAGCATCGGTCCGTTCCGTATCACGGTGAACCCTCCAGCTACCCCACCGCCCGTTACTCCTCCAACGATCGCGGGCACACCGGCCGCGACCGTGACGGCCGGTCAACCCTACAGCTTTAAGCCCATGGTCACCAATCCCGAGCGCTCGACGTTGAGCTTTACGATTGTCAATCGACCCGCTTGGGGAACTTTCAGCACCGCCACGGGTGCGCTGTCCGGGACGCCCACCACCGCCAACGAGGGCACCTTTGCCAACATCCGGATCAGCGTGAGCGACGGCCGCACAACCGCGTCCCTGCCAGATTTCTCCATTCAAGTACAGGCTCCCGCCAACAACGCGCCGACGATATCGGGTACGCCTGCGCC
>DATNOD010000186.1:0-10047 GCA_035601515.1 Candidatus Eiseniibacteriota bacterium | reverse complement strand
ATCGCGCGGCAGCCAGTACCAGTCGCTGAGCTGCGGGCTGTAAGCCGCTGGCCGGCGGGCGGGATCGACGTACACCTGGAGCGCTCCCGGTACTCCGTAGTAGGCCGAGATGATGACCGTGCTGCTGCGCTCGGACTCGGGCAGGCTCCCATAGATCGTCACGACCTGGTTTGCGACATCCGACCAGCCCACGCTGTCCGCAAAGACCTCGTTTACCGTGTCCAGCCGCGTGGCATGGATTCGATCAGGCGGCGTGATCGGGACCACGAGGAAAAAGAACACGACGAAATCCAGCACGCCCGCAACCATGGCAGCGATCGTCAGGGCTCTGCGGAACCTGGGGCGCCGGACGTTGGAAATCGCGATAAGCCCCTGAGCCACCACGACGGGAACCGTGCCCGCAGCGTAATAGGCCTTGCCGTCGAAGAGGAACAAGACAAGTGGGACGGCGCTGGCAATTCCAATTGGCCGCAGCACCGGACTGCGGAACACCGAAACCATCCCGATTAGCCACACCGGTATGAGGAAGAAGAAGTAGACACCGAACTGGATCAGGTAGACGAGCGGGCCGCCACCTGACCCTCCGTGGGTGATGACATACGTGAGCGTCGGAAAACCCTCGCCCACCTGCCACACGAGGTTCGGGGCCCAGATAAGAAGCGCGATCGCAGCTGCGATCCACGGATACCTCGTACGCAGCTCCGACCGCAATGCGGGAGTGAGCACGACCGCCACAGCGATGCCGGCTATGAAACCAATGATTGTGAACTTGACTTCGAGCCCTATCCCGAGCGTGATGCCGAGGTAGATCCAGTGCCGAGGACTGCGATCTAGCACGACACAGAGGAACCAATACATTGCGACCATCCAGGTGACCTGGTCGAAGGTCACGGTCTGAAACACCCAGTTCGACCCCAGCAGAAAAGGGGCCGCTGCGGCCGTGAGCAGCGCAATCGCCTGAAGCCCCAGCGAGCCACCCAATCGGCGGACATACAAACCAGACAGCGCCACGAGAAAACCGCCCAGCAGGGATGGGAGCAGCCGCAGCGTCCAGGGGCTGACGCCCAGCAGGCCGGTCTCTACTCGTGCCAGCAGCGGGACGATGGGAGGGAAGTCGACGTATCCGAACGCCGGATGGCGGCCTGAGTCGAGGTAGTAAAGCTCGTCGGTGTGGAAGCCGAGGGTCCTATTCGTGGCGAGGTGAAGGGAGATAACGGCAGCAGCGGCCCCACCATAGAGGAGGCTGCTAACCGTGCTCACTTGCTGACGGCCGGGCGAGGTGGTCAAGCCGAACGACACCGACGGCAAAGGTACGGAGCCGACTTCATCGACGCTCGTGCAGCTCGAAGACAACTCGACCCTCGGCCGCTTCCACTGGATGGTTGAGATCGACCTGGTCGACGATGCGCCAGAACCAATAACCGAACGGAATGGATCGCGCGAGACTACCAAGGACGTCGCGAAAGAACACCACTCGCTGCGTCGCGTCCAGTTCGGTCGCGCTTACTTCCTCTGTCCTCCTGCCCCTGTGAATGGTCGCCCGACCGGCCGCACGCAGATTACGCGCCCAATCGCCCTCGCCCCATGGGGACCAAACCCAACGCCTTCCAGAGACGTTGATGATCGCCAAAGCCGTGGTGTGAGGCAGGCCGCTCTTCCGGCCTCGAATGGTGACGAGTCTATTTGGGCCCAACGGAACGCCAGCGGCCAAAAAGAACTTGGTGACCGGGTTGAAGAACGGCATGAACCGTGGCAACGTGGGTACACCAGCGCCGCTTCCCAGTGGACTGCTCATCTGCGTACTCCACATTCGTCGATTCGCGCGGGGGTGATCGCGCTATTTCTGCGCACCTCAGAGGTCGACATCCGGCTCCTCCTCAGGTCGATAGAACATGCGGGTGGCGGAGACCTTGCGGACGAAACACACCGGCTCGTGCGACTCAGTCCAGTCAGTGGTTGGCGCGTGATCGTATCCCCGCGTGGCGCTTCGTCCACCTGTCGGCTCCCTGGCCGGCCAGGTCGGCGTCGCGGGGCAGCTGACTACGGCTCGATGCATCTGTATCCCTATTCGTCAGCGAGGACAGCCGCGGCGGTCCTGCGGACACGCTCAGGGTCGCCGATTCCGTCGATTTCGACAATCTTGCCCTCGACCACCGTGAAGGCCATCACGAGAAACGGTCGTCCGCCGACGGTGACGACTACGCCTGCCACCCCGTTGACCAGCGCCGGTCGCAGCACGGCGGTCTGGCGGACGTGCTTACTGAAGCCACCACTGAGTGCCTGCCTGGCAACGGCCACTGCCCCTCGGATCAGGAACGAGGCGGCGGGACGCCCCGCGCCAGCGTCAGCTCGCAGGACAACGTCGGGATCGAGCAAAGCTACGAGGGCGTCGAAGTTGCCGGCGCGCGCCGCCTGGAAGAAGGCGTCGACCACCTGTCGTTGGCGAGCGAGATCAGCGTCAGGAGTCGGTATCTCCGCACCCTTGACACGTCGTCGCGCCCTGCTGGCGAGCTGTCGTGCTGCTGCGGGAGATCGAGCGATCATGGGGGCGATCTCATCGAAGGGCAGCTCGAACATGTCGTGGAGCACGAAGGCCAGCCGCTCGTCGGGGGCGAGGGTATCGAGGACCACGAGCAGGGCGAGACCGACCGAATCGGCCAGCAACGCCTCCTCCTCCGGGGGCCTGATGACCGGATCGGGTAGGTGCACGCTGAGGGGTTCTTCGCGTCGAACGTTGCGGGCGCGCAGGATGTTCAGGCACACCCGGGCAACGATCGTGGTCAGCCACCCGCCGAGGTTCTCCACCTCGCTTGCCCCTGCCCGGCTGAGGCGCAACCAGGTGTCCTGAACGGCGTCATCGGCCTCGTCGAGAGAGCCCAGCATGCGATAGGCCACAGCCCGCAAGCGCGCACGGTGCTCCTCGAAGCGTTCCGCCAGCCAGTCTTTTTCGTCCGTCTGTCACATCCTCCTGCTGCCAGGTCTCATATATGTGACCCCCCACACACGACGAATGTGACAAGGAGTTTGATGAAGGGCGCCCGAAGCCGCTGGACATCGCCTCGCTACGACTCGCATGAGGCCGCTGGCAGTTGTGCGAACGCGCAACGGCGCGTGATCCTCCGCGTCGTCCCAATGTCACATCGACTCCCCCTCGCGGGTCAATTAGAGAGAGACACGCGTGAAGGAGTTGAACAGTGGCGACGAATGCAGTTAGGGGCGATGTCGGTCGCGGGCCCGCAGTGGGTGCGGCCGCCATCGCGCAGGCAATCCTCGGTCTCGAGTTCTTGCTCGGAGGCCTCAACAAGTACCTCGACACCAACTTCGCTGGCGGATTCAAGAGTTTCGTTGCGTCGAGCGTAGAAGCGCAGAACAGCGTTCTATCTCCGATTGTCCAGGCCCTAATCCTGCCGAACGCGGCATTGTTTGCCGAGCTGGCGAGGTTCACGGAGCTGGCAGGTGGGATAGTCCTGTTGATTGCCACCGCGGGAGTCCGCGTTGATTCGCGCACAAGGGTCGGATGGGTCGTCGCTCTGACAGGTCTTGTAGCCGCCGTCTCCCTCGGCGGTCTCTCATTGATGATCTACGTCCTGAAGGGCGGTCTCTTTCCCGGCGTTGACACCCGGCTTGCTCTTGCGCCTCCCATGCAGGTGGAGGTGGTCAATGTCCTGCTGGCCGCTTCCGTGGCGTGGCTGCAAGCGGGCCGCCTGTTGGCGGCGCGAACTAATGGGATGGCTTGGGCGAGCCGCCTGCACCCGAAAACCTTGGTTGGGCTGATGGTTATCGTGGCGACGTTGCTCGGGGTCGCTGCGTGCGGTGAAACCGCAACCGCTGGACCTCTGCCTGGTGCAATCACCGTGACGATGACCGAATACAAGTTCACTCCAAGCAACCTGGAGTTGACATCAGGCAATGCGACTTTCTACCTGGTGAACAGCGGGGGGCAGCAGCACGACATGGTGATCGCCGACGCCACGGGCAAGGTCATGGCGGGAAGCGAGCTCGTCTCTGCGGGCGACACCAGCAACTTCGTCGTCACCAAGCTGCCCGCGGGCACGTACGGCATCTACTGTGATGTGCCCGGGCACAAGGACAGCGGGATGCTCGGCACTTTGAAAGTAGACGGCGCCGGAGGATGACCGCGAAGGACGACTTGACGGGTCGTGCTGAAATGGCCGGCGTCGACAAGCTGTCCGCCACGATCACAGGGGTGTTTCATTCGCGGCGCCGTCTCGCACGGGGCTCAGGCGACCGATCTGCCTCGACCTGGAGGTTCATCCGGTCCTCCAATTTCCACATTCGCTCGCCGCGCCAGACCGTGTCGAGCAAGGATTCCAGTTGGGTCTGAAAGTCCGCGACTTCATTACGATCGTTCTTCGACTGGGCCATGGGTCGTCCCACTCCTGATCACCTCCTTAAGCGCAAACGTCACAACGTTGCGAAGTCCGCCGCGACGTAGGCCGGCCGGCGGTCGACGAAGCCAGGAAACACCGTGCGCGCTTGGTCGCAGTCGGGATCATGGGATCGATGAAACAGCGGTCACAAATGTCATCAACAAGGCGCGTCAGCCACCCTTGGATGGGATCGGAGCGCTGAATAGGCTGCAGTTCGTTGAAGCTAACGCCGGTTTCCGTTGGATTCACGATCTAACCGTCCAGCCCATTTCTCGTGGAAGGCGTGTTGCGAGGTCGACCATCTCAGGGGAAAAATCGGCGGAGGTCCTTCCCGTTGCGGCTCCAACGTGATCGCCACCAGTCGGACTCGATCATCGGTCACATTCCTCCGCCGCGAAGTGTCATACAGGTGAGACACCTCGAATCTGATCAATGTGACAAAGAGGCAAGCAATGCAGGCACGGACAACCAACCCGCTCAAATGAAAATGACACCGATCGTGAGGCATTGAGGAGGAACGTGGCTCAAGCGCGGCCTAACCCCTGGCTCGTGCTAATGGTCCTGACCACGGGCTTCTTCATGATTCTGCTGGACACCACGATCGTCAACGTGGCCATTCCAGCGATGAGCGCCGGTCTCAGCACCACCCTGGACCAGATCCTGTGGGTCCTGAACGCATACATCCTCGTGTATGCGGTGCTCCTAATCACCGCCGGCCGCCTGGGCGACTTGTTCGGTCAGCGCAACCTCTTCGCGCTCGGCCTGTTCGTGTTCACGGTGGCCTCAGCGCTGTGTGGTCTCTCGCAGACCTCGACCGAGCTGATCCTGGCGCGCATCCTGCAGGGCGTCGGCGGCGCGCTGCTCACCCCACAGACACTGGCGATCATCGCTTCCCTCTTTCCGCCTGAGCGGCGCGGCGCCGCTTTCGGCATCTGGGGCGCCGTGGCTGGGCTGGCCACCATCACGGGTCCGACCCTGGGCGGCGCGATCATCACGTACATCGACTGGCGTTGGATCTTCTTCATCAACGTCCCGATCGGGATCGGCGCGCTGATCACCACCTTTGCAATCATTCCGGACCTGCGGCCCGGACGCCACCACGGCTGGGACATCGTCGGCGTGATCCTCGCCACGAGCGGTCTCTTCGCAGTGGTCTTTGGCCTCATCGAAGGCCAGCGCTACGACTGGGGCCAGATCGGCTCGTACGCGATCACCATCCCCGAAGTCATCGGCGCGGGAGGGTTCCTCGTCGTGCTGTTCGTCGTCTGGGAGCGGTTCCAGGTCGAGCCGCTCGTCCCGTTGTCGCTCTTCGAAGACCGCAACTTTGCGGTCGCCAACTGGATCGCCGCCGCGATCAGCTTCGGCATGCTGAGCCTATTCCTTCCGATCACGATCTACCTCCAGTCCGTCCGCGGCTTCAGCGCGTTCCAGGCCGGGTTGACGCTGGCACCGGCGTCTTTGACCTCGATGCTCACCGCGCCTTTCGCCGGCCGCCTCGCCGATCGCATCGGCGGCAAATACATCCTGATGGCCGGCATCTCGGTGTTCGCGATCGGCACCGCGGGCCTCACCTACGTCGCCGGCCCGGACTCGACCTGGATCAACTTCCTGGTCCCGGCGATCATCGCGGGCGCGGGCATGGGTATGACCTTCGCACCCATGACCACGGTCGCCATGCGGAACATCTCACCGCGGATGGCCGGCGCAGCCTCGGGCGTGCTCAACACCACCCGCCAGCTCGGCGCCGCCATCGGCAGCGCCGTCGTCGGCGCGATTCTTCAGAACCAGCTTGGCACCGCGCTTCGCGACCAGGCGGTCGCGCAGTCCTCGTCACTGCCGGCGACGTTCCGAGAAAGGTTCATCGCCGCGTTCAGCTCGGTGGCCTCGAACGGTTTCGAAATTGGAACCGGCCAGAACGGCGCCACCCTGCCCTCGGGCCTGCCGCCGGCGGCGGCGCAGCAGATCTCACTGCTCGCGCACGATGTCTTCACGATCGCCTTCATCGACGCCATAAAGGGCACGCTCATCGTGCCGATCGCCTTCCTCGTCTTCACAGCCCTGACCACCGTGCTGATTAGGGGGATGAAGCAGCCACCGGCGCGTCAGGCGGCAGAAGCCGAGTGCGGGCAGCGGCGGGCTAGGCTATGGCATCCCGAGGGCCGTCAACGTTCCGATCCGCACTCGCGCCGAGTCACACCTCGACGCCATCGAGCTCCAGGCGAACCTCGTAATGACATCGAGGTGGGCTTGGAAGGGAGAGTGTGAGGAAGGTGTCGGGATGCCAGAACAGCCCGTCGCTAACGCGATAACCGAGTACCCAGCAAGACCAACCGGAAGGAGTACGGAAATGGGAAGGATCGTCATCAGCGAGAACGTCTCGCTCGACGGAGTCATACAGGACCCGGCCGGCGTCGAGGGTTTCAGGCTCGGCGGCTGGCTTGGTCGGATTGGCAGCCAGGGTCGCGAAGAGGCGGCCAGAGTGCTACTCGACGAGGCGCTGGGCGCCGAGGCCTTTCTGTTGGGTCGGCGGAGCTACGAGTTCTTGGCCGCCCGGTGGCCATCCCGAAATGGCCCGTTGGCGGAACGGTTGAACAGCATGCCCAAGTACGTCGTGTCCTCGACCCTCGAAGCTCCCGTCTGGAACAACACGACAGTACTAAAAGGAGACGTGATAGACGACGCCTCCAAGCTGAAGGAGGAGATAGACGGGGAAATCGTCGTCGCGGCTAGCTTCCAGCTCTGGCACACGCTGATGGAGCACGACCTGGTCGATGAGCTGCGCCTGATGATCTACCCGGTCGTGCTCGGGGCCGGAGAGCGCCTTTTCGGCGAAACCAGCGACAAGATACCCATGCGCCTCGTCAGCACCAGGACCGTCGACGACCTGGCCCTCCTCATATACGAGCCCGTTCGGGACGCCTAATGAACGGTCGGGCCGCGCCGACAGGATGACCGGAACGATCGTCAACTTGGCCACAGGAAGTCTGGACGGCTAGCCGCGAAGTGAACAGATCAGGATGATGCTGCGGCTTGGACGAGCTTGAAGAGGTCATGAACTACTACGACACATTGATTGAGGTCGCCGATGACTGTCCGGCGACGGAAGGTCAAGCGCCGCAGGCAAGAGGTGGCAAGAAGACGAAGGCGGTGGTTGAGTACGAGATGCTCGTCAAGCATCCGTATAAGTACACGGAAGAAGACGTTGCGTTTGAGACGTACGCCGTCCTACATGACATCCCCAAGGCTATCTGGCCCAAAGAACGCAAGAAGTTCTTGAGTAAGGGCCATCCACACCTTCGGGTGTCGGCTTTGACTAAGCGCTACGGCTGGGGCTTTCATAACAACGGCGAAGGCAAAGTCGCGCTAATCGCTGTTGAATCGTCCGAGTACAAGCAACTGATGGACGATCCGCGCACCAGCAAAATAAGAGCGTTTCGCTCTACGCGCGCGTAGGGGCGCCTCGGCGAGCGCTTGGAAGAGCCTGGCCGCAGGCTCGAATCGACCCGCCGTCCGAGGGGTTCCTTCGGCGCGGACCGATGATCGCGGTTCAAATCCCGGCTGGGTCATGTGGAACAACCGGCGGCAGGTCCCAAGATGTAGCGGTCAAGCTCGGAAATAGGCCCAAGATCCGGTCTCGCAGCGACCAGACGATTGGTCGGGGGCCCGGGATTTGAACCCGGGGCCTCACGGTCCCGAACAGGCGCGAATGCCGTGCCCTCTCGTGAGTGGTGGACCTAAGTTCCCACAATGCGAACCCACCCAGCGTATTCGACGGGGAGGCCGTCCCTCTCCTGGACGTAGCCGATTCCCGGGTCGATGAGGCCGTCGTCGCTCTGCGTGAGTTCGTCCATGACCACGGCCGGCCCCCGACCGCCGAAAGCAGGACGAATGCTTCAATGCAGCCATCGGAGCGGACTGTCCGCCGTTTGTTCGGCAGCTTCCGATCAGCGATCCTCCGAGCCGGCATCACGAGTCCGGGGTCTTCGAGCTTGAGCGCCAACGAATCACAAGCCACACGGCGGTCCCTGTGACTCGGGCCCGCCCAACAACCCGGCGGCGAATCCTGGATCCAGCACCTCGGGGAATCGGGCCTGAAAAGGCCAACCACGCGGCGCCGGCTGAAATGTGGTCAGACTGACCCCAAACGGTGGATCGCCAGCCGACGGCCAGGCGCGAAGCATCCCGTGGATGCTCGGCGGGGGCCTTCCAGCGGAACGGCTGGAGCTGGCGCCTGTGGACGGGGCTTCGGTCACTCTGAGGACCGTTACAGCCGAAGATCAGGCCCGCTGGCGAGACATGAGGAAGAGCCGCATGACGGGCTATGGCGCGCTCGGCGACAAAGGCGATTTACCTGAGCGGAGTTATGTGTACCTTTGTTGGCGGGCTTCACCCAGGTAAAGAGGTGCTTGTTGTCGTTCCACCCGTGGAAGAAGCTCAATGGCCGCCTTGAGATGGGCCACAGTGCGAACACTCCACGCCGGATGGCCTTGCGGGTGAGGTGCGTTGTTCGATGTGTGCTGTGGCACCCCTTATCAGTTATCAGTGGCGGCCACCGCCAGGTGCGGGTCATGCGGATTGGTGTGCGCCGGCTGTCACCGCGGCCTTGGCTTCATCGGTGTCTAGCAACTTCCCGTCGAGTCCGCCGTACTGGTGCAAGTCCCCGCCCATCTCGATGCGCAGGGCACTCTCCATGCCGCCGGCCTTGACTGGTTCGAATCCGGCCGCTGAGATCAGCCGCTCGGCCGCTCGTGCCGCCTGCTCGTCATCGGTGGCGTAGAAGAGGGTCACCTTCCGTGGCGATCGATTCGGTTCGGAGGCGAGTGAAGCGGCCGCGATCGTTCCGAATGCTTTGACGTAGTGGGCGTCGGATGGCAGCAGTCCAGCGATGACCGAGGCTGCGGATACACCGTCGGGTAGCGTCCGACTGACCTCGCCCTTGTCGTTGAAAGCCACCGGGTTCGAGGGATCGATGACAACCTTGCCCGCAAGCGCGGCACCGTGGTCGGCGATCACCTCCTTCATGGCATCCAGCCAGACCGCCAGAACGACAACATCAGCCGCATCGATGGCCTTCCCGGTTGATGCAGCCGTGGCCCGCGAGCCCAGTCCGTCCGCAACCGCCGCAGCGTCCGCCTCTTTGCGAGAGGCGAGCACGACTTCCTCGCCTCCATTGACGAGATCCTGTGCTACGGCCTTGCCGATGTTCCCAACGCCGATGATCGCAGTGGTCATGACCTCTCCTCAGCTGTGTTCAGCTTGATGTGCGGTTCGCCATCCATTCTTCGACGCAGTCCGGTGGAAGTAAAGGTCCGCACCTTGCCAGGAGCAGCTGGCTCTGGGCGGCGGCGGTGAGTGGCTGAATCGGGCGCGGCAACACCGTTTCCGCCATACCGGCTGCCGGCAGCGCCGAGGGACGCCTGATCACAATGAGCGCGACGATCGCCGCCAGGAAGCTGATTGCCGCGCCGATCACAAACGCCGCGTGATATCCGGCGATAACAGCACCTGGACCTTGCGGGAGGGACACCCTCGTGACCGACCCAGCGATGTTGACCAGAATCGCCAGTCCCACGGCCATTCCCACCTGCTGGGCGGTGCCAATAAGACCGGAAGCGATTCCCTGATCCCGATCGGGAACGCCAGATGTGGCGGCCAT
>DATNOD010000185.1:0-12172 GCA_035601515.1 Candidatus Eiseniibacteriota bacterium | reverse complement strand
TCTTCATCCGATTCCGTCTCAAGAGCGACCCCAAGACTTCGATCCTTGCCTGGACGACCACGCCCTGGACGCTGCCTGGAAACGTCGCGCTCGCCGTCGGCCCCGACGTCGACTACGTGAAGGTCCGTCAGGGGGACGAATTCTTGATCCTCGCCCAGGCCCGGCTCCAGGTGCTCGACGGCGATTACGAGATCGTCGAGCGCATGAAAGGCAAGGACCTGGTCGGGCTCGACTACCAGCCGCTGTACCCCTATTCGATACCGGCCGAAGGCAGGGCGCACTACGTCGTCGATGCGGACTTCGTTTCCACCGAAGAGGGCACCGGCGTCGTCCACACCTCGGCGCTGTATGGCGTCGACGACTTGAAGTTGTGCCAGGAAAAGGGCATCCCGTTCCGGCACACGGTCGGGCTCGATGGAAAGTTCCTACCGTATGTCGAGCAGTTCGCCGGCCTTCACGTCAAGGAGGCGAACCCGCTGATCGAAGACGACCTCAAGACGCGTGGCCTGCTGTACAAGGCCGGCACGATCTTGCATACGTACCCCGAGTGCTGGCGCTGCAAGACGCCGCTGATCTACTACGCGCTCGATTCGTGGTACGTGCGGACCACTGAGCGGAAGGCCGAGCTGGTCGCGAACAACAACGCCACCAACTGGGTGCCGGCGCATATCAAGACCGGCCGCATGGGTGACTGGCTCGAGAACAACGTCGATTGGGCGATCTCACGGTCGCGCTACTGGGGCACGCCGATCCCGATCTGGATTTGCGAGCGGTGTGAGGAGCAGCGGATAGTCACCTCCGCCGCGGAACTCGGGCTGGCCGACGATGCCGACCTGCACAGGCCCTACATCGATGCGGTCACCCTGCCATGCGAGAAGTGTGGAGGCACCATGAAGAGGATCCCCGAGGTCCTCGACGCTTGGTTCGACTCTGGTTCGATGCCGTTTGCGCAGCGCGGCTTCCCGCGCAAAGGCAAGAAGGAATTCGAGGAGACCTTTCCCGCCGACTTCATCTCCGAGGCGGTGGACCAGACGCGCGGTTGGTTCTACTCGCTGCTCGCGATCTCCACGCTGCTGTTCAAGCAGAACGCCTATCGCAACGTCATCTGCCTCGGGCTCGTTGTCGATCCCAAAGGCAAGAAGGCGTCGAAGTCGCGCGGCAACGTCCTCGATCCGAACTACCTCTTCGACAATTTCGGCTCCGACGCCGTGCGCTGGTATTTCTATACCTCGACGCAGGTCGGCGAGAACTACCGGACCGGGGACGCGGCGCTGCGCGAGACGGTGCAGCAGTTCTTCATCCCGCTGTGGAACTGCTATTCGTTCCTCGTCACCTACGCACGGCTTGACCGCTTCGACCCGAACCAGGCGCAGGTTCCGGTGCACGAGCGGCACGTGCTGGATCGGTGGCTGCTCTCGCGGTTGAGCGACCTTGTCGAGACGGTGACCACCGGCCTCGACCGGTATGACGCCAACGAGCCGGCTCGAAAGATCCAGAAATTCGTCGATGAGCTCTCCAACTGGTACGTGCGCCGCTCGCGGCGGCGTTTCTGGAAATCACAGTCCGATCGCGACAAGCTGGCTGCGTACCAGACGCTGTACGAGACGCTGACGACGGTCAGCCGGCTGATGGCGCCGTTCGTGCCGTTCATGGCCGACGCGATGTACCGCAACCTCTCCAATGGAAATTCGGTCCATCTGAGTGATTTCCCGCAAGCGCTGCAGCGGCTTGACCCTGAGGTCGAGGCGAACATGGCGCGGGCGCGCCAGGCGGTCGAAGCGGGCCTCGCCGCCCGAGACGCGGTGCGCATAAGGGTCCGCCAGCCGCTGGCTTCGATAGCGCTGCCTGGCGAGCCGCTCCCCGAGGAGATCGCCACGATCGTTCGCGACGAGCTCAACGTAAAGAGCATCACGTTCGGCACTGCTGAGGTCGCTCTGGACACCGAGATCACCGAGGAGCTTCGCCTCGAGGGCCTGGCGCGGGAGGTCGTGCGCTTGATCCAGGACCGCCGCAAGAAGGCCGGCCTCAACGTCGAGGACCGCATCCATACATGCTTTGAGGCTGATGGGCTGCTTGGCCGCGCCATCGAGAAGCACATCGACTACATCAAGAACGAAACGCTGTCCGTCACCGTCGAGCATGGCAAGGACGATTGCGAGGGAGAGCAGCTTTTGCTGGAAGGAGAGCAGATCTGGATCGGACTGAGACGAAGCTGACGCATCACACGGGGCGCACCCTGTTTTTCTTGGTCGCGCTCGTGGTCGTCGTGCTCGATCGCCTGACCAAGAGCATCGTCACCGCCACAGTTCCTTACGGGACGGAGGTATCTGTGATCGGCAACCTGGTCGGCATCACCAACGTCCGCAACGCGGGCGCCGCCTTCGGGTTTGCGCCGGTGGGACCCTGGTTCTTTCTGTTGGCGTCCGTGGCGGTGTCGATCGGGCTCGTTGTCTATGTCATGCGCCAGCCCGGCGACCTTCGCGCCGATGCCGTGCTCGGGCTGATACTCGGGGGCGCGCTCGGTAACGCTTCCGACCGCGTGATCAACGGCGGCGGCGTGACCGACTTCGTGAACTTCCACTTCTGGCCGGTCTTCAATCTCGCCGACTCGGCAATCAGCATCGGCGTCTTCCTTCTGATCGTCGGGTACCTGATACGCAAACCCAACGCCGCCTGATCGCTGACGTCGCGGCGCCCCGACTCGACCGTTTCATCGCGGACCACGCGAACGACCTGAGCCGCGCGGCGGCCGCCCGCCTGATCAAGAGCCACCTGGTCACGGTCAACGGCGAGACCGCCGATCCCGCGGACCGAGTCGCGGCCGGCGACGTCATCGAGCTCGAGGTCCCGGAGGCGTACGTGACCGTCGCGATGCCCGAGGCAATCCCACTGGAGGTCGTCTTCGAGGACGAAGACCTCTTGGTGATCAACAAGCCGGCGGGAATGGTCGTGCACCCCGCGCCGGGCCATCACTCCGGCACCCTCGTGCACGCGCTGCTCGGTCGCGGCGGGAGCTGGTCGTCGGCCGGCGGCGCAGCGCGTCCTGGCATCGTCCACCGGCTCGACAAGGGAACGTCGGGGTTGATCGTCGTTGCGCGTAATGACGCCAGTCATCGGGCGCTCTCCTCGCAGCTCAGCGATCGCACGCTCAGCCGCTCCTACCTGGCGATCGCCCGTGGACGTTTCAAGACCGACGCCGGGGAGCTGGAAGGCGCGATCGGTCGCCATCCGAAAGACCGCAAGCGAATGGCCGTCGTCGCCGGGGGACGATTTGCGCGCACGCGCTACGAAGTCGTCGAAAAACGCAGCACGCATACACTCCTGCGCTGTGATCTCGACACAGGCCGCACGCACCAGATTCGGGTGCACCTGGCCGCGCTTGGTCATCCGCTCGCCGGCGACGCGGAGTACGGCAGGCGCGGGCCGGATGAACCGGATCGGCCGATGCTGCACGCCTGGCGGCTTCGACTTCGTCACCCGCGCACTCGCGTGGAGATGACGTTCGAGGTCGCGCCGCCGCCCGATTTCGAGGCGTTCTGGGCTTCGGTGAAGTGAATCGAGCCCTGTTGATCGTCATCTCGGGGCCGTCGGGCGTCGGCAAGGACACGGTCATCAAGCGGCTGCTCGAGCTCGACTCCAATCTTCGATACTCGGTGTCTTATACGACTCGCTCTCCGCGACCAGGTGAGGTCGACGGTGTCAATTACCATTTCGTCAGCCGCGCCGAGTTCGAGCGATTGATTCCCGAAGGCGCGTTTCTCGAGCACGCGACGTATGACGGCAACCTCTACGGCACGCCCATCGCGCCGCTGGACGACGTCCGCGCCTCGGGCCACGACATCGTCCTGAAGATCGACGTGCAGGGCGCAGAGCAGGTGCGCAAGCGAGCGCCGGATGCGTTGAGGATCTTTCTGGCGCCCCCATCGATGGACGAGCTGCTCCGGCGTCGCACCCAACGGCACAGCGAAAGCCCTCGAGACCAGGCCTCGCGGCAGCGGATCGCCGAGGACGAGATGGCGCTCGCGACTCACTTCGATCACGTGGTCGTCAATGACGACCTCGAGCGCGCGGCGCGGGAGATCCTGGAGATCATCCGCCACGCGCGCGAGCGCCAGACTTAGTTCATGCCGCGAGAGGCCTGCCCGGGGATCCCCATCGTATCTTTGGCGCCCATGCGGCCCATCTCCGGGTTCAGCACCTGTGCTGCTCGCTTACGCATCCACAATGCGTGCGCTGCGCTGCGCGGTGCTTCACCCGGATCTGGACCACCTGGCCACCAAATCTATCGACGGGGCCCCCGGGCATGCCTCTAGACCCGACGCCAGTTCCAGATGAGCTGAAAGGCGCGCGCATCGCATTGCTGATCGCGGGTGGGATCGCCGCCTACAAGATCGTCGACCTTGCCTCGGCCCTCACGCAGGCCGGCGCCGAGGTGCGAGTCGCGATGACCGCGTCAGCGACCCGATTCGTGGGCGCCGCCTCGTTTCAAGGCGTCACCGGCAAGCCCGTGCTCACCGGGCTCTGGTCAGGCGACGGGCCGCCCGAGCCGCACGTCTTCCTGGGCGATTGGGCGCAGGTGAGCCTGCTCGCACCCGCGACCGCGAACGTCATCAGCCGCGTAGCCAAAGGCCAGTCGGACGACATCGTGACCGCCACCCTTCTCGCCGCACGTGGACCCGTCGTGGTTGCGCCGGCGATGAACGACGCGATGTGGGCAAAGCCGGCGGTGCAGGAGAACGTGTCCGCGCTGAAAACGCGGGGCATGATCGTCGTCGAGCCTGAGTCCGGCCACCTGGCCAGCGGCCACGTAGGCACGGGTCGCCTCGCGAGCTCCGCGGCACTGATGAATGCCATGGCAAGCGCCATCCGCGCGCGCTACGACCTGGCCGGGCGCGGGGTCGTGGTCACCGCCGGAGGCACGCGCGAGCCGATCGATCCCGTCCGGTACATCAGCAACTATTCGAGCGGGAAGATGGGTTTTGCCATCGCGGCCGCTGCGGCCGACCGCGGCGCTCGCGTGACGCTGGTTTCCACCGCGACGCATCCTGCGCATCACGGCATCGACATGAAGCCCGTCGAGACGGCCGACGAAATGATGAAAGTGCTGAGGCGCGAGCTCGCCGGCGCTGACGTGCTGGTCATGGCCGCTGCGGTCGCGGACTTTCGGCCCGCTCGGACCGAGGACCGCAAGATCCGCCGCGAAGAATCTCCGCGCCTGACCATCGCGCTCGAACCGATTCAAGACATTGTCGCCGCGCTTGGTAACGAGAAAGAAGCGCGGGGCGTGTTCAGGGTTGGTTTCGCGGCTGAGGGCTCGGACCTCGAGACGAAGGCGCTCGAGAAGATGAAGAAGAAGGGGCTGCAAGCCATCGTCGCCAACGACATCTCGCGCAAGGACATCGCGTTCGGCAGCGATTTCAACGAGGGGGTGATGCTGTTCGCCGACGGCGCCCGGGAGGATCTGCCCCGCATGACCAAGCGCGAGATGGCGGATCGTATCCTCGACCTCGTGCACCCACGGTTACCGTCATGACGATTTGCTCTACGCGGAGGTAGCGGTCGAGGCGGCGCGCGCCCTGGATCGCGAGACCTACAGCTACAGCGTTCCCGAGGGCATCGACGTCGTGCCCGGGCATCGGGTCACGGTTCCATTCGGCCGCCGGACGACGTTTGGATTCGTGGTCTCTCTGGGGACAGACGAGCCCGAGGTGGAGGCGAAGCCGATTGCGGGGGCAAGCGCCGAACCGCTCCTCCTGCCGCACCAGGTAGCGCTCGCCCGTCTGGTCGCCGACCACTACTGGGTGCCGCTGATCGAATGCCTACGCGCGATGCTGCCTCCGCGCGTGCGCTCGAACGGCTCGACCGGGGAGGGTGTGTCGAGCCGGCAGCGGCGCCACAGCCGTTTGCTCGAAGTCGCCAACGCCCCAATCCCGGAGACGAGCAGGGCGGTCCTGACCGCCGAGCAGAAGGTCGCCTTGGAGGTGGTTGCCGCCAACCCGCTCACGCTGCTGCATGGTGTCATCGCCAGCGGCAAGACCGAGGTTTACCTCGCCGCGGCCGAGCAAGCGCTGGCCCAGCAGCTTCGAGTCCTGCTGCTTGTGCCCGAGATCTCGCTCACGCCTCAGCTAGTCGAGCGGGTGCGGGCGCGTTTGCGAGCACCGATCGCCATCCTCCACAGCCAGCTCACGGAGCTCGAGCGGGCGCAGCAGTGGTGGCGCGTTCGGCGGGGCCAGGCCGACGTCGTCCTCGGCAGCCGGTCGGCGGTGTTCGCGCCCATCCCACGCCTCGGTCTCATCGTCCTCGACGAGGAGGGTTCGGCCGCGTACAAGCAGGACCGCACGCCTCGGTACGAGACGGGCTGGGTGGCGCGGCGGCTGGCGTCGGTGAGCGGTGCGCGGCTGGTCGCGGGCTCGGCGACGCCGAGCGTGGTCGCGTATCACGCCGCCCAGACACGCGAGCTGGCATTGGCGAAGCTGACGCACAGGGTGCGGGGCAATGACGCAGCCATCGAGCTCGTCGACATGCGCGACGAGTTCGCCTCCGGCAACCGGCAGCCGCTTTCGAAGCGGCTCCTGGAGGCCGTCGACCGCACCCTCGCCAACGAGGAGCAGGCGATCCTCTACCTGAACCGGCGGGGCATGTCGACGTTTGTCATGTGCCGCGACTGTGGGAAATCGATGCAGTGCCTGGGCTGCTCGGTGTCGCTCGTGCAGCACGCCGAAATCGAAGGCTTGGTCTGTCATTACTGCGGCTACTCGACGTCGATGCCATCGACATGCCCACATTGCGGCAGCCGCAACATCCGGGGCATGGGCATGGGGACGCAGCGACTGGAGACCATGGTCAAGAAGATCTGGCCGACCGCGCGGGTGCTGCGCCTCGACAGCGACGTGGCGCGCGGACCGGACGCGTACTTCCAGATCTGGGAGGCGTTCAGCGAGCGCCGCGCGGACATCCTGGTCGGCACGCAGCTGGTGGCTCGCGGTCTCGACCTGCCCGCTGTGACCTGCGTCGGCGTCGTCGACGCCGACCTGCCGCTTCATTTCCCGGACTACCGCTCGGCTGAGAACACCTTCTCGCTCGTTGTGCAGGTCGCCGGACGTGCCGGCCGCGACGGCCGCGCATCGACTGTGATCGTGCAGACCAGCAACCCCGAGCACTACGCACTCCGCTGCGCGGCCGCGAACGATTACGACGGCTTCTACGCGGCCGAGCTGCCGTCACGAAAGGCCTTCACGTTCCCCCCATTCGCCGACCTTGCTGTTTTGACGCGCAGTGACGCGGACGACGCGCGGGCCGCTGCCTCGGCCCGCGATGCGGCGGAATCGATCGCGACCGGCCTGCTGACTGAAGGTGTCGAAGGCATCCGCGTCATGGGCCCTTCGCCGGCGTTCATCCACCGGTTGCGCGGCGAGTACCGATGGCAGGTGACCCTCAAGGGCGATGGGCTCGAGAGGGCGCGCCATCTGGCGCCGCGGGGACGCGGTTGGAGCTTCGACGTCGACCCCGTTAATTAATCGCTAATCTTCCCGCCGTGGGTGGGGCATCAGAGCTCACGGCGCTGGGCGCCGGGGATCTCGCGCGAGGCATCGCCGCCCGGCGCTTCTCGTCGACCGAGGTCGTCTCGGCGTTTATCGATCGGCAAAACGAGGTGCAGCCCCGGCTTAACGCGGTGGCAATCGCCCTGCACGACCACGCGGCAGCCGCCGCGAAGGCCGCCGACCGGAGCCGGCCTGAGAAAGGCCAGAAGCTTTACGGCGTGCCGGTCACCGTCAAGGAATGCTTCGACGTCGTGGGCACGGCGTCCACTGCCGGGCTGGTCGGTCGTGCCGCCGATCTCAAGAGCGACGATGCGGAGCTGGTGAGCCGCCTTCGCAAGGCCGGCGCGATCATCACCGCCAAGAGCAACCTCGCGCAGCTCGAGCTGTTCGTGGAGTCGGACAACCCGCTCTACGGTCGCACCAACAACCCATGGGACCTCGCACGAACCCCGGGCGGGAGCAGCGGGGGCGAGGCGGCGCTGGTGGCGGCGTCGGCTTCACCGCTCGGCCTTGGCACTGATATCGGCGGCGGCGTCAGAGTCCCGGCGCATTTCTGCGGCTTGTGCGGCCTGCGCGCCACCCCAGGCACGCTCAGCCTCGCCGGCACCGCCGACCAGATGCTGTTCGGACATGTTGCGGGAGTGCCTGACGCTGCCGGTCCGCTGGCGCGCACAGTCGCGGACCTGAGGCTGGCGATGGAAGTTCTTGCAGATCCCGTGCATGAAGCCCACGTCGAGGGCCTCGTCATCGGCCTCTTCGACGACGACGGTTTCATGCCGGCGTCCGCGGCGATCCGGCGAGCGGTCCGCCAGGCGGCCCAGACGCTCGAGGCTGCAGGCGCTCGCATCGTGGCTTTTGAGCCGCCCGCGGTGTTGGAGGCGCTCGACCTGTTCTACGGACTTTTCACCGCGGACGGCGCAGCCGTGTACAACAAGATGATCGCCGGCGAGCCGCTGGACCCGCGCATCAGCCAGTTGATACAGCTCGCAACCATGCCAGCCTGGATGCGGCCGGTGCTCGGCGCGGGGCTCACGGTCGCTGGCCAGCGTCGGTTGTCGCACCTGATCAGGACCACCGGCGTCCGGGCGCAGGAAGAGTGGCGTGCCCTCATCGATCGGCGAGACGCTTACGTCAAGCGCTTCGAGGCCGCGATGACGCGGGCAGGAGTGGATGCATTGTTGTGCCCGCCCAACGCTCTGCCTGCGCTGAAGCATGGCGCCAGCGCCGATCTCGGGCCGGCGAGCGTCAGCTACACGGCCATTTACGCGCTCTTGGGGTGGCCGGCCGGCGTGGTTCCAGTGACCAGGGTCCGGGCGGGCGAGATGGATCGCCGGCCTCGGGCAGTCGACATGATGAGCCGCGCGGCCCGCCGCACCGACCAGGGCAGCGCCGGCCTGCCGGTCGGGGTCCAGGTGGCCGCGAGGCCGCATCGCGAAGACCTGATCCTGGCGGTCATGGCCGCGGTCGAGGGAGCGCTCTCAGGCTCGGTCGACTATCCCGGCGTGCCGCCGGCCGTCCAACCGGGATTGGGGGCAAGGGACGCCGGGTAAAATCGATCTCGTGGCTCTCCGACCGATACTGACTTTCGAACACCCCGTCCTTCGCGAAAAGGCGAAGAAGGTGTCGCGCGTCGACACCTCGATTCAGCGCCTCATCGACGACCTCACTGAAACCATGCTCGACGCTCCCGGCGCCGGCCTGGCAGCCAACCAGATCGGTGTGCCGCTACGCGTGTGCGTGGTCAAGGGTGACGAAAACCAAATCTGGGGCTTGGTCAACCCCGAGATCGTCAAGCACGGCGGCGTCCAGGTCGGCTACGAGGGCTGTCTCTCTTATCCGGGATGGGTGGGTGAGGTGGCGCGTCACGAGACGGTCGTGGTCAAGGGCCGAAATCGGCGCGGCAAGGAAGTGCGCATCAAGTCGAGCGGCTTTACGGCGCGCGCTTTCCAGCACGAGCTCGACCACCTCGACGGGGTCCTTTTCATCGATCGGCTGACCGGTCTCGACACGCTTCGGCGCGTCGAAGACCTCGAGGCCGAGGATCAAGAAGCCGCCGTGGCAGCGGCTTCGGGCTAGTCACCTTCCTCAGGATCGTTTTCGCCGGCACGGCCGCGTTCGCCGTGCCCTCGCTGGGCGCGCTGCATTCGGCCGGTCACGAGATCGTGCTCGTGATCACCCAACCTGATCGTCCTGGCCATCGCATGAACGTGAGGCCGTCGCCGGTGAAGGTGGCCGCGCAAGAGCTGGCCTTGCCGGTTCTGCAACCGGAGAGGATTCGCGACCCGGCAGTGATCGCGAGGCTGCGCGAACTGAATCCGGATCTGATGGTCGTCGTCGCGTACGGGCAGATCATTCCGCCTGATGTCTTGGCCATCCCCGCGAAGGGAGTCGTAAATGTCCACGCTTCGCTGCTACCGCGTCATCGAGGTGCGGCGCCGATCGCGCGCGCCATCCTTGCCGGCGACGATGAGACTGGCGTCACGATCATGAAGATGGACGAGCAGCTCGACCACGGCCCGGTGCTGGCCGCGCGGAGCACCGTCATCGGGCCGCGCGAGGACGCGGCCGCGCTGACATCGCGGCTGGCGGAGCTGGGCGCCGAGCTTCTTGTGGAGACGCTGGACCGGCTTGGCGACATCGATGCCGTCGAGCAAGATCACGCCGCGGCGACGCTCGCGCCGCGTTTGAGAAAGGAAGAGGGAGCTCTCGAGCCGACCATAGACGCCCGCGAGATCGATCGGCACGTTCGCGCCCTCCAGCCTTGGCCGGGGGCCACGCTGCCAACCGTCCGCGGCAGGGTCAAAATTTTGAGCGGGCACGTGGAGGGCGAGCGATACGTCCCGGATGTCGTCCAGCTGCCCGGCAAGAAGCCGGCGCCGGCGAAGCAGGTGCTGGGCGATGTCTGACAAAAAAGATGATCGCGCGCGCGACGTCGCCGTCAACCGGCGCGCGTACCACGACTACTTCATCGACGAAAAGATGGAGGCGGGGATCATGCTCAGCGGCACGGAGGTCAAGTCCGTGCGCAACGGCCGGACGAACCTGCGCGATGGTTTCGTGCGCATCGATGGCAACGAGGCGTGGCTCGAGAACGTCCACATATCGGAGTACACGCAGGGCAACCGCATGAACCACGAACCCGTGCACCCGCGCAAGCTGCTGCTCCACAGGAAGGAGATCGCCAGCCTGATCGGCAAGGTGCGTCAAAAGGGTTACACGCTCATCCCGCTGCGGGTGTACTTCTCGCGCAACCACGCCAAGGTCGAGCTGGGCCTGGCGAGAGGAAAGCGGCAGTACGACAAGCGCGAGGCGATCGCCGAACGCGACGCCAAACGCGAGATCGACCGCGCCATGCGGAGGCGGTGATGCAAACAGGTGGAGCTGGGGGAGGCGCAATGACGAGCGACCGCGGGGTACCGGTGAGTGGTGTTTGCGAAATCACATTGGAGCAGAACGACCTCGCCGCCGCCGAGGAGTTCTATGCCGGCTTTCTCGGCTTCCCGGTGGTCGAGCGCTGGGCCGACGAGACGGTGTGGGTGATGGCCGGTGATCGAACCCGCATCGGACTCTGGCGACCCCAGATCGGATTAGGCGGAGGTCGCGGAGGCGTGCACGTCCATTACGCGATGTGGTTGCCGGCCGATTCGTACGCCGGCGTTGTCGAGCGCATTCGCGAGCACGGCTACACAGTGCTGGACCACGACCACGGAAAGTACGCCCACGGTCGCGGCCGCGCTGCTTATGTGACCGACCCGGGCGGCCACGTCGTCGAGCTCTGGACCTGGGACGTGGCGACGCACCTGAAGGAACTGGCCGCCGGAGAGTCGCCGGGCTCGCGCTAACGACCAGCCGGCTTAGCCAGAGGGCGGGCCTGACACGTGGACGGAACCGGCACCCCGAGCAGCGCGCACAGGGTAACTGACGCTATCGAAGGCTGATCGGCAGTCAGGCGCGCCGGTTTGCTTTGTCCCACTCCGCCTGGCAATTGACGCATCGGGTCGCATCCGGCAGCGCCTCGAGGCGCTCGGGGGCGATTTTCCCCGAGCAGTCCTCGCACACTCCGTAGCCGCCTTCGGCGATGCGAGCCCGCGCATGCTCCGCCTGGATCGCATCCTCGTCGAGAATGCGATGGATCGTGTCGGCGGTGGCTCGGTCCGTAACGACCTGAGCCTCGTCCGGTCCGCGGAATCCTTTGCTCACTGCTAGGCCGCCAGGTTGATTCCGATTGCGCGCAAGCGCTTGTTCAGCGAGTCGAAAGCGAACTGCAAGATCTCGCTCTCCGTGTGGCCGTAATCGGTGATGTAGCGCGGGTCGGGAGGATCTAGCGTGTTCGAGACCAAGGGCAGGCATTCCACAAGCGTCTTCTGGATGATTGGGGCGTAGCGAGCCGCGTCCTCACGCACCGCGTCCTGGAGCACCTTGATTCCGAAGTTGACGTGCCGAGACTCGTCGCGCGCCACCGCCGTGAAGCCCCGGTAGAAACCGCGGTCGGTGTTGCCTTCCTCGCGCATCGCCTCGAGCTCGAAGCGCTGCCCGGTCAGAGCCAGGGTCGCCTCGATGAGCAGGTGGTAGAGCGTGATGCCCTCGACAAAGGCATCGAAGTCTTTCGGATTGCTGGCGAGGCGTTGAGC
>DATNOD010000184.1:0-4855 GCA_035601515.1 Candidatus Eiseniibacteriota bacterium | reverse complement strand
GGCTCGAAAGCACGGGCTTGACCACCGCACCCGGTACGGCCGCGGTCTTGCCTGCAAGAAAGCCGACCCCCGCACCGCCGGCGAAGCCGAGCGCGGCCAGAGCGACCGGCCAGCGTCTCAGCCACACCAGGCGAATGATTCCCGGCCGGCCGCCGAAGCTCCATCTCACCGCAGCCATCGCGCGCTGGAGCGGTTTACGCAGGCCGACCTCGCGCGCCAGCAACGCCTCGCGCGAGAATCCGGCGAGTCCCATTCGAAGGAGGACGACAGCCAGGACGATCATCAGCGCGGCGAAGCCCCAGAGAAACTCGGGACGGCCGATGAGGATGAGCGCCGCCTCGACCTGGAGGACGACAGACATCGGCAGGATGATGAACGAGGCCATCACGTTGGCCGCGCGCATCGTGCGCGCGTTGAGACTGATGATCACGGCGCCCGCGACCATCGCGCCCACCTGACAGATCGTCGACAGCGCCAGGGCGACCAACACGCCCAGCGGAAAGTAACCCAGGCCTGGGAAGACTGCCAGGCAATAAACGATCAGGCCGCCGTAGCAGAGGCCAAGGGAGACCACGAGCACGGCCGCGACCTTCCCGGCGTAGATCTCCGCTTCTTTCAAAGGGGTCGAGAGGAGGACTTCGAGCGTCGTGCGCTCGCGTTCTCCTACGAAGGCCTCGAGAGCGAGCACCAATGAAAAGCTCGCCGGTATGAAGACCACGAAGAACGCGCCGACCACTGCCAGCCGGTTGACCACCGCCGTGCCTCCGCCGAAATAGGCGAGGGCTCGGATGCCGATCGCGCTGGCGATGGGAATCGCCAGAGTGAGCGCGACCATCGCAAGGATCAAGCGCAGCTCGCTGGTCGCGTCGCGCAAATCGCGCCGCGCCACCAGTGCAGCTCGAGAGATGGGGCGGGAGATGCCAGCCCAATCTTTGGAGCCCATGCGGCCCGATTCGTGCGTCGCGGGACCCGGCGCTACGTCGTCACGCATCTACGATGCGCTCCTCCTCGCGCCACCCGCTCCTTCTCCTCGGACCACCTGGATCTCCAAATCTTCGGGCCGGCCCTCCCACCCCATCTCTATGCCGATCGAGGTTCAGCAAGCTCATGGTGGTTGCCCACGATCGCGAGGTAGATGTCCTGCAGCGTCGGCAGCTCGCGAAGCTCGCGACGCACCTTGAGTCCCGAGCGACGCCGGAGCTCGGTCATGTCGCCGACCGCGAGCGCGTGACCAGAGGACATGATTGCGATCTGCTCTCCGAGGACTTCGGCCTCTTCCATGTTGTGTGTGCAGATGACGAGCGCACAGCCGTCCTTCTGCAAGCCCTTCAGGTAGTCCCACGCGCGGCGCGCGCTGTCCGGGTCGAGCGCGGACGTCGGTTCGTCGGCCAGCACCAGACGGGGCCGGTGCAATGTGGCCCGGATCAGCGCGACCTTCTGCCGCATGCCTTTCGAATACGTGCCCAACCACCGATCCGCCGCGTCGAGCAGGTCGAACTTTCCAAGCAGGTCTTCGATCCGGCTGCGCCGCAATGCGGGCTCGAGGTCGTAGATCGCGCCGAAGTAGTCCAGGTATGTGCGCGCCGACATGCGCTCGTAGAGACCGGGAACCTCGGGCATCAACCCGACCTTGGAGCGCACTGCGGCGGGGTCGTTGGACGCGTCGGTGCCGTCGACCTTCACCGAACCCGAGGTCGGCACCAGCACGCCGGCCATGCAGCGCAACGCCGTTGTCTTCCCGGCTCCGTTGCGGCCGAGCAGGACCAGGCACCGGCCTTCGTCGACTCGCACCGACAGGTCGCGAAGGGCCAGCACCTCGCCGTACCGCTTGGCCAGCCGATCGACCTCCAACATCGGTACCGATTCTGAGCGCTAGGTCGGCGTTTTCAATCTCTTGGCAGGTATCGGGGTAGTTCCGCCAGCGATGCGAAGCCTTGCTCCGCGAGGTAAGCGGCGATGCCGTCGTGGACCTCGGCGATTGCGCGCGGGTTGACGAAAGTCGCCGTCCCCACCTGAACCGCGGCGCAGCCCGCGACCAGGAACTCGAGCGCGTCTTCGGCGCGCATGATGCCGCCGATCCCGATCACCGGGATGCTCACCGCTCGCGCCGCCTGGTGCGCGAGGTACACGGCCAGCGGGCGAATGGCGGGGCCGGACAGGCCGCCTGTCCGAAAGCTCAACCTCGGCTGCCGCGCCTTGAGGTCGATCGACATGCCCACGAAAGTGTTGACTGCACACAACGCGTCCGCGCCGGCGGCCTCGCAGGCGCGGGCGATGACGCCGATGTCCGTCACCATCGGAGTCAGCTTCACCCACACCGGCAGATCAGTTTTCTTGCGTACCGCGTCGGTCACCGCAGCGGCGGCGCGCGGATCGTTGCCGAAGTAAAGTCCGCCCTGCTCGACATTCGGACACGAGATGTTGATCTCGAACCCGGCCACTCCAGCCACGCCGTCGAGCCTCGCGGCCAGCTCGCCATATTCCGCCGCGCTCTCGCCGTTGATGTTCACGAAGACGGGGAGGTCCCACTGCGCCCACTGCGGCGTGTAGTCGCGGATCAGCCCGTCGACGCCAGGACCCTGGAGGCCGATCGCGTTGAGCATGCCGGACGGGGTCTCGGCGATGCGCGGAGGAGGCGTGCCGGCTCTCGGTCGCAAGAAGATGCCTTTGGAGACAATCGCGCCAAGCGCACGCCGCTCCAGCAGCGGCACCTCAGTTCCGTAGCCGAACGTTCCCGAAGCGGCGAGAACCGGTCCTCGCAGTTTCAAGTCGCCGACCTCGACCGACATGTCGAGACTCATGCGCTGATCGCGTATTGCAGGTGCGACGGCAGCATCGCCCACTCGATGTCGGCGGCCCGGTAGACGGGTCCTTCTTTGCACGCGCGGTCGAACCCCCCGCGTGCGAGCGGCACGGCGCAGCCCAGGCACACGCCAGTGCCACAACCCATGTATGTCTCCACCGCGACCTGCGCGTCGGGCCACCGCGATGCCACGCCGGCCAGCATTCGATTGGGGCCGCAAGCGAGCACCAGGTCCACGTCCGGCACGGCCGCGACCGCCGTGCCCGCGAAGCCGCGTGTCCCGTCGTCGGTGGCCCAGATGACCTCATCGCCGTCGGCTTCAGAGCACAGGTCGTCGGCGCTTCGTGCCCCGTGCACCCACGTCACGTGCATTCCCGCCGCCCGCGCCTCGCGCGCCGCCAGCAGCATCGGCGCGACGCCCAGACCCCCGCTGACGAGCGCCACGGAACGTGGCCCTGGCGACAGGTCGAAACCATGTCCGAGAGGTCCAAGGCAGCTGATGATTGCGCCGGCTTCCATCCGCAGAAGCTGCCCCGTGCCGGCGCCGACAGCCTTGAGAACGACCTCGATGTGGTCGCCCTCCGTCCTGTACACCGAGAACGGGCGGCGCAGCAACGGCCCTCCGGCCCAGCCCAGGTTGACGAACTGGCCGGCGCGAACCGACCGTGCGATCTCCGGCGCGTCCATCGTGAGCACGAACATGCCGCGCGCAACCTCGCGGCGCGCGACCAAAGGGGCGTCAACCAAAAACATCAGCTGAGGTCTCCCCCACCCCGGCCGCTGGCCGGACCTCCCCACGTGGTGGGGAGGCCAGGAACACCGGCCCTCCACTCCTCGATGGTGCGGACCTCCATCTCGTCCGGCACCGTCGCCGCCGATTCGAGCAGCGCCGCCGCTGTGTCGAGCGAGGTGAGGCACGGGATGCGCCGCTCCACGGCCGCGCGCCGGATCTCAAAACCATCCTTGAACACCGGGCCGCCGGCATCGCCGGAATCGGTGTAGATGTTCGACATCGTATTGATGACGAGGTCGACCTCGCCGTTCGTGATCGCGTCGAGCACCGTCGGACCCTCCTCGCCGATCTTGGCCACCACCCGCGGCGAAAAGCCGGCCGCCTGCAGCGCGCGCGCGGTGCCTTCAGTGGCCACCAGAGTGCAGCCCATCTGCACGAGACGCGAGACGATGGGAAAGATCTCGGGCTTGTCCGCGTCGGCGATCGTGAGCAGCGCGGCTCCGCCGGGGCGGACGTGGACGCCGGAGGCGGCAAAAGCCTTGCGCATCGCGGCCGCGAGCGTTCGGTCGATCCCGATCGCCTCGCCTGTCGATTTCATCTCCGGCCCGAGATATGAATCGACCGCGGGCAGCTTGTTCATCGAAAACACCGGCGCCTTGACGGCGACCAGGTCGCGCGCCGGCACAAGGCCCGTGCTCCAGCCGAGGGCCGACAGCTTCTCGCCGAGCATCACGCGCGTCGCCATCTGGACCATCGGCACGCCTGTGACCTTAGAGAGGAAGGGCACGGTTCTGGACGCCCGCGGGTTCACCTCCAGCACGTGCACCTTGCCGCGGTGGACCACGTACTGCACGTTGACAAGGCCGCGCAGGCGCAGGTGGCGGGCGATGCGAACCGTGTAATCGACGATGTCGTCGAGCTCGGATTTGTCGAGACCCGGCGCGGGATACACGGCATACGAATCGCCCGAGTGCACGCCGGCCCGCTCGACGTGCTTCATGACGCCCGGAATGACCACGATATCGCCATCGGTGACCGCGTCGACCTCGACCTCGTCGCCCTGGAGATATTTATCGACCAGGACAGTGCCGCGCGGCATCGCGCTGATCGCCCAGGCCATGTAGCGCTGCAGCTCGCGGCGGTCATGGACGATCTCCATGGCGCGGCCACCGAGGACATATGAGGGTCGCACCAGCACCGGATAACCTGCGCGCTCGGCGATCAGCACCGCCTCCTCCACAGTCGTGGTGGTGCCGCCCACGGGCTGCGGAATTCCGATCGCATCGAGTGCGGCGGCAAATGCACGGCGGTCTTCGGCC
>DATNOD010000183.1:0-8500 GCA_035601515.1 Candidatus Eiseniibacteriota bacterium | reverse complement strand
ACGAAGTTCCGGAGCAGTGGCGCGAATACATCAAGATCAACGCGGACTATTTCAAGAATCGTCAGTAGGGTGCTCCGCCCGGGGAGCCACTCGCCAATGCATCGGCCTAGTCGGCCGGGCGCCTACGGCGCTGAAGCCGGCGTCGCCTTCTGCGCGCGCTCGGTCACGCATCTACGCGATGCGTTCCCTCACGTGCTCGTCGGCTCCTTGGCTCCGGCCGCCGAGGCCGCGCCTTGTCGAGCTTATCCCCGGTCAGAGCACCAGCTCGTAGCCGGCTCTTAAGGTTGGCGAGACACTCGGTCACCCTTATCCCGGGCGACGGGGTCGGGCCCGAAATCTGCGACGCGACCGTGCGCGTGCTCGAAGCTACCGGCGTCGAGTTTGACTGGGATGTGCACCAAGCGGGTGAGGCCGCCATCAAGGAATTCGGCACGCCGCTACCTGAGCCGGTGCTCGCCTCGATTCGCAAAAACAAAGTCGCGATCAAAGGACCGATCACGACGCCAGTCGGTTCCGGATTCAGGAGCGTCAACGTGGCCTTGCGCCAGGAGCTCGATCTGTATGCGCTGGTGCGCCCGGTCAAGGCGTACAAGGGCGCGCGCAACCTGCGCGACGACCTCGACTTCGTGATCGTGCGCGAGAACACCGAGGACATCTACGCCGGCATCGAGTTCGAGCAGGGGACGACCGATGCGACGCATTTGATCGAAGAGATCTCGACGCTGGCGAAGAAGAAGATCCGGCCCGACAGCGGGCTTTCCATCAAGCCGATCTCCATCAGCGGCTCAGAGCGGATCGTTCAGTTCGCTTTCGACTACGCGCGCAAGAACAACCGGCGCAAAGTGACCGCCGTGCACAAAGCGAACATCATGAAACACACCGACGGCCTTTACCTCGCCGTTGCGCGCAAGGTGGCCGAACGTAATCAAGACATCGAATTCGAGGACCGGATCGTCGACAACATGTGCATGCAGCTCGTGTTGCGGCCGCGGGAGTACGACATCCTGTGCTGCCCCAACCTGTACGGCGACATCATCTCCGACCTCGGGGCGGGCATGATCGGTGGGCTGGGGCTGGCGCCGGGCGCGAACATCGGCACCAACGGCGCCGTATTCGAAGCGACCCATGGCAGCGCGCCTAAGTACGCCGGCCTCAACAAGGTGAACCCGATGGCCGTGATGCTGTCCGGCGTGTTGATGCTGCGCCACCTCGGGGAAACATCTGCGGGCGACGCTCTCGAGACCGCGATCGCTGACGTGATCGCACTGGGCAAGAACGTCACATACGACCTCAAGGAGAAGCGCGACGACCCGACGGCCGTGGGTACGAGCCAGGTTGCCGACGCGGTGGTCGCGCAGCTCAAAGCAGGTGCGTAGGGCAGCCGCCGTCCTGGTCGCCGGAGTTCTCGCCGCCGCGTGTTCGAGCGGGCCAACGGCAGCCGTCAAGACGACCGCGGTGGCGGCGGCGCCGGTCATCGGCCCCTCGCTGGATCGCGCCGATCAGCCTTCGTTCTCGTATCGGAGCGGGCGCCCGCCCGCGCTCAGCCTCCAGGAGCTCTTCCACCCGGTCTACAACGTTCCCGCCGACCCGTCAATGGTGCGGACGATGATCGTGACCGGCGACATCATCCCCGCTCGCGGGGTCGCGTACTTCGCGGCGGTGCGGCACGACTACCTGTGGCCGTTTCGGCCGACGGCCGATTACATAAAGAACGCCGACATCACGTATGTCAATCTCGAAGCGCCGCTGTTCGCGGGCTGCCCCGTCAGCCCCGCGTCGAGCTTCACGTTCTGCGGCGACCCGCGTTTCGTCGACGGGCTCACGCTGATGGGCGCGAAGGTAGCCAACCTTGCCAACAACCACCTGACCAACTACGGCGCGGCGGGCGTCGCTTCAACCGATCAGCTGCTGAACCAGCATGGGATTCTCACCAGTGGGCTTGGGCCCGTCGCGGTAATCGACGTTCGCGGCCTGAAGTTCGGGTTCATCGGTTTCAACGGCGTCGGCCGCGCCATTGATAGGACCGCGCTTCAGCAGGGGATCGCGCGTGCGCGTCAGCAAGCCGATGTGGTCGTGGTGCAGTTCCACTGGGGCAAGGAGTACGAGCGACAGCCGATGGCCGACCGCGGAGTGCCCACGCCGGACGATCCGGTCGCGATCGGCCACCTCGCGATCGATTGGGGCGGGGACATCGTGATCGGCAATCACCCGCACTGGTATCAGGGCATCGAGGTGTATCACGGCAAGCTGATCACCTACGCGCACGGAAATTTCATCTTCGACCAGATGTGGTCGGAAGAGACGCGAGAGGGCGTGATCGGCACGTACACGTTCTACGGGACGCAGCTGGTCGCCGCGACGTGGAAGGCGGTTCGCAGCTATGACTACGGACAGCCGGTGTTCATGAACGCGACCGACAACAGCACGGCGCTCACGACCATGGAGGCCGCGAGCGATCAGCTGGCCGCGCGACTCGGCGAGCCGACCACCAAACCCGTCCCCGCGCTGCCGCCTCCACCGCCATACGCACCGGAGAAGGCACCGTAGCCTCCCCACCATGTGGGGAGGTCGCCTCGACGCGCAGCGGCCAGGCGGGTGGGGAGTGACACTGCTCTAGAATCTCTCCAACCTAACCAGGGGGTTCCACCGTCCCACCCTACGTCTCAACAGGAGAGCTCCGAATCCGCGGGCGCCGAAGGCGCGGTCGCGACAGGATTGTTTTCTTCGCCGCGACCGCTTTGATCCTTGTCGGCGGGGTCACGAGCGGCTTCGTACTCGTGAAAAGACCGACAGGCATGATCTTCACCGCTCAGCACACGACCATCCAGCTGACCACGCGCGCGACGGTCCAACCCCCCGCGAACTTCGACCACTTTGACTTCTCGAACCTCTGGCTTGCGGTCAACCCGCAGCCCGCCCTTGCGATTCACGGCCAGGCCGGTTATCTCATCGACCTCGATACGCGACAGGTGATGTGGGCGCGAGACGCTGAAACCTCGCGCGCGCCCGCGAGCCTGACGAAGCTGATCACCGCCATGGTCGCGGTCGACGACGCGGGCTCACTTGACCGCATCGTTCTCGTCGGCAAGGAAGTGACGACGGTGGTGCCCAGCGTGATGGGCCTGACTCCTGGCGAGCGCCTGACCGTCCGTGAGCTCCTCGACGGCCTGTTCCTCGACTCTGGCAACGATGCGGCCGAGGCGTTGGCCGGCGGGATAGTGCCGCGCGACCGGTTCATCCGCCAGATGAACCAGAAGGCGAAGAGCATTGGGCTGAGCTCGAGTCACTTCGTCAATCCGAGTGGGCTGGACGCGCCTGGGCATGGGATGTCAGCTCACGACCTCGCGCACGCGGCTGCATACCTGGGCCAGTACTACCCGGCGCTGGCCGCGATCGCCAACACCAAAGACGTCGCCATCCCAGCCACTGCGCAGCACAAGGCCTTCTACCCGCACAACTTGAACCCGATGCTGTGGAGCTATCCCGGCGCAACCGGCCTCAAGACCGGATTGACCGACGCCGCGGGCGGCTGCGTGATCGCCACCGCGACCCGCGGCAACCGGCACTTGATCGCGGTCGTCCTCAACGCCACCCACCATTCCGCGGACGACGCAGCCCTCCTGCTCAACTACGGCTTCAGCACGCAGGCTCGCCTTCCGCTTCCGCCCTGGCCGCAAATATCTCCATCGCCAGGGAGCGCTTAGACTTCCCGGACGTGATTCGGCTCGTTGGCCTGAGCGCGCAAGAGGTGCTCGACTCGCGTGGCAATCCGACCGTCTCTGTCACTGCGACGACGGAGTCGGGCAGCGCAACGGCGATCGTCCCGTCGGGCGCGTCCACGGGAAAGCACGAGGCGCTCGAGCTCCGCGACGGGGACGCGAACCGCTACGGGGGCAAAGGCGTCCTCAAGGCGGTCAGCAACGTCGAGAAGACGATTGCGGTCCATGTCAAAGGCATGGACATCGCCGATCAGGCCGCCTTCGACGCCGCGCTGATCGGGCTCGACGGCACCGTCGACAAATCACGGTTGGGCGCGAACGCGATCCTCGGTGTTTCGCTCGCGGTGGCGCGCGCCGCGGCGCTGGCGAGCGAGATGCCCCTCTACCGCTACCTCGGCGGCGCCCAGTCCCACCTTCTGCCGCTCCCGATGGCGAACATCCTCAACGGCGGGGTGCACGCGGACACGTCGGTCGACGTGCAGGAGTTCATGGTGTGTCCAGTCGGCGCGCCGTCGTTTGCGGAGGCGCTGCGCGCGGTCTCCGAGGTGTACCACGAGCTGAAGCGAATTCTGAAATCGCAGAACCTATCCACCGCAGTGGGTGACGAGGGGGGATTCGCGCCTGACCTGGCGGCGAACGAAGACGCTTTGAAGCTCATCGTCGAGGCCATCCGACAGGCCGGGTACAAACCTGGTGACGAGGTCGCGCTCGCGCTCGACATCGCGGCCAGCGAGCTGTACGCCGACGGGAACTACAAGCTCGCGGGCGAGGGCGTGGCGTTCACCTCGCTGCAGTTCGTCGACCTTTACGAGCGATGGATAAGCACTTACCCGATCATCAGCATCGAGGACGGCATGGCCGAAGACGACTGGGATGGATGGAAGCTGCTGACCGACCGGCTCGGAAGCAAAGTCCAGCTTGTCGGCGACGACCTATTCGTCACCAATGTCGGACGCCTCGAAAAGGGCATAGAGCGCGGGATCGCCAACTCGATCTTGATCAAGGTCAACCAGATCGGCACCTTGACCGAAACGCTTCATGCCATCGACACCGCGCGCACGGCGGGTTACTCGGCGGTCATCTCACATCGTTCGGGCGAGACCGAGGACACCACGATCGCCGACCTGGCCGTGGCGACCGGCGTGGGGATGATCAAGACCGGAGCCTGCGCGCGGGGCGAGCGCGTCGCCAAATACAACCGGCTGCTGGCGATCGAGCGGGAGCTCGGGAGCGGCGCGTATTACGCGCAGGGCTCGAGCCTGCCGTGAAAGAGGCATCGCGGACGGTTCACGCCGGCCGCGAACTTGTTGCCCGGAGCCCGCTCGCGCCCGACCTGAGCCCGGCGGCGGTGCACGTCTACACCGACCTCGAGGACTATGACGCCGTCGCCCGCGGCGAGCGCCCGGGCCACTACTACGGCCGCAATTCGAACAGCAACCGCGCGATGCTCGAGCAGGCGGTGGCCGAGCTGGAGGGCGCCGAGGCCGGAGTCGCCACCGCATCCGGCATGTCGGCGCTGCACGTCGCCATCCTCGCGCTGGCGCCCAGGCCGGTCACCATCCTGGCGACGCGCGAGCTGTACGGCGGCACGCTCGCGCTCATCCGCCAGGACCTCGAGCCGGCCGGGTACGAGGCCAACTTCATCGACATGACGGACCTCGAAATGGTGCGGCGCTCGATCGACGGCGCCGGCCTGGTGCTCGTGGAGACGATCACCAATCCGCTGTGCAGGATGCCGGACGTCGAGGTGATAGCAAGTGTCGCCCGCGATCGCGATATTCCGCTGCTGGTCGACAACACGTTCGCTACGCCGATCCTTTTCCGCCCGCTCGAAGTCGGCGCGACGGCCGTGATGCACAGCGCGACCAAATACATCGGCGGCCACTCGGATCTCGTCGCCGGGGTCGTGGTCGGTGATGGCGCCACGATGGCCGCCGCACGAGCGCGGTCGGTTCGCACCGGCAGCAACCTGAGCCCATTCGATGCGTGGCTTGCCCTGCGTGGACTTCGGACACTGGACGTTCGCATGCGCAGGCATAGCGACAACGGGCTCGCGCTGGCCCGAGCCCTGCGCAAGATGCCGGGCGTCGCGCGCGTGCATCACGCCTTGCTGGAAGGTTCGCCTTCATATGAGGTCGCGAAGCGGCTGCTGCCGGAGGGGGCAGGGGGGATGCTCGCCTTTGACCTCGAAGGCGGGCGCGAGGCGGTGCAGCAGATGATGTCCCGCCTGGAGATGGTCAGGTTCGCGGCCAGCCTCGGCGGCATCGAGACCACGATTTCGTATCCGGAGATAACCTCCCATCGGGCCTTGACGCCGGAAGAGCGAGCCGAGCTCGGAGTGGGACCGGGAACCATTCGGGTATCGGTCGGCATCGAGGCGGCGGAAGACATCGTCGCGGACTTCGCCCAAGCGCTCTCCGCTTAATTGGCCGCGTACACGCTGGTCCAGCTGGTCGAGGTGCTCGTCTTCGGCGCTGTGCTGCTGTTCGGCGTGCTGGTCCGCTCTCCGTCAATCGCGATCCTCGGCGGCGGCTTCTTGATCGGCAAGGCGGTGCTGAACATCCTGGCGCCGGAGGGGGGCACGGTTTATCGGCGCTCGGTGATCGGCTACGCGCTCGGCGGGATCTACGCCCTCGTCGGCATCATCGCGGCCCATTTCCTCACGTAGCCTGTTTACATGCAGCGGACCGTGAGCCCGGACATCGTCAGGCTGATCGGCAACACGCCACTGCTGCGGATCAAGCTCTTCGAGCACGACTTCCCGCGCCTCGAGGTCTACGCCAAGGCCGAGTGGTTCAACCCCGGCGGGTCCGTCAAAGACCGCGCGGCGCTCTCGATGATCGAGGACGGCGAGCGCACCGGAGCGCTCACGCACCGCAAGACGATCATCGACTCCACTTCCGGCAACACCGGGATCGCGTACGCGCTCGTCGGCGCGGCCAAGGGTTATCGCGTCAAGCTCGTGATGCCCGGCAACGTGAGCTCCGAGCGCAAGGCGCTGGTCACCGCTTACGGAGCTGAGATCGTGTACAGCGAAGCCGGCGAGGGATCCGACGGCGCGATCCTCATGGTCCGCGAGCTCGTCGGGATCGACCCTGACAAATACTTCTATCCCGACCAGTATTCGAACCCCGCCAACCCTCGCGCCCATTACGAGGGCACGGCGGTCGAGATCCTCGCGCAAACCTCTGGGCGCATCACGCATTTCATCGCCGGACTTGGGACCACAGGCACCTTCGTGGGGACGTCGCGGCGGCTGAAGGAGCACGACCCATCCATCCGCACGATAGCCGTCCAACCCGAAGACTCATTTCACGGGCTCGAGGGCCTCAAGCACATTCCGACCGCCATCGTTCCGAAGGTCTGGGATCCGAGCCTGGCCGATGAGATCTGGAACTGCCCGACGGAACCTGCTTACGACCTCGCACGCGCAGTCGCGCGAACCGAGGGGCTGCTCGTGGGCCACTCGAGCGGCGCCGCCCTATGGGCGGTGCGCCGGTTGGCCGAGACCGTCCCCGAGGGCGTGGTCGTCACCGTGTTCCCAGACTCGGGGGACCGCTATCTGTCGACCGGTCTTTACGGACGCAGGTGAAAATTCAGCGGCCGGCGTTCGAGGCGATCCAGGCTCATGGATCAGAGGGCTACCCCGATGAGGTCTGCGGCCTCATGCTCGGCAACGATCACGTCGTCACCGATGTTCGGCGCGCCCGCAACCTCATCGTCGAGCGGTCGCGCGACCGATACGAGATCGATCCGCTAGACCAGATCCGCATTCAGCGCGAGGCGGACGCGGCTGGTCTGGACGTCATCGGCTACTACCACAGCCACCCCGATCACCCGGCCCAAGCGTCTCGATTTGACACGGAACGGGCGTGGGCGGGTTACGTCTACGTCATCGTCTCAATCGAAAAGGGCAAGCCCGTCGACGCCAACGCGTTCGTCGCTGACGCGGATGGGGGGCCTTTTCACTCCGAGCCCCTAGAAATCAGCTGAGCCGGTCGTCCTGGCTCAATCGCAATGTTCTCGGTATCGGCGTCGCCGACCTGGCTGCAGATGCCAACTACGAGATGGTGTTCGCGGTCCTGCCTCTCTTCATCACCGCAGGCCTCGGCGCTCCGGCGCTCGCGGTGGGGATCGTCGAGGGCGTGGCCGACGGGTCGGCGGCGGTCGTCAAGCTGTGGAGCGGCTGGTACAGCGACCGCATAACGTGGCGTAAGAGCCTGGCGGTCGGCGGCTATGGGACGACCGTGGTCGGACTTGCCCTCTTGATCGCGGTCACGAGCTGGCCGCAGGTGATCATCGCCCGCGCGCTGGCGTGGATGGGCCGCGGGCTGCGCCAACCGATCCGTTCGGCGATGCTGGCGGGCTCGGTGGGCAAAGGCGACCTGGGAAAGGCATTCGGATTTCACGAGGCCCTCGACACTGTCGGCGCGCTGCTCGGTCCGGCCATCGCGTTCATCCTGCTGGCCGGCGGCCACGGTTTTCGCACCGTGTTCGCGGTGGCTTTGATCCCTGGCGTGATTGCCGTGATTTTCTTCGGCATTCTGACGCGCGATCCGCGCCACGGACGCGGCGAGCCGGTGTCGCTGAGGGTGCCCCTGCCAGGACCCTTCTGGCGATTGATAGCGGCCGTGGCCGTGTTCGGTGCGGGCAATTTCGCGACGGCTTTCTTCACTCTTCGGGCGGCGCAGATGCTGCAGCCGGAGCTGAGCCCCCCGGTGGCGCTGTCGGCCGCGGTCGGTTTTTACCTCGCGCACAACGCGGTTGGATCGGCGGTGTCT
>DATNOD010000182.1:0-1601 GCA_035601515.1 Candidatus Eiseniibacteriota bacterium | reverse complement strand
CTCGACGGCAAGTTCGACCAGTACGAGCGGTCGATCAATCCGGCGGAGCGGAAAAAGCTCGCCGAGGAGATCCAGCGGGGCATTCTCGAGAACTACTATATCGTGCCGGTGTTCCGCCACGCGTTCGTCAACGCGATCGGGCCCCGGATCGCGGCGCAGAAGTGGCAGGACGTCTTCCCGACCATCACCACCGGCTACGCCTATCCCTGGGAGGACCTGAAGGTGAAGGACCAGTAATCGGCCATGCCGCAGTTCATCATCCGGCGCGTCCTCTACAGCCTCGTCACGCTCTTGATCCTGAGCGCGACGATCTTCCTGGTCGTCCGGTTCACGGGGGACCCGGTGGCGCTCATGGCGGAAGCCAGCGCACGCCCCGAAGATCTCGACCGGATTCGTCAGCAATGGGGCCTGGACCGCTCGTGGCCCGTGCAGTACGTGACCTTCATGCAGAACGCCTTCAAGGGGGAGCTCGGCAAGTCCTTCAACTACCGGCTCCCGGTCAGCGAGCTCTACTTCCAGCGGCTGCCCAACTCGCTGACCCTGGGTCTCGCCGCCACGCTCATCTCCCTGCTCATCGGCGTTCCGGCCGGCATCATCTCGGCGGTGAAGGTGAACAGCTGGTGGGACAACGTCGCGAAGGGCGTGGCCCTGCTCGGCCTCTCGATCCCCGGGTTCTGGCTGGGGCTCGTGCTGATCCTCGTGTTCTCGGTCTGGCTCCGATGGCTGCCGACCTCCGGGGCCGGTGACTGGCGGCATGTCGTCATGCCCGCCCTGGCACTCGGGTGGTACTTCGCCGCCTCGATGCTCAGGCTGACCCGCTCGAGCATGCTCGAGGTGCTCGGCAGCGAGTACATCAAGCTCGCTCGGCTCAAGGGGCTCCCGGACGTCGTGGTCATCGCCATGCATGCGTTCAAGAACGCGCTCATCCCGGTCTTCACGCTGGCCGGCGTCAACATGGTCGTGATGGTCAACGCCGCCGTCATCATCGAGGTGATCTTCGCGTGGCCCGGCATCGGCCGCCTGCTCTACGAAGGCATCTTCCAGCGGGACTTTCCGCTCGTGCAGGGCGTCGTGATCATGGCGGGCTTCATGATCGTCGGGATCAACCTGATCGTGGACATCCTCTACGCCTTTATCGACCCGAGAATCCGGCTCACGAGGTGAGCCGAGAAACCAGCTCACGAGATGAGCCGAGCGTCCGGCTCACGAGGTAGGTGACGATGGCGACTATCCCGGCGAATACGCGGCTCGCCTCAGAACGGGCGGCCGCCGGCAGGCTCAGATCGGTTATCAAAGCGGTGCGGGAAGCGCCGCAGGCCGCCATCGTCATCCTCGGCGGCCTCATGCTCGTCGCGATTTTCGCCGACCTCATCGCACCGCACGACCCGACGCTGCCAGTGCAAGGCGCGAACGTGTTCGATCCGCCGTTCTGGATGGAGGGGGGACGTGCGACGACGCTACTCGGCACCGACTTCCAGGGCCGGGACATCCTGAGCCGCCTGATCCACGGCGCGCGCGTGTCGCTGATCGTGGGGCTGATGGGGACGCTGGTGGCGGGCAGCATCGGGACCGCGATGGGGATCCTCGCCGGGTACGTGGGC
>DATNOD010000181.1:0-5893 GCA_035601515.1 Candidatus Eiseniibacteriota bacterium | reverse complement strand
CGATGAAGATGAACACGCCGCCGACCGAGAGCTGCTTGGTCGCACCGTGCTGCTCGTACTTCAACGACTTCACCTTGCCGTTGCCGACGATCTCCTTGACGCCCGCCTCGAGGATGAACTCGATCTTGGGGTTGGCGCGCGCCCGGTCGATGAGAATCGGCTGAGCGCGAAGCTGGTCGCGGCGATGAAGGATGTAGACCTTCTTGGCGTAGCGGGTCAGGAAGTCGCCTTCCTCCACAGCCGCGTCGCCGCCGCCGATGACGGCCAGCTCTTCGCCCTTGAAGAAGGCGCCATCGCAAACCGCGCAGTAGCTGACACCGCGGCCCTGGAATTCCTTCTCTCCGGCCACGCCGAGGTAGCGGGGCAGGCCACCGGCCGCCATGATCAGTGCCGGGGTCCGGATCTCCTCGCCGCTCTCCAGGCGGAGGACCTTCATGTCCCCTTCCTTGTCGATCTCCTTCACCGGCTCGAACTCGCGCACCTCGAGCCCGAATTTGCGCGCGTGGTCCCCCATCTTGGTCGCCAGCTCGCTGCCGAAGATGGACTCGAATCCGGGGTAGTCCTCGACCAGCTCGGTGTTCAGCAGCTGGCCGCCCAGCGGGCCGCGGTCGAGGAGGAGGGTAGTCAGGTTCATCCGGGCCGTGTACAGGCCGGCCGCCAGCCCCGCCGGACCCCCGCCCACGATGACCACGTCGTACTTGCTCATTGCATCAATCTCAATTGCGCCGCGGGGGTTGGTATTCCTGAGGGTCGGGCTAGCCAAACTTGTACTGGGCGCCAAAGCCGCCCCGCGGGCTGTGGCAGGCGATGTTGTCGTAAGGGCACCCGATCGAGCAGGCGCCGCACTCGATGCAGTTGTCCGAGCTCACCAGCGTCTTCTTCTGTTCCTCGTTCCACTCATAAACGCCTGCCGGGCAGAAATGCGTGCAGAACTTGCCCTTGCACTCGTCGGCACAGACCGCCTGGTTGACGATCTCGATGTGCGGCCGCCCGGTGTCCTGTTTGTACTTGACCGTGAACAGCTTCTCGGTGAGCTTCTCCATCAGGCGCTAACTCTAGCCCGCTCCGAACCGTTCCCAGACCCGGCACATGAGCCGGATGGTGTTGATGTAGTCGGCGGCGTGGATGTTCTCGTTGGGGGCGTGGATGCGGTTGTCGGGCCTGCCGACCCCGACTGGCAGCACCGTCGGCACCCCCAGGTCGACCACAACCGGGTGCATCGGCCCGGTCGCCTGCATGAACGGCCACAGGACCGGCTCGCCGTGGAGCTCTTTCACGCAGTCGATGACGCTCCTGGCGACCTCGGAGTTGGGGTCTGAGCGCGCCGGCTTCTCTGCGTCGTGGCCGAAGATTTCGACCTTCTCGAATCCGTGGGCGTCGAAATGCTTGCGGAGGCGAATCAGGATGTCTGCGGGGTCCTGGTCGGGGATCAGCCGGAAGTCGAGCTTGGCCGTCGCCTCGGCCGGCAGCACGGTCTTCGACCCCGGGCCCTGGTAGCCGGTGGTGATCCCGGCGATGTTGCAGGTGGGCGTGAACAGCAGCTGCTCGATGACGTGCTCAGGAGCGGGGTCGCGGATGAGGCGCTCGAATCCCACGAGCTTCTTCATCGGCGCGATCTCTGGCTCGATTTTCGCCATCATCTGCAGGTCGGCGTCAGTCGGCTCGATCATGCGCTCGTAGAAACCGTCGATGCGGATGTTCATGTCCTGATCGCGCAGGCTGGCCAGCGCCTCGACGAGGTACATGGCGGCCGATGGATAGATCGAAGCCAGGCCCGAGTGCTGGTCGAAGTCGAGCATCTTCACGCGCAGCTGCACGTAAAGAAGGCCGCGACATCCGAACTGCAGCGTCGGCCGGCCGGCCGGGTCGAATGACGCGCCCGATTCCCACAAACAGCCGTCGGCGCGCAGCTTGTCCGCGTGCTTGTGCGCGATCTTCTCGAAGGTCATGGAGCCGATCTCCTCCTCACCCTCGACGAGAAACCGCAACGTGACCGGGACCTCGCCCAGCCCCTTCAGTGTTTCGAGCGCGTGGATTCGCGCCATCACGTCCGCCTTGTCGTCGGCGACACCGCGCGCGATGATGCGCCCGTCCTTCTCGACCGGCTTGAACGGATCCGATTCCCACAGCTCGATCGGGTCTACAGGCTGGACGTCGTAGTGCTGGTAGAGCAAGAGCTTGCGCCGGCCCGCGCCGGCCACCTCCGCATACAACGCGGGCATGCCGCCCTCGTCGAGCGTCTCCACGCGCTCGGTGAAACGGCCGAGGCGATCGGCGATCCAGTCACGAGCCGGCGTCACAGCATCCAGCCCGTGGTTGGAGATGCTTGGAAAGGAACAGAGCTCTTCGAGGTCTTCGACAAACCGCCGGGAGTTCTTCTCGATGTAAGCGTCGACCGCGCTGGTTGAGATCACGACTTCATTCTTTCACTGCCCGTACGCTAGGCGCCATGCCAGATTCGATCCCCCCACCCGACCGGGCTGCTTCGCGGCCGGGTCGACCTCCCCGCGAGGCGGGGAGGGAGTTCCACTTCTCCCCGCGGCCCAACCGCGCCCACGAGATCAAGTGGCGCCCCTGGTCAGAGAAGGCTTTCGGCGAGGCGGTCACCCTGGACCGGCCCATCCTTCTGTCGATTTCGGCCGTGTGGTGCCACTGGTGCCACGTCATGGACGAGACGACCTACTCGAACGCGGGCGTCATCGACCTCATCAACCGCGAGTACCTTCCCATCAGGGTGGACAACGACCTCCGACCCGACGTCAACCAGCGCTACAACATGGGCGGATGGCCCACGACGGCATTCCTGACCTCGTCCGGCGAGCTGCTCACCGGAGCCACGTACATGCCGCCGGACCAGATGGCCGATGCGCTCTCGAAAGTGGCCGGCTACTACCACTCGCATCAGCCGGAGATCGCCGATCGCGTGTTGGAAACCAAGAAGCGCGCCGGCTCATTGGTGGCACGCAGCGCGGGGACGCTCGACAACTCTCTGGTGGATGAAGTCCTCGACGCGGTCAAGAATGCTTACGACGCCGAGTACGGCGGCTTTGGGTCCGCCCCCAAGTTTCCCCAGACGGACGCCATCTTGCTCCTGCTCGAGCAGGCGCAGCTGCGATCCGACCCGGAGCTGCGCGCGATGGCCGTGCACACGCTCGAGCGGATGGCAGGCGGTGGAACCTACGACCATGTCGAGGGCGGCTTCTTCCGCTACTCGACAACGCAGGACTGGAGCGTCCCGCATTTCGAGAAGATGCTCGAGGACCACGCAGGCCTAGTCGACGCGCTGGCCCTTGCTGGACTGCGCACTGAGTTGGATGAGACAACCGGATACCTCGACCGCATCCTCCGCGATCCGGCCACCGGTCTCTACGCGGGCAGCCAGGATGCGGACGAGCATTACTACTCGCTCGATGCCGCTGCACGCGCACATGAAACCGCACCCTATGTCGACCGGCGGGTCTACACCTCGTGGAATGTGGCGCTGGCGATCTCGTACCTGGACGCGGCATTGCGCTGCGAGCGGCCGGCGCTGCGTGAGCACGCGGCCAGCCTGCTCGAGAGGCTGTTCCGCGATCGGTACCGGCGCGGTGCGGGACTCGCGCGCGGCGAGGGCGTCGCGGGACAGCTGGCCGACCAGGTCTGGGGACTCTGGGCTGCGGTGCGCGCTCACCAATCAAGGGTGGCCGGTGATTGGCTCACGATCGCGAGCGACATCGCCGAGCACCTCGAGTCCGCATACACCGATCCCGAGCTTGGCGGCTACTTCGACCACGCTGGAACTGACCAGCTCGGCCGGCTGAGCGAACGAATCAAGCCGCTCGTCGAGAACTCGATCGCTTCAATCGCGCTCGTGGAGCTGGACCAGCTGGTTGGCGATCCCGAGCAGCCTTACCTGGTCCGCGCCCGACGCGTGCTCGAGTCCGTGGCCGCGCTCCCTCGCCAGTACGGCTTGATGGCGGCCGTCTTCGCGCGTGCGCTTGACCGAACGCAACACGTGATCAAGGTCAGCACTGGCAACGCCGAGCTGGCGCGCGCCGCGGTCGTGGCGCACCCATACGTGGTGCTCGATCCGAATGGCGACGACCGCGCGGTGGTCTGCGTCGGGACAATATGCTTGGCCCCGGTGTCGACCCAGGCTGCGATCGGCGAGGCAATCCAGGAAGCACGCCAAGCGCGTGCCTGAATCCCGCCGCCACTTCGCCAGGCGCGTCAACAAAGCTCTGGACGACCCCAAGCTGCAAGGCGCGTTGACCAAAGCGATGACCGGCCTGCGCACTCGGCGTGACGCAGCCTTCGCGGATTTCGACTTTGAAGCCGGCCGCACCGAGCTCAAGCGGCGCCGGCGCGCCAACCTCCAACGATTGCCGGAGCTGGTGCAGCAATTCACCGAACGCCTCGAGGCTGTGGGCGGCAAGGTCCATTTCGCTCGCGACGCGGCGCAAGCGCGCGACATCATCGGGCAGATCTGCTGGAACGCCGCCGGTGGGCAGCACCGGCCCATCGTGACCAAGGTCAAGTCGATGGCAAGCGAGGAGATCGAGCTCAACCCATACCTCGAGTCGCTGGGAATGGAGGTGGTCGAGACAGACCTCGGCGAACGGATGGTACAGCTCACACACACACATCCCTCCCACCTCATCGCGCCCGCGATCCACCTCACCAAGGAAGACGCGGCGCGCGTGTTCGGAACCGAAGCGACGGTCGAGGCGATCCAGGCGCACGCACGCGAATCCCTGCGGCAGAAGTTCATCAGCGCCTCCGTCGGCATCAGTGGCGCCAACCTGGCGATCGCGGAGACGGGAACCATCATGCTGGTCACCAACGAAGGCAACGCAGACCTCACGGTCACGCTGCCGCCGGTGCACATCGCGCTGTTCGGCGTCGACAAGGTCGTGGCCTCACTCGACGACGCGGTCGCGGTGCTGCGCATGCTCCCACGCAGCGGCACCGGCCAGATCATGTCCAGCTACGTCAACTGGATCACGGGTCCTTCACGCTCGGCCGACATCGAGCAGTCGCTGACGATCGGCGTCCACGGTCCGCGTGAGATGCACTGCGTCATCCTTGACAACGGCCGCGAAGAGATGCGCGCCGATCCGGTTTTCAGCGATGCTCTGACCTGCATCCGGTGCGGCGCCTGCTCCAACGCGTGCCCGGCGTTCATGGCCGTCGGCGGCCACCAGTTCGGGCACATCTACAACGGACCGATCGGGCTCGTGCTGACGCCGTTTCACCACGGCCTCGACGAGGCCGACCTTCCCAACACGCTGTGCACGCAGTGCAATGCATGCCAGGAGATCTGTCCGGTCGACATCCCCCTGCCGCGCCAGATCCTCGAGCACCGGCGCAAGGGCCGGAAGTCGCTGCGGAAGAAAGCGGTGCTGGGAGTGTGGAAGCGGCCGGAGCTGGCAGATCGTCTTCTACGCACAGGAGCTCCCTTCAGCGGCCTCGTACCCGGGGCGCCTCGCCTGGCGCGGGTGCCGTATCGAGATCGGGCGCCCGTCAAGAGCCATGGAGAGGGTGAGCCGCTCACGATCTTCGCCTCGTGCATGGTCGACCGCATGCTCCCCGAGTCAGCCGTGGCTTTGCAGCGAATCGCCGAGGCTGCTGGCTACAACGTTGGGTTTCCGAAGGGCCAATGGTGTTGCGGGTTGATCTCTGCCAACGCCGGCGACTTCGCGAGTGCCGACAAATTGAATACAAGGCTCTCGGAAAGCCTTCGAAATTCCGAGGGGTTGATCGTGACACCGTCGGCATCTTGCTTCGGCGCCTTCACGATCGACGCCCCAGACTGGGGCGCCCGGATCGACGCCGGGCTGCGTGACCGCTTCCGGGACTCGACCCGTTTCGCGCTCCAGCTTCTGGCCGAACACCCCGACCTGGTCCGAACGGA